>JBFJXW010000058.1:0-19159 GCA_041622895.1 Desulfobulbus sp. | reverse complement strand
GGCTCGTTCGTGATGCTGGTTTTCAACCGCAACAGCGCTTGATGGATTATACCCACGTCTGATGACCCTCGATTCCATTCGTCTCCATACCGCTCCCTGGGTTGTACCGGTTTGCCGTTCGATCATCCCCAACGGTGGCGTAGCGCTCCGTGGAAACAAGATTATCGCCGTTGGCGATCAGCAGGACTTACTGCGTCAGTACCCGCGGGCAGAAGTGTTCATTCATCACTCATCCGCCTTGACGCCGGCACTGATCAATGCACACCACCATTTGGAACTCTCTCATCTGGGTAAACTCAGCACCGTAACGCATAAAGGAAGTTTCACCAGCTGGATCTGTCAATTACTTGCACTTCGCGACACCTTGGGCGCTACTGGTGAACTTGCGGAGCAGGCGGCTTTGCAGGCAGCAAACGACCAGTATCACAGCGGTGTGAGCGCACTCGCTGATATCGGTAATACCTCGATCAGCCGCAACTTGGCCGCAACTTTTCCCGGCACACTTTTTCCGTTCAAGGAATATCTCGGTCTGGCAACGTTTACCCTTGAAAAAAATCTATTGCGCTTGCAACAGGAACCTGATGCTGCCCTCTGTTCGGGCCACGCCCCCTATTCTACGCATCCTCGCTTATTACAGGCGTTGAAGGCCCGTGCGAATGCCCTTGATCATATTTTTCCGATTCATACAGCCGAGCCGGAAGCTGAAGGACAAATGATCCGGGAGGGAAGAGGTGAAATGGTGGACTTTGTTCGTCAACGTGGATTCTGGGATGATTCCTTTGTTCCCAGTAACAAGAGCGGCTCTGTTACCTATCTGCATGATCTGGGACTGCTTGACGAAAAAACCCTCTGTATCCACGGCATCCATGTATCATCCGAAGAAATACGGATATTGGCAGGGCAGGGGTGTAACGTCTGCCTTTGCCCCGGCAGTAATCAATTTTTAGGAACCGGCAAAGCTCCGGTGCAGCAGTATCTGGAAAATGGTATTCTGCCTGCTTTGGGCACGGACAGCCTCGCCAGTAATCCTGAACTCTCAATCTGGCGGGAAATGCAGATTTTGGCACAACAGCATCCCTACATTGACGCCTCCGATCTTTTCAGCATGGCGACCATTGGGGGTGCTCAAGCTCTCGGCCTCGACGGTCGTCTCGGGACGCTTGAAACGGGTAAGGATGTTGACATTTTGGCGGTTCCTGTGCCTGCTGATTTAACGAGGGCATCGCAGGTCTATACTCATCTAGTGAGTACCGGCAGCTCAATCGCACCGGTGCGCATCATCCACTGAAGGAATACGTCATGGCTCGTATCGGCATGGTTAATTACATCAATACCGCGCCAATCTATGAAATATGGAAAGAGCGTAACCACCCGACTGATTGGGAAATTATTGAGGGACAACCGAGCCAGTTAAACCGATTATTGGCGGCAAATGAAATCGACATGGGGTTTGTTTCCTCCTATGCTTACGCTGCCAACCCGGAATACTATCAGATCCTGGCTGGCCTCTCTATAAGCGCTACGGGGCCGGTGGGCAGCGTTTTCCTGTTTTCTCAGTTGCCACCTGCCGCCCTGGATGGGAAGTCGGTAATGCTGACCGGACAATCAGACACCTCCGTTCGTCTGGTCCGGATCGTGCTCGAAGAGTTTTATGGTGTCCATCCCCTGTACAGTATCGGCGATGTTTATAGTGTACAGGGAAAAACTGAAGGCGTGAGCGCGGTGCTGGCCATTGGTGATGACGCCTTGCGGTTGCGAGCCGAACAACGCTATCCGGTGCAGTTGGATCTTGGCGAAGTCTGGTACAAAAACACTGGCCTTCCTTTTGTTTTTTCGGTTTGCGCGGTTCGTGAAGAATTTCTGGCCAGTCAACCTGAAACCGCCAGGAGCATCAGACAATCTCTCGTCGACTGTCGGGAACACGGCGCCAGACGAATGGCTGAAATATGCGATCGAGTCGCACGACGTATTCCCATGGATTGTGAGACCTGCTCGCAGTATTTAATGGGCATTGAACACGATCTTTCTCCGAAGAAATTGCAAGCATTGGAGCGGTTTTTTCAATACCTGGTGGACAGAGGAGAGGCTTTGGCAGCAACCTTGCCTTTGAAGATATTTAAGTGAATGAATGTTTAAACCTTTTATCAAACTGTTACTAGAATACGTTAATGGAAAACATGAAACCCTCTGATGAGAAGAAGCAGTTTGTCAAAGAAAAATTTTCTTCGATCAGCGGAAAGTATGATCTTCTCAATTCGCTGCTTTCGCTGCAAATTGATCGATATTGGCGTTGGCGGACCGTGCGTCTGTTGCGGGAATTCCCCGGCGGCTGGGTTATGGACCTCTGTGCCGGGACACTGCCACTATCGTTGGAACTAGCAAGGCAGGCCCCCAAGCGGCTGGTGCTATCGATTGATTTTTGTGAAGATATGTTGCGAGCAGGGTCTGGGTCTTTACCCCGGGATAGACGAAGCGAACGTATTTTCCCGGCTTGTGGTGATGGTGAGATCATCCCGGCACCGACGAATTCGTTCTGGGGCTGCACGGTGGCCTTTGGTGTGCGCAATCTGTCACGGACGCTGCAGGGATTGCAGGAGATGCATCGCATCCTTCGCCCATCAGGGAAATTGTTAATTCTTGAATTTTCCCGACCCACCAATCCTATCATCAAACCGCTCTATAATTTTTATCTCAACCGTGTCCTTCCGACCATTGCCGGGTTGATTTCAGGAGACAAAGAGGCCTACGAGTATCTGGCCTCTTCTATTGCTGCTTTTTACGAACCGGAAGAACTGCTTTCAATGATGCGAAAGGCGGGGTTTGCAACAGCAACACGAATCCCCCTCACTTTTGGCATTGTTTCTATCTACATAGGGGTCAAAGAGTAAATGGCTGGCTGTCAACGCATTATCCTGGGAATTACGGGTGCCACCGGAATGCTCTATGTGCCGGCACTTTTGCGATTGCTTGCGACAGCGCAGACGGAGGTTCATGGGATACTGTCCGAGGCTGGCCGCAAGGTGCTTCGGTTCGAACTGGATCTGGAACCCGAGCAACTGCCTGAAGTGTCACAATGGTTTGCACCGGACGATTTCACTGCTCCCCCTGCCTCTGGGTCTGCACTCTACGATGCCATGGTCGTTTTGCCATGCACCATGGGAAGTCTGGCAGCAATCGCCAACGGGTATTGCGGCAATTTGCTCCATCGTTGTGCCGATGTCACTCTGAAAGAGCAACGACCGCTTATCCTCGCAGTACGGGAAACCCCTTTGAATCGTACCCATCTCAAAAACATGTTGGCTGCCCATCAGGCCGGTGCGACCCTTTGCCCGCCGATGCCTTCTTTTTACAACAAACCAAAAAATTTCGATGAGATGGCTCTCGCTTTTGCCAACCGCATCTGTGACCTTTTGAAGATCTCCCTTCCCACCGTGAATAGTAGCCGTTGGCAAGGAATGTAATTATGTGGAAGAAAATTGCAACGTTGCTTGAAATGATCAAATTCAAGCACACCGTCTTTGCCATGCCCTTTGCTCTGATGGGCGCTTTCCTTGCTGGAAGAGGACTTCCTGATTTTATGGTTTTTTTCTGGGTTGTGTTAGCCATGGTCGGAGCCCGAACCAGTGCCATGGGCTTTAATCGAATTATCGATCGCCGCTTCGATGCGGCCAATCCGCGCACTGCTAACCGGGCTCTGCCTGCGGGAGAAGTGACCCTTTGGGAATCCTGGGGCATGGTCATTCTTGCTTCGGTGCTGTTCTTCTTTTCCTGCTATATGCTCAACACTACAGCGTTATTGATTGCACCACTTGCCTTGGCGTTGACTTTTTTCTACTCACTAACCAAGCGGTTCACCTGGCTTTGTCATGTGGTGCTCGGTGTGGCCTTGGCTTTTTCTCCACTGGGCGGTTGGGTAGCGGTGGCCGCAACTCTACAGGGATATCCCTGGATTTTATCTCTGGGAGTCCTCTTTTGGGTTGCTGGTTTTGACTGCATCTATGCTTGCCTGGATGCTGATTTTGATCGTGAGGCCGGGTTGTATTCCATGCCGGCAATCTTTGGCCGACGCAACGGCTTCCGGATTGCAGTCGTTTTCCATGCCGTCGCTTTTGTTCTATTCACGCTGACCGGCCTGCAAATGGAGTTGAATTTGTGGTATTATAGTGGGATAGTGGTCACCGGTTTTGCTCTTTTCTACCAGCATCTCATCGTTACTCCCAAGGATTTATCACGCATCCGCCAATCCTTTTTTTCCATGAACGGTCTCATTTCTCTGACCCTTTTTGTCGCCACCTGGCTTGCTCTGGCAACGGAGCATTCATGATATCTTCTTTGCGTACCGTTATCTCCGTATTGGTCTTATCCTTGCTGCCAGTGGTGCATTCCGCTGCAGAATCAGGAGCCGCGAACGATCGTCTGGCCCTTCAGCGGTCCCAGGTGGATGACGCAGTTTTAGCAACGATTTTTTCCGGTACCGAATCGCTGCATTATTCCGTTTCCTGGAGCGGTGGAATGAAAATAGGGGATATCTATCTGAATATCCGTCCTGAAAAGAAAAGGAAGGGGGCCTATAACATTTCAGCAAAGGTCAAGGATTACGGCCCGCTGGAACTAATTTACCCTGTAGACGATACCTTTCGTTGTTTTGTCAGCGGTCACATGAAACTGCCTTACAGGTATGAAGTGTACCAGAAAGAAGGGTACGGCAGGAAAACCACTCGTCTGACACTGTACGACCAAAATCTTCGGCATGTCAGCTATCAAAAAAACAAAGAACCGAAGCAGCAATTTACTGTTACAGGTACGGTGTATAACGAATTCGCCTCATTTATCATCACCCGGGCGCTTGTCTTCAGGGAAGGGGAGAGTACTATCGTTCCCACCTTTGTGGACAAAAAACGCCATGAGGTTCAGGTTGCTCTGTTGGGAAGGGAGAAGCGAAAAACCTTGTTCGGCGAGAAAAAAACGCTGAAAGTGCAGCCACGGATGCAGTTCAAAGGGTTGTATGACAAGGACGGCGACACTATTCTCTGGCTTACTGATGATACCTGTCGGGTCCCTGTGGAAATAAGGTCCAAAATAGTGGTAGGATCACTGGTAGCCGAACTGGTCGGCTATACCAATCCTGCATGCAAGGAATTGGTAGAACACCGGCCGGCACGTTGATTACGGCCGGCTCTTGTTCTTTTGGATCAGCGAGACGAGAGGAACTCAACTAGCCGATTTTAACTTCTATTTTTTTCGGTTGCGCCGGTCCCGCTTTGGGCAGATACACCTTTAACACGCCATCGACAAGCGAAGCTTCGATTTTATCTTGATTTATGGTTTCGGCAACCGTGAATCGCCGGAGATAATGACCGCTTTCGTACTCTTCAAGAAGAACTCGTCCAGTCTGACTCTCCAAAGATCGGTATCCCTGAATAGTGAGGACGTTGTCTTCAAGGGAAAGATCGATTCCCTCGGGGGTCACTCCAGGCATATCGGCAATCACGGTTACGTTTTTTTCCGTTTCGAAGATGTCAACATGCGGTGCAAAGTAGGCTTCATTTTTTGTGGTTTCACCCCCCGAGCTTGCCGCTTTCTTCTCTTGAAGCTTCAGTTCCTGCTCAGTCATAATAGTGTTCTCCTATTCGGCGGTTACGTTGATCTGACGGGGCGCAGCAGCTGAGGCCTTCATCAGGGTGATGGTGAGAATACCGTTATTGAGCCGTGCTCTAACCTGGTCGGCGTCCACTTTGACCGGCAGCGTGATGCCTCGGCTGAAACTGCCGGATTCGATCTCGCGACGGTGATACGAGATGCCCGCTTCATTCTGCCTGCTTTCACGTTTTCCCTGAATGGTGAGGGTGTCCCCTTCAAGGGAGAGATCAAGATTTCCAACTTTGATGCCGGGCAATTCAGCGGTGACGATCAGCCGGTCAGACTCTTCGTAAATATTTAGCGCGGGATAGACATTAGCAGATTGTTGTCCTTTCCCTTTATCGACGTAGGTACGGGAGAGTTCGTCGAGTCCTTGGCGGATTCTTTCAAATTCGGCCCAGGGGTTACGGAAGGTCGGACGTTCAGCAAATCGGATGAATGCCATGTTGCACCTCCTTGGTGGGGTTGATGGTTTTCAATGATAGAGAATAGTAAGGTGCGAAAAAATGTTGTCAAGGACGGTGGCACATTGTAAAGACGCTTGATTTTTGGCCTTGCAGCAACAACAGTAAGCGGTACGCACCAATTTTGTTTAACCAATTGTATCAGGAGTGAAAAGATGAGTGACGCTGTGATTACCACCGAGTGTCCGGATTTGAAATTATTACACCGTGGCAAGGTTCGCGATATGTACGAGATTCCCGGCCATGAAGATAAACTACTGATGGTCGCTACCGATCGGGTTTCCGCATACGATGTAGTTATGGCTGATCCCATCCCCGGCAAGGGCAAGGTGCTGACAGAGATCTCGTTGTTCTGGTTCGGGTTGCTTGGCGATATCGTACCCAATCATTTGATCACTGCCGATATCGACCAGTTTCCAGCAATCTGCCACCAGTATCGCAGTCAGCTGGAAGGCCGTTCTATGCTGGTTAAACGGACTCAGGTCGTACCGATCGAATGCATTGTCCGGGGCTATATTTCCGGTTCATTCTGGAACGCTTACAAAAAAGATACCACCGTCTGTGGATTCAAGTTACCGCAAGGTTTGCGAGAATCAGATAAATTCCCCGAACCGCTGTTCACGCCTTCCACCAAGGCCGAGCAGGGATTGCACGATGAAAACATTTCCATTGAGCGTATGCGGGAGCTGGTCGGGCAGGAGCTTACCGATAAAATGGCTGCGATCAGTGTGCAGCTGTATCAGCGAGCCTCTGATTATGCTCGTACCAAGGGGATCATCATTGCCGACACTAAATTTGAGATGGGGTTGGATGGTGATTCCCTGCTGTTAATAGACGAAATCCTTACCCCGGACTCTTCTCGTTTCTGGCCGCTCGATCAATACATCCCTGGCAAAGGGCAACCGAGTTTTGATAAGCAGTTTCTGCGCGACTATCTCTCGTCGCTGGATTGGAATAAACAGCCTCCGCCTCCACCTCTACCCGCAGAAATTCTCGAAAAAACAAAAAGCCGTTATAAAGAGGTGCAACAGAAGCTGACCCTCTAGGAATCTACCCTTAAAATATTACCACCCCTGTTCCACTGAAAAAAAACAGCACGGAGCAGGGGTTATTTTTTGACCACCTGCACCTGGATCGCATTGAAGTGCACCACATCGCCTGAATAGAGCTTTCTTCGCTTTCTTGTTTCCATTGCACCGTTGACTTGAACCAGTCCCTGACTGATCAGATATCGGGCTTCACCACCGCTGGCTGTGAGATTTTCTCGTTTGAGCAGTTTGTCCAGCTCTATGTAATCGGTTGCAATAGTGGCAATCCTGTCGTCATCGTGTTGTTCTGTCTTCATGTGTGTGGCCTTTAAAGGAAACCTGGGGTGTTGAACAAAGTGTTGAGTTGATGAGCTTGCCTTGTCGTCACGCGGATCAAAAATATTTTTTGCAATCAAAGCTGAAAACGCCATCAACAGAGATAATAAATGCAAGCAGCCATGGGTCTATAGTGTAGCGCCAGTGACAGTGACACCTTGCAATTTCAGTGGATGGAGACTTTGCCTTTGCTGCCCCTGTTGAAGGGTTTGCAGCGATTAGTACCGCGACATTCGCGGCCTATAGCGAAAGGAAAGGTTATTATTGAGACCTTGTGTGCTGATCAGCGGCATGGAAAGCAACCGCTCCTAACATCAAAGCGAACGACTTGGTTCGCTGGCCCTATATCGCTTTATCTCTGAATAAATTGTAAAGTGCGCGAGGAAAGGCAACGTTTACGCCGAGGTCGTTATCAAATTTTTATTGAAAGATCTGTACCGCACACCAAGGAGGGAAATCTTAACCTCAAGTATTGCGGCATCAGCGAAGCTGCAACGTCGTATCCGTACTCGGAACGTTACAAGGCCCTGAGGTGTTCGGGTTTTAATGTAAAATTACCATTGATAGCCTGATCGAGAAGCGCTAGTGTTTGCGCCTTTTCCTCTGGCAGTTTTGCTCGGATCGGCAAATAGTTGGAGGCATGGTTGGCATGAAAAAGTCCTCCGCTGAGTTCAGTGGTAGCAATCATGCTCCGCAACTCCTGCAGCATGACAACAGGATCCGGCAAAACAAATCGACCGGCTTGGTGGTCGGCGTAGAGGGAGGTTCCAGGCTCTAGTATCAGGGTCAGTGCGCCGACATAGTCCGGATCGATCGCTGTTAATACTCGCCCTGTCTCAGTAGCATGGATTGCCGAACGTTCTGGTCCGGCAATACCAAGCAAAACAGTTATTGATACCTGCAGTCCTGCAGCTTTCGCCATTTTTCCAGCCTCGATCATCTGTGCGGCTGTTGCGCCTTTATTCATTGCGGTCAAGGTAACATCATCGCCGCTTTCCAGCCCCATATAGACGATACCAACTCCCTGTTTACGTAAATCCTTCAATTCCTCAATCGATTTCGATTTCAGACTTTTGGTGTTTGCGTAAATACCGACTCGGGTGATCCGGGGCAGTCGTTTTTTGATTCGTTCAAGAATCGTGAGAAGTCTTTTCTGGGGAAGGATCAGTGCATCGCCGTCACAAAGAAACAATCGTGTGGCATGAGAATAATGGCTGGCAGCATAATCGATATCTGCAAAAATGAGATCTTCAGGTTTGATGGAAAAACGCTGTTCTTTATACATTCCGCAAAAGCTGCATTTATTATGGGAGCAGCCGGTTGTAACCTGAAGGAGAATGCTGTGGGCTTCACTGGGTGGTCTATAGATGGTGCCTTGATAATGCATGATGAGCGTCCTGAAATATTTAATTCTTTTATAAATTTAAACTGAAGGGTTAAGTTTGTAAACCAACTCTTTCATGTTTCCACATATTTACAGGTGGCAGTCCGTGCTGATATCTACGTCAAACCTTACCTTTCAGGGTCATTTCGGTTGTAAAAAAAATTGATCTGGCTGTATCGGAATTAATGCCCAGGGCATGCTTCGGTTTTTTGACAATTATAGTAACTCGTTTTTGCTGCAATTTGAAGGGGTTGTCGTGTCGGTGACAGTGACACCATTATACCCCAACACCTATGCGTGACGAATATGCCACGACCGGAACCCACGCGACCTCGCTGAAAAAATATGCGCGTGTAGATCATTCATTTTTTGCTTTGCGTGTGTGAAGGGAGGGGCGCAACCTTTCAGGTTGTCAAAAGTTCTCCTTTCAGTGAATGTTTACCGGCATGGTTGATAGTTACTCGGACCAAGTCGCCGGGCGTCAACACTTGCTCTTGACCGTTAAAATGGACAATATTGTTTGTCGGTGTACGGCCCTTGTATACCGTCTCGTTTTTTCCTTCAACCATTACCTCGACATTCACTCCTATGTATTCGTTGTTCCGTTCTAGGCAGATAGTATCCTGCATTTTTTGAAATTCCATAAGCCGTCTGCTTTTCACGTCTTCCGGAACTTTATCCATAAAATCGAAGGAGCGGGTATGGGGACGGTCGGAATATTTAAAGGAGAAGGAGCTGTGAAAACGAACGGTGGTCAGCAAATTCATGGTTGCTTGAAAATCGTTTTCCGTTTCGCCGGGAAAACCAACGATAATATCCGTTGCTAAAGCGATATCAGGGCAAAACCGACGAAGTGCTTCTACTTTCTCCAAATAGGACTCAACGGTATATTTTCTATTCATCCGCTTCAGTACAGCATTAGAACCGGATTGCACCGGCAGATGAAAATGAGGACAAAGAATGTCTATTTCGGCAAAACAACGCATAAGATCTTCAGACAGATCTTTGGGGTGCGACGTAGTGAAACGGAGCCGCTGTAATCCTGCAACAGCAGCGACACGCCGAAGCAGATCCGGAAAAGAAACATCTACATCAGCCACACTGTTGGTTCGACCATACGAATTAACGTTTTGTCCGAGCAAGGTGATTTCTTTGATCCCTTGTTGGGTCAAAATCTCCACCTCCTCGAGAATATCAGCCACGGGGCGACTGATCTCCCGGCCGCGAGTACCGGGAACAACGCAGTAGCTGCAATAATTGTTGCACCCCTGCATAATAGTAATGAATCGTTTAAAATTTGATGAAGCAGGAGAGGGGGGGGCAGTGACAAGAAGCTTTTGAAAAGGAGGAATGGCAAAAGAAGCTTCCAGATTAGTGGCTATTTCTCTTGTGGTTATCTGCTGTGCCAGGCGATCAACCATTTCCGGAAGTTGGTAGATTTGTTGCGTCCCCACGATCAAATCCACATGGGGCATCCGGTCGCTTATCTGCTGCCCTTCTTGTTGTGCGACACAACCGATGACCCCTAAGAGCATAGAAGGATTTTTCTGTTTGATCTCACGTAATTGTCCCAGCAGGCTGAATACCTTTTGTTCAGCCTTTTCCCTGATGCTGCACGTATTAATCAAGACCAGATCAGCGCTGTCAGCTCTGTCTGTGGCAATATAGCCTTCTTGAGCCAAGAGCTGTTCGATGATCTCGGAATCCCGTTCGTTCATCTGGCAACCAAAGGTTTTTATGTACAGACTCTTGCTCATAATTTTAATTCCACGAGAAAATACGATATATAGTTAATGAACGTCATGAGAAGGAAAAGGGGTCAGGTCAAGTGCCACGGCATCCAGAAGGCGCATGGTTTCTGTAACCCTGGACTCAAGGGTTTGGATCCGCACCAAACCCGTTTTAGCAGATATTGTACTGAGGACGGCCAGGCCATCATATCCCTCGAGGATAAAGCGAAGCCAGCTGATCTTTTCAGGGCGGATCAATAAGTACCATTCAACAATAGCTGGCATAACGGTTGGTTCGGGTATCGTGTGAAGAAAGATGATTATACTATTAATGATGCGTCGATATTACCAATAACATCTTTGTATTTTTCAAGAACAGGGAAAACCTTTTCTTCAAGATATTCACTGGTCTGCATTGCTGCGCGACCGGTGAATTGCTGATAATCGCCCAGCAACCCATCGAGATCCTGATATTCAAAGGGAATTCGTTCATCCTTTGCAAGTCGGTCGAGAAGGTCGTTGCGTATTCCCTGATTTTTCACATCAAGCCCGGCTGCAACGGAATGCTCCCGGATAACTTCATGCATTTCTTGTCTGCTCTTACCACGTTCAACACAAGCCATCAGGATTTTTTCCGTGGCCATGAAAGGAAGCTCTTCTTTTAAGTGCCGCTCAATTTGTTTTGGATAAACAACCATATCGTTGGTTATATTAATATATAACTTGAGAATGGCATCGGTAAGGAGAAAGGCTTGGGCCATATCCATCCGACGAATGGCGGAATCATCGAGGGTTCGCTCAAACCATTGATTCGCTGAAGTTGCGGCAAAATTAGCCGGCAACCCCATGAGCTTTCGCGAAAGACCTGTCATTCGTTCCGAACGCATCGGATTTCGTTTGTAGGCCATGGCAGAGCTACCGACCTGTTTACTTTCAAAGGGTTCTTCCTGCATTTTCAAATTGGAAAGAAGGCGGAGATCAACAGCAAACTTATGAGCGGAAGCTCCGATTCCGGCGAGTGTTTCTGCGGTTTTCATATCGAGTTTTCTTGGGTAGGTCTGTCCGGTAACGGCAAAAACTGTATCAAAACCGATTTTCTCGGACACCAACCGATCAAGTTCACGAACTTTTTGATGGTCGCCGTTAAACAATTCAATAAAAGTGGCCTGGGTGCCAACCGTTCCTTTGGCACCTCTGGCTTTAATCTGAACCTCGAGTTGCTCGATATAGTCTAGGTCCATTAATAAATCCTGGATATAAAGCGTGTTGCGTTTCCCAACTGTAGTGGGCTGAGCCGGTTGGTAATGAGTAAAACCAAGAGTGGCCAGATCTTTGTATCGAGAGCAGAATGCAGCCAGATTGGCAATAACCGTAATCAATGAATTTTTAACAAGTTGCAGAGCCCGTTTCTGGATCAGTAGATCAGTGTTGCACACGACGAACTGTGACGTAGCGCCCAGATGAATAATGGGTTCGGCCAAGGGGCACTGTTTGCCGTAGGCAAAAACATGGGCCATAACATCGTGGCGAATTTCCCTTTCCTTTGCAGCGGCAACATCAAAATCGATGTTTTCGACATTCGCTTTTAATTCGGCAACCATTTCGGCTGTTACAGCTGACAGTCCGAGTTCGTGCTGTGCTTCGGCTAGCGCCACCCAGCATCGTCGCCAGTGGGTGAATTTAAAACGTTCGGAAAAGAGCTCCTGCATTTTTTGGCTGGTATAACGGGAAACCAAGGGTTCTTGGTAAATGTCACGATTCATAGTAATGCCCATTTTGGTTATAAAAAGAGATGAGAAGGCTTTTAGCGTGTTTGCTTAAATTACTTCAATATTTTGCTTATAAAAAGGTTCTTTCCGGTCGAAATGTTGGCGTAGAGTTTCCAGAAGCTTCTTTCAATGAAATGTCACCCGGCTGCTATGTCGCATAATATATATTATGTTAAATTTTACATTGATAATAAAACTAAAGAGCTAGGAACTGCAAGGCTTGAACTTGATCACGCTCAACCCCTTTGAACCAGGAACGTTTTATTTTAAAAACCAGATCCACCGGATCGTGAAAGTTTTGTATCTCTTCCGCAAGGTGAAACCCAATTCCTTGAAAAGCATGTCCATTTTCCCTGATTTTGAATACCAGGTGTCCTTTGACCTCTTTAGGGTTCAACAGTTGAGTTCCTGACAACAAAAATACCGGTTCCGGGTTCCCTTCCCCAAAGGGTTGCAGATAACGCAAAGCGTGTGCAAAATTTTTAGTCAGCTTCTTTTTATCTTGGAAATGATAGTCAACATGAATCGTACCTGCCTGTGGCTGTTCTTTTCCAAGCAACTGTATCTGCTGATGCAGCTTTTCCTGAAACACTTCTAAATCGGATTTTTTGATAGTGAGGCCAACTGCCATGGCATGGCCACCATATTGTTCAATCCACGGCGAACATTGTTCGAGAATTTGAAAAAGATTAATGCCTGGCACCGACCGGCCTGATCCTTTTAAATAGTCATCCGATGTTCGTTTGTGGTCATCGGTAAAGATAATAACCGGTCGATGAAATCGGTCTGTTATTCTAGAGGCCAGTATTCCCAATACTCCCGGATGGCACCCTTCCTGATACACAGCTATGCCGCGCAAGTTTGTTAGTGACCGATTTTTACTCTTTTTTTCTATTAATGATAATGCCTGGCTTTCAAAACGTTTTCGGGTTTTGTTCATTTCCTCCAGTTCATCGGCAGCCATCGTAGCCTGCTCGGGCGTTTCTGCAGTCAACAACGTCACGCCAACCTCGGGGCGGCCCAATCGTCCGCTTGCATTGATACGTGGCGCAAGCTTATACGAAATATCTTCGGTCACTATCTGTCGGTCACCAATCCCGCAATATTTACATAAAGAAAGGAGACCAAAACGACCTTTTGAGGACAATATCTCCAGTCCTGCGCGAACAAGAATGCGATTGACACCAACAAGAGGAACCACATCTGCCACCGTTCCGAGCGCGACCAGATCGAGGTATTTTTTTAAATTAGGCGCCTTGTCGATAGGTAATATACCGCTCTCCACAAAGGCTTTACGGAGGGCTACTATCAAAAAAAAGGCTACCCCAACGCCGGCCAGCATGGCAAAGGGGAATTCACAATCAGATTGTTTGGGATTCAGGACAGCTTCTGCGTCCGGTAACTCGTCCTGTGGCTCATGATGATCTGTGATGATCACACGCAGACCGCGTTCTCTAGCGTAGCGCACTTCTTGGACCGCAGTAATACCGCAATCCACCGTAATCAGCAGCCCTTCCCTCACCGATTCCAATTGACCAGTCAAGCGATTGAGTGAACTGACAGACAGTCCGTATTTCTCTTCAAGCCTATTTGGAATGTAACAAAACGTTTTAATGCCTATTTCTTTGAAAAAGGTAGTAAGCAGAGCGGTAGCCGTAATGCCGTCGACATCGTAATCACCATGGATAAATATCGGCTGACCTGCCCGGCAGATTTCAAGAATGCAGGCAACTGCCTGACGCATCCCTTTCATAGTTAAAGGCGACGGCAGCATCGAGAGCATGGGATAGAGAAAATCCTGTACCGCCTCCAGGCTTGTATATCCACGATGAAACAATATTTCACCCAATACCTGTGGCACGGAAAATTTCTTGGACACTATTGCCCCAAATTTTTTTGACTCCGGGGTATCAGCTTTATCAGGAAAAGAAAACTGTGTCCTATGGATTTGAGATTGCACGAGATACCCATCCCGTTTATTTTTTATCTGCATGCAGGAAAGTGGTTATATCCATGAGCACACGGTCTGTCTTGTGGATATCATACCACTGTAATTGCTGTTGCCGACGAAACCACGTCATCTGTCGCTTAGCGTACCTTCTCGTATCCCGAATAAGATTGGCGGTGGCTGTTTCCCTGTCCCATTCGCCGGCAAGCAAAGCCCCCATGTGCCTATATCCTATGGATTGCATGGAAGGAAGATTCCGTTCATAGCCTTTAGCAAGAAGAAACTCAAACTCTTGTTGAAATTCGTCTTGCATCATACTGATCGAGCGAGTTTTTATTCTTTCATATAGTAATTTTCGTTCACAGGTGAGACCAAGTTGCAACATTCTGGTAAATGCTGGATGTTGACGCGTGATTGCCTGTCTGCGAAGATGCTCGGACCACGGAGTGCCGGTGCTAAAAAAAATTTCTAGTCCACGTAAAAGCCGCTGCGTGTCGTTAACATGAATTCTGGTTCCACTTTCCGGGTCTACCCTCAATAATTCTTGGTGCAGTGCCTCCCTCCCCTCTTTCTCCAAGCGCTCCCGAAGCAAATTTCTGATTTCATCTCTTACTTTAATAGTATCAAATAACCCATTGATTAGAGAAGAAAGATAAAGCCCGGTTCCTCCAGTGATAAAAGGGATTTTACCGCGAGCCGTGATTGTTGTGATAGCAGCTAGTGCATCACGAACAAAACAGGCTGCATCGTATTGTTCATCAGGGTCGACAATATCAATCAGATGATGAACGGTGTGTCGCCGTTCTTCCTGGCTGACCTTTGCTGTACCGATATCCATATAGCGGTACACTTGCATCGAATCCATTGAAATTATCTCACAACCAAACTCGTCAGCAAGCTTCAGCGACAAGTCGGTCTTACCGATTGCTGTTGGGCCGACCAATACAATAATAGGAGTTGTTATGGATTTTATTTCAGGCATGATTATTCAAAACTGATCAAAGGAAGAAGCCGCTTAAGGCTTTTGGGTCCGATGCCTGGAACCTTAAGCAAATCGTCAGGCCCTGTAAATTTTCCCGTACGTTGCAATGTAGCAGAAATGGTAGCGGCCAGATGCGGGCCCACACCTGGCAACATCTCCAGTGTCCTCTGATCCGCTCTGTTAATTGGCAGAGGCTTATTGAAAAACAGGTATAATTCAGCAGGGATATCGTGGACAGTTACACCCTGAGGACAAGTAAAGCTGAGCGCCGGTGTATTGTCGACAAGTATGCAGTGTTGGTGTTGACGCGGACCATCGACAACAGCGGCCGAGTCGCTTGTCAGCCGCCACTGGTGCGCCATCTTCTCCCAAATAATACCGTCAAATTGTTCAATATCTCGGTCCGAAATAGAACGAAAGTCAACAATAAGTAACAGCAATCCCAAAACAAAAAGGACAAGCGTTCGCTTGTCCTTGACACCTTCTCTGTGAATCTGGCTCAAGCTCAGCTCAAGGTTTGCTTTGTTCATCCTTCATTAATTTGTAATTGATACTATCAACCAATGCCTGCCAGCTGGCTTCAATGATGTTCACCGAAACACCCACTGTTCCCCAACTGTTTTCACGATCCTTGCTTTCAACCAAAACACGTACTTTAGCACCTGTCCCGTATTCTCCGGTAAGCACTCGAACCTTGTAGTCAGAAAGTTCCATATCTCTCAGGCTGGGATAAAAACGGGTCAAGGCCTTGCGTAAAGCACGATCTAAAGCGTTGACAGGCCCATCACCCATGGCAGCGGTATGCACTTCGTTACCATCTACATACAATCGAATTGTCGCCTCGGTTATGGGATTCTTTGCCATGTCATATTTGTGATTCATGACTCGAAAAGCTTCAAGCTGGAAGTATTGTCTCTGCAAACCAAGGGCACGGCGCATCAGCAGCTCAAAGCTTGCCTCAGCCGCTTCGTACTGATACCCTTTATTTTCCAGCTCTTTCAACTCATTGACTATCGAGGCCATCAAAGGGTCGTCCATATTGATGGAAAGGCCGTATTTTTTTGCTTTTAACAGAACATTGGCCCTGCCGGACTGATCAGAGATCAGGATTCTTCTCACGTTCCCCACTTTTTCCGGAGCAATATGCTCATACGTTAAGGGGTTCCGTTGAACGGCACTGACATGCACCCCGCCTTTGTGTGCAAAAGCGGAATCGCCGACATACGGTTGATAGCGATTATGCGGCAAATTGGCCAATTCGTTAACGAGTCTCGCAGCGGTATAGAGTTGATCAATTCGTTTACCGACCTTGCATTCCAAACCCATTTTAAAGATCAGGGCTGGAATGATAGATGTTAAGTTGGCATTACCGCACCGCTCGCCAAAACCGTTGATGGTTCCCTGTACTTGCGTAGCCCCGAGATGAACACTCATCAGAGCATTGGCCACCGCGGTTTCCGAATCGTTGTGCGAATGAATGCCGAGGCGGACATCGCTCTTCAGTTCAGTACAGTATTGCTGGACGCGGTGCATGATTTCCGGGATCTCATGAGGCAGCGTTCCACCATTGGTGTCACAGAGGACTACGGTTTCTGCTCCACCAGCTATCGCTTTGCCGATAGTTGCCAGGCAATATTCCCGATTATTTTTAAAACCATCAAAAAAATGTTCCGCATCATAGATCAGATGCTGAACCCTGGGCCGAAGATAGGATAACGAATCTTCGATAATCTGCAGATTATCTTCCAACTCGATCCTCAACGCGTCAATAACATGAATATCCCAGCTTTTGCCGAAAATAGTGACTGCAGGAGTCTTGGCTGCCAGTAACGCCTGAATATTAGGATCCTTCTCAGGTGATTTCTGAAAATGGCGAGTCGAGCCAAAAGCAGTCAGCTTGGCCTGTTTAAGGTCAACACTCTGCATCCGCCGAAAAAAATCAACGGCCAAGGGGTTGGATCCGGGCCAGCCGCCTTCGATGAAATCAATTCCGATTCGATCCAATTCTCGGCAAACCTTGATTTTATCATCAACCGAAAGGTTGAAATTCTCGGCCTGGGTCCCATCTCGCAGGGTAGTATCGTATAATTCGATAATTCTGCTCATCTCCACTACTCAGATTCTTCTATCGGCAAATTTTCCTTATCCAGCGCGAATGCATCGTGCAGTGCTCGTACTGCAAGTTCTGTATATTTTTCAGCAATGATGCAGGAAACCTTGATTTCAGAGGTTGAAACCATCATCATGTTGATTCCTTCTTTTGCGAGAATCTGAAACATGGTTGAGGCAATCCCTGGATGATTGCGCATACCGAGCCCGACAATGGAGATCTTGGCAATACTTTTATCGCCGGTAACTTCTTGCGCATTGATTTCCGTAGCGACGCCTTTGAGAATTTCCATAGCACGGTCATAATCCCGTCGCAGGACAGTAAATGTCATATCCGTCAGTTGACCGTCATGCGTGTTCTGGATAATCATATCCACTAAAATACCAGCGTCGGATATGGGAAGAAATATTTTTGCAGCAATCCCAGGCTGATCGGGCACTTTTTTTATAGTGATTCTTGCTTCATTTTTACTGTATGTAATGCCGGACACCAGCATGGATTCCATGATTTTTTCCTCCTCAACCACCCACGTGCCAATATTTTCAGAAAAAGTAGAACGGACATGAACAGGCACATTATAGCGTTTTGCCAGTCCAACCGACCGTATATCCAGGACCTTTGCCCCCAGACTAGCGAGTTCAAGCATTTCGTCGTAACTGATGTAATCAATTTTGCGCGCTTGGCTGCATATGTTGGGATCAGTCGTGTAAACGCCTTCCACATCGGTAAAAATTTCACAGGCGTCCGCCTTCATGGCAGCAGCAAGTGCTACTGCTGTGGTATCGGATCCTCCCCTTCCAAGAGTGGTAATGTCGCCGCGATCATTGACGCCCTGGAAACCCGCGATGGTGACAATTTTCCCTTGATCCAGATACTTATCGATCAAGTCTGAATCAATAGTTTCAATTCTCGCCTTGGTGTGCATTGTGTCGGTACGAATGGCCACTTGGTCGCCAAGGAGCGAAATGGCATCATATCCTGCTTCTTTCACTGCCATGGCGAAGAGAGCAACCGTTACCTGCTCTCCAGTGGAGAGCAGCATATCCATTTCCCGAGGAGTCGGAATTTTTTGGATTGCGGTGGCAAGGCCGGTCAATCGGTCGGTTTCACCAGACATGGCCGAAAGGACAACCACCATACGATTGCCTAGTTTGTGATTTTGAATAACCCTTTGAGCAACAGCCTTGATTTTCTCGGTGGAACCAACAGAGGTTCCTCCATATTTTTGTACGATAAGCGCCATGTTTGTGTCCGCGAAGAAGAAAAAATAGTTGTGTGCGAAATTGTTAAGCAGCGGCGTAATATCCAGCAAACCACCACAACAGTCTCGATTCCGGTTCCCCCGGCACGGGATGTTGGCATGCAACAAAAGACTGAGCCGGTACGGTAAAGTAGCAAACAGAGGCAATTACAGAATTGCTGCAACCCGCTGCACCGAACAGTCAACAATAACAAAAAGCGGAGCAGAGATTTTAAGACGTATTTTTAAATTTGCAACCTGAATCCATATTCTGTACATACGTGAACACTTTTACCCTTCTTTCAGCAAAGGTTCGTTATGCGCTCATCTGCCCTGCACATTGTTCTGGTTGAACCGGAAATACCTCCTAACACTGGTTCCATAGCACGACTCTGCGGAGCAACGGATACCATCCTTGACTTGGTGCATCCTCTTGGTTTCCAGGTCGACGATAAACATCTCAAGCGGGCTGGTTTGGACTACTGGCCGCAGGTTACAATTAACCATTGGGAAAATTTTGACATGTTT
>JBFJXW010000057.1:0-19528 GCA_041622895.1 Desulfobulbus sp. | reverse complement strand
TATTGTACCCTTTGACTCGAGCGACGCCATCACCGGAATGCTTCAGCATCAACGTGTTGACGGCACCGATTTTGGACGCGACCGGATCGATCTCATCGATCAGGTCCATAACAGCAACCTTATACGGTACGGTAACGGAAACACCGACAAAACCGAGGGCGCGTAAACCGCGATATCCATCCTCCAGGTCGGTGGGCCGCATAGGGATATACACGCCGTTGATCCCCAGTGTCTCGAAAGCAGCATTATGCATGGCCGGACTGAGTGAATGCTCGACCGGATTACCGATGATACCAAAAAGTTTTGTGCTACCGTTGATCATGTGTTGTGTTCGAAAAGAGAAATAAGAGCATACAGGTCGTGTATTGAAAGTTGCCCTGGGGCAGTGGCCTGCTCCTCGCTGAGTGCAGCATACGTCATAAACCCACCCAGATATAACGTTGCCAGTCGACTGATTTTACCCGGTGTGCCCATGGAAAAGGCACTCAATGGAAAATGAGCAGCCAAAGCCTCCTGCTGCAAGGCCAGTGTCCGAAGTGTATCTTCCTCATGGCATGCGGTGGTCACAATCTTGCCGATATCGGCACCACTGGCGATCATTTCCCGTAGAATAGCCTGCAGGTTTTCGACGGGCGGTGTCTCGTTAAAATCATGGTTTGAAACGATCACCTTGGTTCCATACTGTTTAGCGACGAGTTGAACCTGGCTGCGTAAAGCCTGCTCGGTACGAAGTTCAATGTCCACATAGTGGGCTCCAGAGCGAATAGCCTGGCAAAGCACTTCAATCCTCTCGGATTCGTTTCCGGAAAACAGGCCTCCTTCCCAGTCTGGACGATTGGTCACCAGTATGGGCTGGGCAAGTTCGCTTATGCAACGCTCCACATGGGGATCTTTCATTCCATCCATGCGGATCTCTACAACATCTAGCATAGCGGCTACAGGCTGCACGGCCTCTATAATGGCGGTTGCAGTATCAGCCATTACCGAAACGCAGATCAGGCCGTTGTGTCTCGTCATGTTGATGACCCTATACGAAGCGACCCAATGATAGCGTCAACGGAGGTCTCGCCCTGCTGCCGTAAATAGGCCTCTATACCGGAAACAATCTGCACAGAGGTACCCGGGTTGTAAAAATTGGCAGTGCCTACTTGTACGGCAGTGGCTCCAGCCAGGAGAAATTCAATAGCATCTTCGGCAGTGCCGATACCACCGATGCCGATAACCGGGATGGATACAGCCGCTGCCACCTGCCATACCATCCGCAGTGCGATAGGTTTGATGGCCGGTCCGGATAAACCACCAATGATGTTGGCCAGTTTGGGAGTACGGGTTTGGGCGTCAATCGCCATGCCGATGAGGGTGTTGATCAACGAAATTGCATCTGCCCCGCTCGCTTCAACAGCCTTGGCCATGGCAACAATGTCGGTTACGTTAGGTGAGAGTTTAACAATAACCGGCAGATCGGTGGCCTGTTTCACCGCCTGGGTGACGGCTGCGGCCATTTCCGGTACCGTGCCAAAGGCGACGCCTCCTTTTTTGACATTCGGACAGGAAATATTGATTTCAAGGGCATCAATGCCGCTCACTCCGGACAATTCACCGGCAAGGAGAGCATATTCCTCAATGGAATCGCCTAGAATATTAACAACTATTCGACTGCCGCAGGACCTGAGAAACGGCATCTTCTCACTGATAAATCGTTTGACGCCAACATTCTCAAGACCAATGGCATTGAGCATGCCACAGGGCGTTTCAACAATCCGAGGTGGCGCATTGCCGCGCCTTGGCTCAATCGAAATCCCCTTGACCACCAAGGCCCCGAGCAGGGAAAGATCTACAAGATTGGCAAATTCTGCAGCATAGCCGAAAGTGCCTGACGCTGTCATGACGGGATTGGCCAATCGGAGGGAACCGATAGCTATGCCGAGATCAACGGGAGCAGAGGTAGTCATCATGTCCATGCCACCTCCTCGGCGTTAAAAACTGGTCCATGCTTGCAGACATGTTTGTATTGCGCATCCGCACCGTGAATCGTACAACCTAAACAGGCGCCGAGTCCGCAGGCCATGGTGGCTTCTAACGAAGCTTCACAGGGAATGGCTGCTTCGCGGCACATCGCAGCAACTGCGGCCATCATCGGATGGGGACCACAGGTATAAACCTTGTGCATCTGGGCGAGGTGAGGCGGAAGCAGATCTCCGATTAAACCTTTATGACCTAAACTGCCGTCATCCGTAGCGGTTTGCACCTCACAAGCGTATGCACCGAATGCCGTAACCAGTGGCTGAATTTCAGTTCTCGTTCTGCCACCTAAAAGTACTATACAGGAATCAGGGGGAGAAGAGTGACGTTGAAGCCCCCGGGCCAAAAAAAGTAAGGGCGCTATACCGATACCTCCTCCGATCAGGCATACCGAAGATTCCCCCTTGAAACGAAATCCCCGCCCCAAGGGACCGATAAGACTTAAGGCAGTGCCTTCCTGCACCTCGGATAACAGTTTGGTACCACGACCGATAACCTTTATCAATAATTGTACAATACCTGTTTCATCGGTTTGGTGGATAGAAAAAGGACGACGCAACAAGGGGTCAAGAGAAGACCCGCAGGCAGCCATAACGAATTGCCCGGGTTGAGCAGCCTGGGCTATATGTGGGGCATGTAAGGTCAGAAGAAAGATAGAATCGGTAAACGGCTCGATCGACTGGACAATGGAATTTTCCTGGTACTCGCGCATAGAAAACGATACAAGTGGTTAAAGAGATTAAAAGTTTATTTTATTTATCATAAACAGGTGGTTGAACGACAATGGAACGTATATTGATTTGTTTTGCGGCGCTTTTCGGGGCGATTATAGGATCCTTCCTGAATGTCGTTATCCTTCGCTTGCCGAATGATGACGAATCCATCGCTTTTCCCGGTTCGCATTGTCCGCAATGCAAACAGTCGCTGCATTGGTATGATAATATTCCAATACTCAGCTATTTAGCACTCAGAGGAAAATGTCGGAGCTGTAAAAAACCTATCAGCTTACAATACCCGCTGGTAGAGTTCGTCATGGCGGTGTTTGCTGCAGTGCTTTTCGCACGATTTGCCTTCAGTTTTGAATTAATTTTATACTTTATGTTTTTTGCTGCCCTGCTGGTTATCATATTTATTGATATCCATCATCAAATAATTCCGGATTGTATCAGTCTACCAGGAATTGCAATCGGATTTATCGGCTCTTTTTTCAATGGGCTGGTCACCTGGCAGCAGTCGGCACTAGGGGTTGCACTGGGAGGGGGCCTGCTCTACGCAGTAGCCTATGCCTATTATGCCGTAACCAAAAGGGAAGGAATGGGAGGAGGCGACATTAAATTACTGGCAATGATCGGTGCTTTTCTTGGCTGGCAGAGCCTATTATATGTAATTTTTTGTAGTTCTGTGACAGGTAGTGTGGTTGGGCTTGTTGCTATGCTCAAACAAAAAAAAGGCGGACAAACCCGAATTCCTTATGGACCTTTTCTTGCTGGGGCTGCTATCACCTACTTGCTCTTTGATAAACAGATCCAAAGCCTTTGGACTTGGTATCTGCATTCAAGTGGACTCTGATGAGAAGACAAAAAAAAACCCCCGATTGATCGGGGGTTTTTTTAAAAAAGGTGTTGCAGTTCAGGCTTCGATTTCGTGCTCAACCCCAATTGCTATCTTATAGAGGATAGTGAGAATGAAAAATCCCGTGGCCCAAATACCAATGGTAATGAACAGTTCGTTGATGGTTGGGTAATACTCAACAATTTCGTCAACCGGTGTAGGAACAAAGCCACCGAGAACAAACCCAATACCTTTATCCAGCCAAAAGGCAATGAAGATGGAGGCACACCCGACACCGAGCCAGAGATCGCTTTGTTTTCTGGTATAAGGATGGATAAGGAGCGCAATACCGACAAAGAAAAGCACCACAAAGCCCCACATAAACGGAACCAGATTGTTATACACATGCCCATGGTGTTCCAGACCAAAAAAGAGGTACTGCAGAGTGTGCATATGTCCAGGAATGTTGGAGTAGAATCCGACAAAAAATTCCAAGCCGACAAAAAACATATTCGCCAGAGCAGCATAGATGATGATGGTCACCATCTTATTGAGCGCCTCTTTGCCTGCATCAAAATTGGCCACACGCTTTAAAATCAATGCCATCACAACGATCAACGCCGGTCCGGCAGCAAAGGCCGATGCCAAAAAGCGTGGTGCGATGATGGCTGACAACCAGAAATGCCGGCCAGGCAGACCGCAATACAACATAGCGGTAACGGTATGGATCGAGAAGGCAAAGGGGATGGAAAGATAGACAAAGAAGTAAATCCATTTCGGCGGATGCACCTGCTTACGCTCGGCCGTTAAAATAACCCAACCGCACAACGCATTCAGGATGAGGTATCCCCAGAGAACGCACATATCCCAGAAAAGCATGGAACCTGGTGTGGGGAAGAGTAAAACATTCAAGCCACGTAATGGTTGTCCCAGGTCTGCCATGATGAACATCAAGCACATCAAAAGTGATGCGATGGCCAGAAATTCTCCTAGGATAGTAATGCGTCCAAAAGCCTTATAGTTATGAATATAATAAGGGAGGACAAGCATAACCCCTCCAGCGGCCACACCAACCAGAAAGGTGAATTGGGAAATATACAGGCCCCATGAAATATCACGACTCATTCCCGTAAGACTAAGGCCGAAAAAATACTGTCGAAGATAACAGACAGCGGCCACCGCGATAAAAAAGCCAAGAAAGGCCAGCCACATCCAATAGTAATTGTTTCCTTTTAATGCTTTTTCAAACATGGGGGCCTCATACAATATAAAAGACTGAAGGAAGGGTACCGAGTGCCGGATTACGCTGAACAGTATGATTCTCTTTCAGAATTTTTCGGATCTCGGAGTTTGGATCGTTAAGATTGCCAAAGACCATCGCCTTGCTATCGCCGCAGGCCTCTACACAGGCAGGGGGTTGTCCAATCCCGATACGCTCTGCACAAAAATTGCATTTTTCGACAACACCGCGCGTTCTGGTAGGATAGTCTGCATTTAATTGACTGATAAAAGGTCGGGGATCACGCCAGTTGAAACTTCTGCTACCATATGGGCAGGCGGCCATACAAAAGCGACAGCCGATACAGCGGTGATAGTCCATAATGACTAAACCGTCTTTGTTGCGAAAAGTGGCCTTGGTAGGACAGGCCCGGACACAAGGAGGGTTATCGCAGTGATTGCAAAATATAGGAAGCTGGTGCGTCTCTGATGCCTCATCCCGATAAGGATTCGTATTCTCGGGGAAGGCGTTCTGATAGTTGGTCATCCAGATCCACTTGATTTCATCTTTCTTTTCGGGAAAATGAGGCACATTGTGGAAAGAATGGCACGCATCCACTGCTTTCTCACCAAGGCTAGGATCTTGCTGGAATTTTTTGACGTCAATAACCATGCCGAAGCGATTGACACTGGGATCTGCCTGTACGCTGTGACCAGCTGCGCCACTTGCACCCTGTGCCGCCGCACCATGTTCTGCCGCAGCAGCAGAGGCATGGGCGATGTTTGAACCATTAACCAGCCGATCAATTACAGCAGTCCCTCCAAGGCCAGCCAAGGTTGATATACCGGCTACCTTGAGGAAATTTCTTCTTTTATTGTCCATGTATCTATCTCCTCTTAGCCGTTCACTCGACAGGAGCTAGGTGGCAATCCCAGCAATATGGTTTAACCGACGCGTAGGTATGGCAGGTGTCACAAAATTGCTTTTTACTCGTGTGACACTTCATACAGGTCAGCATCAGACTTTTCTGGTATTGCTTACCTTCAAGCTCAAAAGTACCCCGATCACCGGTCCGTAATACCTCGTCACGCCAAACATTGAGTAGTTTCATATGATTGGCACGTATTTCCGCAGCCGGTAATACGCACGTCTTAGCGTCTTTCGGCAACACGGGTTTCGGTACAGATGCGGCGGTGCCACGGTTGTACCAGACGGGTATCGTGATAAACAGGACGAAAATAATAAGTCCTGGAATTATTTTACCACTATCATACATCGCTTTTCCTCCATTCCTGCCGGTAAATTAAACCAAGGTCCTGAGCCCTTCGGTCAGGTCTTGTCGTTGCTCACCCTCGATCACTAATGCGTTGCCGACAAGCTCACTCAAGCCCGCTACCTCAACTTCAGGGACCCAATAATTCATCAGGGTAGTCAGCGTTGCTCTATCGATCGCACAAACACATCCAAGCGTATTGACGTCGTGTTTTTCATGGACATATTTAACGGCATTCGCACGAGGCAGACCAGAACGCATACGGATTTCCATGATTTCATCGGTGTTGAGTGCCGTACCGGAACCGCAACAGAAGGTCTGTTCACGAATGGTATTTTCCGGCATCTCCACCCAATTCTCGACTACATGATCAAGGATATACCGCGGTTCATCAAGTAGCCCCATTGCTCTTGAAGTATTGCAGGAATCATGAAAAGTGGCCTTCACATGAGCATTCCGGCTTTTATCCAGTTTTATCTTACCGTTCTTGATAAGATCCGCCGTGAACTCGGAAATATGTACCATTTTGGTTGATTTGGCGTTTTCGAAAACCGTACCGGTTATCGGTGAGCGAGGGACTTCAAGAAAATCGGTAGGTCCATTCATCGTGTCCATGTATTGATGAAGAACTCGCCACATGTGCCCGCATTCACCACCCAGAATCCATTTAACACCAAGACGCTTTGCTTCCGCATATATCTTGCCGTTCAATTTTTTCATCATCTCATTGGAGGTGAACAAGCCGAAGTTCCCCCCTTCCGAGGCATAGGTAGACCACGTGTAATCGAGGCCGATAGCTTCAAACAGAAGCAGATATCCCATACAGGTAAAAATTCCCGGCTCGGCGAACACGTCCGCTGAAGGGGTGACAAACAGCACCTCAGCACCTTTGCGGTTAAAGGTCGGGTTCACTTTAACGCCGGTGAGATTTTCTATATCTTCACACAGAAAGTCGACATTCCCTTTGAAAGCCTGAGGCGTCAGGCCCATATGATTACCGGTCCTGTTGGAATTGGATACCGGCTCCATGGCCCAGTTGATGCCAATACCGACCAGATGGAGTAATTCCCGCAGCATCATCGTAATTTCAGCGGTATCAATGCCATAGGGGCAGAATACAGAACAACGACGGCATTCTGTACACTGATAGGCGTACATGAACCATTCTTTCAATACACCTACGGTCATTTCTCGGCCGCCGGCCAATTTCCCGAGTATCTTGCCGGCTCGGGTAAACTCCTGTCGATAGACGGAACGCAACAGTTCCGCCCGTAAAACAGGCATATTCTTGGGATCACCGGTGCCCAAAAAGAAGTGGCATTTATCCGCACAAGCGCCGCAACGGACACAGCAATCCATAAAGATTTTCAGCGATCGAAAACGATCGAGCCGATCCGCTATCCCCTGAAGAATGATTTCTTTCCAGTTCTCTGGAAGTTTCCAGTCGTCATCTTCAGGATTCCATTCACGTGCATTAGGAAAGCTGACGCCCTGTTGACTATCCAGATATCTAAGCTTTTCAGGCTTAGTCGGGTAGGCATAATTTCCAGGCTTGAATACTGCAGGAACATCCATCCAATCTTTGGTTGGTATGGAGCCTGTCATCAGCGAAGGTCCCTCGGCAACACTCCGTGCCAACATATCTACCTTTACTACTGCCATTGCTCTATCCTTATACTCTTGAATTTTCCAGCGTTAGTCATTAGCCTTTGGCGGCAACTCTTTTTCGACGGGAATGCCTTGCTCAATCATATCTTCACGGAACTCATCTTCATATCCGGCATACGAGTGCGGCTTAATATCGGGGTTCCATGGGTTGACATGGCGTTTCATTCTCGAATCGTTCGCCAAGTTTCTGGTCGGGCTGAGGAAAACGCCCCCCATATGCATGAGCTTGCTGAAAGGAAAATAGGCAAGCAAAGCGCACACTAAGAAAAGATGCACATAAAACAGGGAACTGATATGGGTAACAATTGTCGGCTGAAACGTTACCAGGCCCACGGCCAACTGCTTGATGGCATTGATGTCGACATTGGTGCGGATGAAAAAGCGCATCAAAATGCCGGTAATTACAATGCCAAGAATGAGGAAAAGCGGGAAGTAGTCATTCGCCAAGGAAATATAACGAACCTGGCGATTGAGCAAACGGCGACCGAAGAGGAAGAGCAACCCCAAGACGATGGTTACATCGGTCGTGTACATCGCGGGCGCGCCTATCTGCAGCAGGGAATCTCCGGTTTCCAGAAAAGAAACCACCCACGGCACTGGATCCAAAAAGAGCCGCATGTGGCGAATAATAACCACGAGAAAGCTATAATGGAACAGGATACCAAAAAGCCACAGCCATTTACTTGACTCATAAGTTAACTTGGGCCCGTCATAAACGGTCGCTTTGGTGTTACGCCACAGTGAGCGAAAAAGAAAAATCTCCAAGAACATCCGGGCAACAACCTGGGATGTATTCACAGGGGCTTCCAATTTGTCCTGCTTGATCCAGGGAAGCGAGTACCCCTGGCCGCAGGTGGTTGGGATTTTGAACGGTACCGGCGATTTGGCCCAATGGATCACCCGGTAACAAAAACCGCCTAAAAAGAGCGCCATAGCCAGATATGGGATCGCAACACCAAAAAGGTATTGCATTCCCGGTATCTGCACAGCTATAAGCGCAATCAACACCAGGGCAATTACTGCCGCCAAAGGGAAGGCGTACTTCATCGATCACTCCTTCGCATTCAAGTTAAACAGTAACTTATAAAAAGTTACGATTAAAGACGGAGATACGCTTCAAACACCAATTCTGAAGCCTCCGGCCGATCACACGCAATCAATCTTTAATTGTTTTTATCGGTAAGCCATTTTCTTGCCGCATCAAAGCGGAAGGACAGGCCGAATCCGTGAGGATAGCTCTTCCGCTTTTTAACTCGCTGATACGATTGCGGTAGAGTTGTTCCCTGCAATTTGAATAAATATCAAACGCAGCAAGTGCCATTCTGTCAATTTCACAATCGAGTGTATCAAGCATCGGCATTAGTGATTTCGTTGCCTTGTCTCCAGATAAGACCTGCTTTACCACCCACTTCAATTCAAGAAAAGGAGCCATTGCCTGGGATGGTGTGAAATCTTGCACAGCACGAATGCGTACTACCTGATCCAGTGGTTTGATATAAGCCTGCTGCTCCGCACCTGAGAGCAATAATTCATAGAGCGAAGTGAGGCCGTGGGAGATGTTGCTGCCTACCGGATTGGCGAACGGATCCTTCGACTTTTTGAAAAAGCCTGGCGATGAGTAACTGTCCAGAGTCCTTTCTATCCACAACGAAAGGATCTCTTTTTTCTTTTGTAACAGTGCTTCGTTCAGTTCCATTAGAGAATGAATATTGCTCCGGCTTAGTTTTTCAACAAAGTACGCTGTACAGCAAACATAAATACATCAATATATCAGCAAGCTCGCGCCCAGGAAAAATGAATGATGATTCATGCATCGAATGCTCTAGCATGATTGGAAATTTGTTTCAAGATAAAAGTTCATTTCGCGAGACTGACAGCGTTGCGCTGAAGGGCAGCATCCTTTAACAGGAAAAGAGCTACCTGAACAAAAGGATCGGTTTCAATAAGTTCATCTAGATTTTTTTCAACCACCGGTTCGGTATCCTCGTCTTCGACATCCTCCCGAAGCAGACCTGCGGCCTGAGCTTCCTTCCGTGTAGCAGCCATCTCTTTCCGATCTTTCCACACACCATCGAGATACACTGCAACATTACTCTGCTCGCCCCGTTTTTTAGCTTTGTAGGTTTCTTCCTTAATTTTTTTAAAGGTGTCATTTTTTTCCACCCACTGTTTTCCTAACTGCTCTGCCTGGACTGGATCAATATGCTTACCCGACCACAGCGAATAGCCGATATCCTCTACCTGATCCCAAGGCAGCGAATAGTCCATATATTTTTCACCGGTTTCCAGGTAATCGAACATCGACGGCACAACCAGGTCAGGCTCAACCCCCTTGAACTGGGTGGACCCCCCGTTGATTCGGTAGAATTTCTGTATGGTTAGTTTCAGGGCGCCAAGATCTTCATATTTCTGCAACTGCAGCAACGGCAAATTTTTATTCAGATCCATCATAGCCTGGACGGTGCCTTTCCCATGGGTATGTTCACCACCGATAACGAAGGCCCGTTTATAATCCTGCAAAGCAGCCGCAAGAATTTCTGACGCCGAGGCACTGAACTGATTAACCAGGACGATGACCGGGCCATCATAGGCTACATCGGGGTCTTCATCTTCCAGAACCCGTATAGTCCCTCTTGAATCCTTGACCTGCACCACCGGCCCGCCCGGCAGGAACAGGCCAGAAATCTGCACTGCATCGGTCAGGGCCCCACCGCCATTGTTGCGGAGATCCAGAATCAGGCCGTTGAGATTTTTTCTTTTCAGCTTGATCAATTCTTCCAGGGTATCGTCGCTGACATTGCGGGTCTCTTGGCCATTATTTTGCGCGGTAAAGTCTCTATAAAAGCTGGGGATACGCAAATATCCTATATTTTTCCCCTCCCCTTTAATGACAGTCGATTTCACATAGGTTTCTTCGATCTGTACCACGTCCCGAATAATCGGAATAATCTGCTTGGAGCCATCCGGCTTGAGGACGGTAAGGCGCACCTCGGTTCCCTTTGGCCCACGGATGTAACCAACGGCTTCACGAATCCGCATGTCGGAAATATCAGTAGGGTCACCATTTTTTTCTGCCACTGCCAGGATGGTATCTTCAGCCTGCAACTGCCCCTGTTTTTCTGCGGCACTCCCCGGGATAATCCTGATTACCTTGATCAACCCGTCATCTTCTCTGAGCAGAGCACCGATCCCTTCCAGGGATCCGCTCATCTGAATATCGAAATCCTCCTTGGAGGTGGGAGCCATATAATCGGTATGCGGATCAAAGGCTCTGGCCACCGCATCGAAGTAGCGGTCGTAATGGTCTTGGCGGGATTGTTGCAGCAATCGATTTAGACTGCGGTGGGTGCTTTCCCTGACCTTCTTCATCGCTTCCTGCAACTCGGTCGCATGAGTCGCCGGGGTGATGTCCTTCACCTTGCCCGGTTGCTGTTTCTCTTTAGCCTCCAGGGCATCAAAATAGGCATCAAGGATCTGCATCTTCAGTAAAACATGCCATCGCTCCCGCAGTATCTTGATATTCTCGGCATAATCAATTTTTTTAGGCTCGATTTCGAGGTATTCCTTACGATCAAAATCAAAGCCCTGGTCAAAAATTGAATCGATCATTTTATCGACTTGGCGAATACGGTCATTGAGCAAATCCATCCCGGCATCCGGAAGAACTACACTACCCCTTTCCAGCTCATCATCGATATGCGTTGCAAAGGCCCCCAACTGTTTAACATCTGCCTGGAGGAGAAAACGTTTTCTCGGATCGAGTTGACGAAGATATAAATCATATGCCTTCCGAGAAAGGTTGTCGTCCAGCGGTTCATGGCTGAAATGCTGCGCCGGCAGCTGATGACTGAGAATAAGTGCGATCAGGCGGCTGCGATCCTTATCGAACGGTTCCGGGGTAATCCTCTTGGCCTGCCCCTCGGCCCAAGGGACTACAAGCACTAACGCAGCAAAGACAAACGAAAGGAGGGAACGCATTTTTAACAACGGGAAATGATGTCTCATAATAGTCGGGAGGTCCCGGAAAAGGGCTTGCAGTCTATCGGTGTGGGGATACCTGGCAAACTGTTGTTAATAGGGGCTGACGACCTTATCAGCGCTCGCCATCGAATGCATAATGTCGTACATGTTCGAAATCTGGCCTACCTTGATGGCAGATTTCAATTTAAAAAAGTCCAGACAGGTACCACAGACCAAGATTTCTACCCCTTGCTCCTGCAACTGATTCAGAGCAGCCAATGCCCCGGAAACTGCAGTTACCAGTTTGACTCCACTGTTATAAAAAAGAATTTTTTCAGGTTGCGGCGAAACATCTTTGATCGTCTGGATATAGGTTTGCAACAGTGCCCAACCTAATTCGTCGCTGCCCCGCCCCATGGAATCGGATGCGATCACATATACCAACTTTGGGTTTTCCGAGATGTTGCAAGGATAGGCTTCAGGATCAAAAGGTTGCTTTTTTTGACCAACGGCTGCCGTTATACTGATGATATAGCAACCATTCTGAGGAGCTGAAACTTCGACCTGATGCCCTTGATTTTGCGCAAAACGAGCGACATTATTTTTAGAAGCCTCATTGTCGACCACCACGTTCACCTGTGTCGCTCCCCGGTCAAGGGTTTCTTTGGTGCGCAGTACCGGTTGCGGACAGGGAAGTCCGATGCAATCAAGGGTTATCAGTGTCATATTCGTCTCCTTTTTCGAAGTACCACGCAGTGGCCAGCAATAACTAATGCCGTTCAGAGAATAATTTCCTGTCCCTCACGGGCGAAAAAAATTCGTGGTGACTCCGTACCTTCCCTTGTGCAGTAAATTTTGGCCATTTCGTCGAGTTGATCGTCACTGCGTTCCGGATCATGATGAAAGAGAGCTAATTGTTTGACCCCTGCCCTGTGTGCGGCAGCAATCGCCTCTTCAATGGGACTGTGTCCCCACCCGATCTTGCCCTTCTCGTACTCCTGTCGGGTGTACTGTGCATCGTGCACCAGTAAATCAGCGCCTTGGAAAAAATTCTCCAGCACCTGATTTTGTTCACGCGCGGCCTCTTCCCCCTCGTGAGCCATGAGCTCATCGTAGGAAGGATCGTTGGAATCGGTTACAAAAAGGTTGCGGAAGGGTTCGGTATCATAGGCGGAACAAAAAACTGCTCCTCGAAAACTGAACCGGTACCCCAAGGCAGTTATCGGATGGTTGATGATTGTGGTAGATAAGATAATGCCATCACCGAGATCAATCCTGGGGTCTTCCTTTAGGCGGCGGTATTCTATTTTACTGGACAGTTCACCCATATTTACAGGGAAATAGCGGTATTTCATCTGTCCGCCAACCACGGCCTCCAGCGGTTCATCCTCATAGGTTACCGGTCCATAGACCTTAATAGTCGTTCCCGGGATATACATGGGAACAAAAAATGGAAACCCCATGATATGATCCCAATGGGTGTGGGAAAGATAAATCTCGGTGGAAATGGGGCCGTTGGGCAAATCGTTAGCCAGCATATAATTGGCGAGATCGCGGATACCGGAACCGGCATCAATAATAATATGGCGGTTCACCTCAGGAAAACGCAGCTCTATACAAGCTGTATTGCCGCCATATTTCATGGTCTTGGCCCCCGGACAGGGGATTGACCCACGCACGCCCCAGAATTTTACCTTAATCATCTGACGATCCTTATTGAACTGGGGAAGTTATCACCTGCTACACCTGAAGAAAAATTTCGGCCTTCTCGATTTCGGTTTTCACCACCTCGGAAAGTGCGACAACGGCGCTCCACTCCAACTCACACATCCTCAGCAACGGTTCCAACTGCTTCTCATCCGGAAAAAGATTGCCGGCATAGCCGATATCAAACAAACAAATATAAAAATCGGCTAAAGCTACCGTAGCCACTAAGGCCTGATGCTCTGGAGCAGCAAGTTCTGGATTATGATGGTGGCAGATCGCATCGGTAATAACCGCATTCAGCTTCCATTTGGAAGCGATCATCTCACCAACTTCTTCATGATCTATTTCCATAACCTGCTGTTCAAGGCGGAAGAGCGGTTCACCATCCGTCCGTACTCGCGCCAATACCTCGGTGTATTCGTCCCCGAAGGGGATCTTACCGAGGTCATGGAGCAGGCCAGCAACAAAATATTCTTCCCGCTCGGCCAAAGGAAGGCCACGTTCAGCGGCGAGCAGCTTGGCCAGGACACCGACGCCTATGGAATGTGCCCAAAATTCCTTGATGGGTAAGGCCTTGGATTTTTTTGCCTGTCCCACACACCTGATGATAGCGGTGGACAGGGCCAGATTCTTCACCGTGTTCAGTCCAAGCATAATGATAGCCCGGGTCAGAGAGGTGACCTTATTCATCAGGGAATAATAGGCTGAATTGATCAGCTTTAGCACTTGGCCAGTCAGAACCGGGTCAAGGGAGACGACTTTATTGAGATCGTTGGGGGCGGTATCGGGTCTGCTGCAAATCTCCAGCACCTTGCTGACCGTAGTGGAGAGACTCGGCATCTTGTCTACAAAAACACGAATTTTTTCCAGCTTTGTATTACGTTCTTTCATCATTTTTTCTGCAGAAACAAGTCAGGTGGCTACGGGTTGCGTCCACGGGGTGGGTTTATATAACCGGATTATAGTAAATGAAGGAAAGGATGAGGTCAAGCGAGTGGTATGTTTTTTACTACTCGGGTTAACAGCCGTGTTTTACCAAAAAATCGTGGATCACCTCTTCCATGACCGCTAATTGGGTGGTTCCCGTTTGATTGATCCGAATCCACACACATCGCTGAAAAGCCCGATACAGTTCAGGAGGGATCAGCAATTTAAGTTCAACCAACGATGAATCGACAGGACCCGAGAGTTGATCAGAAGCATGCACAGCTGGCCACCACTTCCGTATAGCGCAGGCCGCTGCCGCCAAATATATCAAGGGCGGATCCAACGGTGACATCGATGCGGCCTTTACCGGCTGACCGGATTTGCTGCAGATCGCCGGTGGAACAGACACCGCCGGCGTACGTCGTCGGCACTGGCACTGTGGCAGCAAGGAGCTCAAGCAAGCGTGTATCTATCCCCATGCATTTGCCCTCGACATCGACGGCATGAATTAAGAATTCATCACAATAGATGGCGAGTTCGGCGAGCACGCTGGCGCTGATACGTAAATTGGTGAATTTTTGCCACCGGTCTGTAACGACGTAGTACCCGTCATTCCGCCACCGACAACTCAAATCCAGAACCAGGCGCTTTTTCCCGACCAGGCGATTCAAGCGCAGCAGTCGGTCCCGGTCAAGCAACCCGTCATGAAACACATGTGAAGTTACGATGACGTGCGAAGCACCACGGTCAAGCCACAAAGCGGCATTGTCCGCATTGATGCCGCCTCCCAGCTGCATTCCGCCAGGCCAAGCCTCTAGCGCCTCCGTTGCAGCGATGTCATTGCCGGAACCGAGCATGATGATATGCCCACCATATAGACGGTCACGCCGATACATATCGGCATAATGGGAGGGGGGGAAAGGAGAGGAAAAGTTGGTGCGCAGAGTTTTCTTGTCATCGTCGGCCAAGGTCGAGCCGACAATTTGTTTTACTCTGCCTTCATGCAAATCTATGCAGGGTCGGAACCGCATATTGATTTTTAGAGAAGAAGAAGAGGGGTGCCGGAAAAAACCGACACCCCCAAGAAACAAAGAATGTTAACTTTCTTTAACCATCATGGTGGTTGGATCGAGGAGCAGCCCTTTCTCACCGGTCACTTGTTCACCATAGTTTCGGATAATATCAAGCTGGATGGTTGCATTCTTTTCGGGTTTCAGCAAAATAATCATGTCGAAAAGATCATCGATTTCATGGCACGGCGCGGGTACGCCAGCTGGTGAAACACGATTGTCTTCCCGGTGACATCTCGCTGAAAACCAAGCCTGCATATTCATGGATTCCATGAGATTTTTAACGTCTTCCAAAGCTTCGCGGCCATTACTTTCAAAATCAAAACCGTCGATAATCAAACAATTTGGTCGAAAAATATCCTGGAGCACGAGATCATTCAGCCGCTCTTCCAGTCGGGACCGGGTAAAAGCAGCAATTTTAAAAGTCATGATCATTCTATGGCGAGCGACCATGTCGATAAGTTCATGCGGCTTGGCGACACTGTGCTCCTGCAAAATAAGCTGGAGGATATCATCGTACCAGGATTTTGTTTTTTCGATGGATTCACCGATATTGATATGGATAACCCGCTTGCCTCGAAGAATCGCATCAAGGGCTATCTGTACCAGTAGCGCTGTTTTACCGAGACCGGCTCTGGCCATGACCAGACCGAGCTGATTATTTTCTCTTCCCATGTTAAGAACCCTGAGCGGATTCTGTTGTACCAGTGGTTCATATCCCATAATTCCACCTCATGACGATTGATTCTCTCATAATATTCGGTACGACGTGATAGCCTGTGTTGGCTCACGCATCCTTTTTCTGCGCTTCAAAGGTTTTGATCAGCTCGTCAGCCACACCTTTAGGTACCTGCTTGTAGGTTGCAAATTCCATCGTGAATTCGGCTTTCCCCTGGGTAAGAGAACGCAGCGTGGTAGAATATCCGAACATCTCGGCAAGCGGCATTTCGGCTTCAACTACTGTGTAGTTCCCCTCTTCAAAGGTACCGATAATAACACCCCTGCGCTGGTTTAAACTGCCCATAACCGCACCCTGAAATTCAGAGGGGCCCTCCACTGCCACTTTCATGATTGGTTCCATGATTACCGGAGCAGCTTTTCCGTACCCTTGCTTGAACCCGCCGATGGCAGCCAGCTGAAAGGCAACGTCCGAAGAGTCGACCGCATGAAAGCTACCGTCGTTGATGGTGATTTTAACCCCGGTAATCTGCGCACCAGTCAACACGCCCTTGGCCATGGATTTCTGGAAGCCTTTATCACAGGAGCTGATAAATTCTCTCGGAATCGCACCGCCGACGATTGCATCGTTAAATTCATATTCACCCTCTTCCAAGGGCTCAATAAACCCAGCGACACGACCGTACTGGCCAGAACCACCGGTTTGTTTCTTATGGGTATAATCGAAATCTGCACGTTGGGTAATGGTTTCGCGATAGGCCACCTGCGGCGCGCCTATCTCAACCTCTGCTTTGTATTCCCGTTTCATGCGCTCGATGTAGACTTCAAGATGCAGTTCACCCATGCCGGAAATGATTGTCTCGCTGGTTTCGTGATCTACAAAGGTCTTGAAGGTGGGGTCTTCTTTAGTAAACCGGTTCAGCGCTTTTGACATATTGATCTGCGCCTTATTGTCAACCGGTTTGATCGCCAGAGAAATAACAGGAGCCGGAACATGCATGGAACTCATGGACCAGTTGATATCGTTGGAGCAGAAAGTGTCGCCAGATGCGCAGTCAATACCGAACAGCGCCACAATATCTCCGGAGCCGGCACCTTCGATCTCCTCCATATCATTGGCATGCATACGAACCAGGCGGCCGACCTTGGCCTTTTTGCCGGTACGGGTGTTGACAATGGTTTCACCTTTTTGAATCGTGCCTTGGTAGGTGCGGATATACGTCAACTGACCATAACGGCCATCTTCCAGCTTGAAGGCCAGTGCGACCAGCGGATCATCCGGATTGTTGCTGACGACGACCTCAGCTTCCTCTTTATCGAGATCGAGCGCCGTGTTTTCGACATCGGTCGGACAAGGAAGATAGGCGTTAACCGCATCAAGCAGCAACTGTATTCCTTTGTTTTTATATGCCGAACCAATCATCACCGGTGTCAATTCCAGGCTCAGCGTGCCACGACGGATAGCTTCATGAATCATCGATTCCGGAATTTCGGCTTCCTCGAGCATGGCTTCCATCAATTCATCCGAAAACATGGACACCGCATCGAGCAGTTCTTCTCGCTTGGCCTCGGCCTCATCACGCAGATCGGCCGGTATTTCCTCAATACGTACTTCTTCACCCTGATCGCCGTCAAAATAGACGGCTTTCATAGCAACCAGATCGACCATCCCTTTCAGGTCACTCTCCAAGCCAATGGGGAGCTGAATCATCACCGCGTTTAAGTCCAGCTTGTCTCGAAGCTGCTGGGTAACGCGAAACGGATTTGCACCTGTCCGGTCACATTTATTAATAAACGCAATACGCGGGACTTTATATCGGGTCATTTGCCGGTTTACGGTAATGGACTGGGACTGCACACCACCAACCGAACAAAGAATAAGAACCGCACCATCAAGAACACGCAGTGCTCGCTCCACTTCGATGGTGAAATCGACGTGACCAGGAGTATCGATAATATTGATATCACAATCCTTCCACGAACAGTAGGTAGCTGCGGACTGGATAGTAATACCACGTTCCTTTTCCAGCTCCATGGAGTCCATGGTTGCACCGACACCATCTTTGCCTCTTACCTCGTGAATGGCATGAATCCGTCGAGTATAAAACAGGACACGTTCAGTCAGCGTTGTTTTGCCCGAATCGATATGGGCGCTGATTCCGATATTCCTTACTTTTTTCAAATCTTTTTTCATCACGCGTTCCTCAATTGCCGCTTCCAGGGTCGCTTATCTTGTTGCTTGCGGAGTTATTGGATTACAAAAAAACATATCGTAATAAAAAAAGGAGTTACAGCAGGTTCTGCAACTCCATGCTCGATACGTTGGTGGTGCTGACCAAATGGTGGGGAGAACAACTTATCACTTAAAAAACGTTTGCCCAAAGAACTCACTGTTCCTATTTCAGGTGAAACGAATTACGTTAATCTTGATCGAACTGCGTTCTATAACGCAAACAAACAAACATGTAAAGTCGTTTTTACAGTTTCTTAGTGAAAAAAAACCTACATAATCATGCTCCAAATTTATAGTCCTGACCCTCTGTTTTCCACGAAGAACGCGCCAAAGGTATACAAAAATGTATACTCCCCGACATTACTTTTCGTTTTTGTCGACGCTGCGCACCAAAGTATTTCATAGGGACAGCAGCAATACGCCCGCAAACTGCTGCGCACAGGGGCCCTCTAAAAAAAAATTAATTCAGGCCCGTTTATTGCTGAACCTATCTCAGAATTTTTTATTTTCAATAAACGCACCGCGAATACCTGGCAGCAGGGATAAACGGGCACAGTCTAACAAAGCAATGAATGGAGGCAATTATGTCAAAAAAAAATGTGGAAGAACTGCTGATCGCAGGCGGGGCTGATGAAAAACTAAGAAACAAATACGACACGCTAAAAACAAAAGAAGAATTTGTCGCCTTGGCTCAATCTGACGGATATGTCTTTACCGTTAAAGATCTTGACGATGTCTTGCGGGAATCAGGCGATTCTTTTGAATCCTTCGGCAACCCTCCCAAACGCGTTATCTGGTGGCAATAACCGGAATACCGGGCATCGATCGCACACATCTTTCTGTTGGAAAAAATGCCTCCGCTTGCAAGAGAAAGTCAGCGAAAGCGCATAAAAAAAAGCCTGATTGCTTGATATCAAGCAATCAGGCTTTTTCAAGATGGTGCCGAAGGCGAGATACACAATTCAATAATTTTTGCATGATATTATTAGGTTTTTATTTCAGATAGTTATGACTGTGTATCACCATTGTGCATCACCTGTCAAAGATTAAATATAGAACGCACTACGAACCCATTTCGTCTCCAAATCTGACGAAACGCTCAGAGGCGAAACTTTCCTGTACTTACAAACGCCGTGAAAAAAAGGAGAGGGAGAAGGATTATAATGGCAACGACAGTGTGGTTTTTATATTTTTATCATTGAAGGTAGATACATATCCCT
>JBFJXW010000056.1:0-19730 GCA_041622895.1 Desulfobulbus sp. | reverse complement strand
CTGGCCACCCTGATCCTCGCCGGTTTGTTCTACCTGCCTTATCTCTCGGTTCGCAACAGAACCATCGAAACTTTCCATGCCCAACAGATCATGCTTGCCCAACAGGCCGGCGCCGATATCCAGGCCTATTTCTCCACCTATGAAAAGGCGTTGGCTTATCTGGTCCTTCAGCCGTCCATTCAAAGCATGGATGAAAACGGCAAGATGCTCCTGGAGAATTTTCTTTCGATTCACCCAGCAGATATCTCGGGTGTTCAGCGCATTGACAGGTCGGGTTCGATCGTTTTTTTCCGTCCCGAAAGCGTTCCGCGGGCCTAACGCCTCTCATGCTCATTTCTGTGGACAAATGAAAGAACGACGGCTGCCGCTGGTCAGCGATGTCATGCAGCTGCCGGGCGAAAAAGAACGGATTTTCTTTTCCGCAGCTGTGGGGAATGCTGACCGTTTTGACGGCTGTCTCTCCTTTTCCCTGCCCTTTGCGCAGATCGCCTCGCGATACCTGAAACAGATGCCTCTGCATCACTCCAGCTATGTACTTCTCTTCAGCCGCGAAGGAAAAATCCTCTTTGCTCCGGATGCGAATTTAATCGGAAAATCGATCGGTTCGCTGCTTGGTACCGTCGGTGACCATGATCAGCTGCGCACCCAGCTCCGCAGGCGGGAGCAGGGGATTCTATCGCTGTCTGGTGACCTCCTTCATGCTTCCCCCCAAGCGCAAAAAAAAATGTACGCAGTGTCGTTTCCGGTAAACCTTCCCGGGCCGACCACCTGGTCGATATTGATGGTGACCCCGGCCAAAGAGGTACTGGGTGCCATGGCCGAATTTCGGACGCAATGGCTCCTGGTTACCGGTGTCGCCATTGTCAGTGTCGCTCTGCTCAGCTTTTTTTTGAGCGGCATCGTTGCCAAAAGAAGAGAGGAGCAGCGGTTGCGGGCAGTGGAGGAGCAGTTGGCCGGATTGCTCGACTTGGCTCCCATGGGTGTTTTCCTTATCGGGCGGAATGATGTCGTCGTGTATGCCAACAAAGAGGCTGTGCGCATGGTGGAAGCACAGGATGCCGGTTCGGTGACCGGTTCTTCCTTTGTCGATTTTATACAAAAAGATTGTCGGCGGAGGGTAGCCGAACAAATCAGACAGCTCGCATCCGGGCAAGCCGTCAGTATCAGTGACGCCAAGCTCCTTTCCCGCAGCAGGGAGGAGCGGGACATTGTCATTACTGCCACACCCTATCAACTGGACAATCAGGAACAGTACATCGTCATTGTTCGGGATATCAGCGAAGAACGAAAGGCAGAAGAACAGCTGCGTCGCTTGGCCGCGGCCATTGATCAGGTCAAGGAATCCGTGCTCATTGCCAATCGGGAGGGAATCATTGAATATGTAAATGCCGTTCTCGGAGAAATGACGGGCTACGATCGGGAAGAAAGCTGCGGTCAATCGGTACGGCTGCTCTGGTCCAAAGAGCAGGACGCTTACTTTGAACAGCAGATAGAGGATGTCGTCCATCGGGGTGAGGTATGGCGGGGCAGGATCGTCAATCGCCGCAAGGATACCAGTTTATTTGTGACCGCAGCAACGGTGTCGCCGGTTCGTGACGCGAGCGGCAAGGTGACCCATTTTGTCGCGGTGCAACGCGATATCACCCATGAGGTTGAAGTTGAATCGAGAATGCGTCAGGCGCAAAAAATGGAAGCCATCGGAACACTGGCCGGAGGGATTGCCCACGATTTTAATAACATCCTCGGGGGAATCATTGGCTTTACCGATATGGCCCTGTTGCAGAGCCCTCCGGAAAGTGAGCTGCATGACAACCTTCTCCATATTCGTCAGGGCGGCAAAAGAGCGGCTGATCTTGTCCAGCAGATATTGACCTTTAGCCGTCAGTCCGCTGAAGAAAAAGTTCCTGTGACGGTTGCGCCGCTGATACAGGAAAGTTTGAAATTGTTGCGGGCAACATTACCGTCAACCATTGACATCAACCAGAAGCTGATGGCAGCAGATGCCATGGTTATGGCTGCCCCGGTGCAGATTCATCAGATTGTCATGAATTTGTGTGCTAACGCTTTTTCCTCAATGCGCGAAAAAGGGGGACATCTTACTGTCAAGCTTGACCGGATGACTGCGGAGGAGTGCGGCAAGGCCGAAGAGGGACGCTTTGGAGATTGGATATCTCTAATGGTTGAGGACACCGGGCAGGGGATAGATAGCGAAAACATACAGCGTATTTTTACGCCATTTTTTACCACCAAGAAGCCTGGCGAAGGGACTGGTATGGGGCTGAGTGTTGTTCATGGCATCGTGACTGAGCTTGGCGGCGATATTTCGGTGCAGTCACAGCCAGGTGAAGGGACGACCTTCACCGTCCTGTTGCCGGTTGCTGACGAGGGCAAGAACGGTATCTTGCTGAGCAGCGAAGAGCCGTTGCCTATAGGAACGGAGCATATTCTGGTGGTGGATGACGAAAAAGAAATCCGTGAAACTTGCCGGATGATGTTGAGCCACCTGGGGTATACCGTCACCACTGCGGGCACTCCCCTTGAGGTGATACACCAGATCGAGGCGGCCGAACGCCGTATCGATCTGGTTATCACCGACCAGACCATGCCGAAGATGACGGGAGTCGAATTGACCAGGAAAATTCGGTCGTTGTATCCCGACATTCCGGTTATCCTCTGTACCGGATATTCCGATCGTCTCAATTATGATATTGCCAGGGAATCCGGTGCTTGTGACCTTATCATGAAACCGGTCGATCTGCGTGGCCTGGGTACGGCTGTCCGTGCCGCCCTGGACATGAGTTGCTGAGGGCAGCGAACGGCTTTATTAGCCAGCGGTGGATGATCTCTGCGCGCAGGAGAGCGTTGTTGCATATGCCGACAGGGATGTCAGGGCGCAGTGCTGGGCCAGTTGACCGCGGTCAGCAGTGAATAGACCGCCTCGTAAATCCGTGGCTCATTGCTTGCCCGCGGGCCGGCAATATTCACGGACCCAATATGCAGGGCGTGCAGCCAGTTTTCCACCAAGGTGATCGCATGCGTCCTGTCGACCAGCTCAAAGTCGATATGAAGAAAAGGGCGGTTGTAACGGATGGCTAAGGCCTCGGTCAGTGCCGAACCGCCGGAAAGCGGGCCGAAAGAGAAAATCAGCGTACCATCAGCCGCGAGAATGTTCTTTTGGGTACGGTCCCTATACTTGGGTGAATTCATTTCACAGAGAGCGTAACGTGTCGATAACGGGCCGTTTTCGGTTTTTCTGCCCTTCGGCAGCCAGCCTCCATGGGGAATATTGAGGGCTATCGCCGCATCTAGGGCTGCCTGATCGGCGCCGGTTTGTCCGCCGGAAATAATCTTCATTCGTCTATTACCACTTGTTGCCACTTGGTTTTTTCTGTGTTGGCCGGTTGGTATCAACCACCGTACATGCAAGAACGTGATTTTGAATTCATCATTCATCGCTATGGGGGTGGAAATGAGCAGCGTAATCCATCGCGGTGCGCAGTTCAACAGGGATTGACACCGGTTTGTGGGTAGCGGGCTGTAACGTAGAGATCGATACCCGCACCCGATACTCCCCTGATCACGCTGTCACGCTGGCGTGAGCGAGAGTGAAAATACGACAGTAGGAGAACCGGAGAAGGATCTGTTGCAAAGGCAATGGGGAGAAGGAAAATTGACAAGCTGTATTTGTCTGAAAAAGGGGAATAATTTTGTGAGGGTTTGTATGAGTCGCGCGGTTTTTTCCTGCAATTCCTTGACAATAAAGAGGGGGTACATTTAAATGAGACGCAATTTTGACTGAAACCACCCGGAATGGGTATTCTTTATTCTGGGCAACAAATTCGATAACCCCTTGAAAAAAAAGGATAATGGTTACAGAAAAAAATTCACTACCTGTTTTCTCCCGTCGATCTTTTCTACAAAAAACTACCCAGATCATTGCAGGCCTGGGCGTAGCTTCTGTCCCTGCAATCGGGGACGCCAAGGCATTGGGTAAACGATCTCTTTCCTTTTACCATACTCACACGCTTCAATCGCTTGACATCACGTATGCCTGGGGCAGGGTGTACAGTCCACGGGCACTGGCACAGATAGAATATTACCTGCGTGATTTTAGAACCGGACAGACCCATCCGATCGACCCCAAACTGCTCGATATTCTCTGGACTATCCAGAATGAAATGGGGCGCAAGGGTGTGTATGAGGTTATTTCCGGCTATCGCTCGCCCACGACCAACAGGCAGCTGCGGAAAAACAGCTCCGGAGTGGCTGGAAAAAGCCTGCATATGCGCGGCAAGGCTATTGATGTGCGCTTTTCAGGAATTGATACTGATCAGATTCAGCAATGCGCTATTGAGATGCGATCTGGCGGAGTTGGCTATTATGCCAAATCCGATTTCGTCCATCTTGACACCGGGGAATATCGAACCTGGTAATTTATTTTGCAGCGGGGCCTATCAGAGGCCCCGCTGCGGATGTTTTTTTTAAAACAACATTATACCGGCCTCTAGAGCTGTAAATTAACTATGGGGCGGGCATTTTTTTCGGTTGCAATCCGTGTTTCACAGATAAACAGCCGTTCTGTCTTGATTCCATAGGTGCTGACCAGGTAGTCAATAATCTTTTGTGCCCGTTCCTGACCGAGTTGCCTGAGCTTTTTCCTGTCGGCATCTTCGATTTTCGCATCTTTTGTTGTACGTTCCTTTGATCCCGTTTCAGCGGATAATTCCGCTGCCGTAGAAATCGGGCAAAGATTGATCTCCATCTTTGGCCGTTCTTTCAGTATTTTTGCGACCTTTTTCAGATAGGCTTCGTGCTCTGGCGTGAGAGTGGTTTGCCGTAATTGAAAAGAGACCGGTGCCAGGCTTGCCCGCATGATGTTTTCCCCTACCTTCATACCCACATAGGCCAAGGCGCCATAAGGCCCCAGGGCATACATGAGATAGGACGACGCCGCAGGAACAATCGCTTTACTCAACGCGGTAATCAGGATATCGGAGATGCCGACGTTCAAACTGGTGATTGGTCCCTTGAGGGGGATGTCGAGTTTGATGTTGTCGTCGCTGTCTTTGAGGATGGATATCGCTGTTTCCAGGGGGATGGGCAGCTGGTTGTCCAATTCTTTTGCCAATTTTTTGGACAGTGTTTTGGTCTGTAATTTTTTAAGAAGCAGAGTGTTTTTCATGTCGATCTTTTGCTTGGCGACGGCAAGAGAGCTGGTGAGATAGAGCTGGCCTGACGCCAGGGCAAGGCCGACCGACTGTACGGTATACGAGGAAAGCCGGGACAACGGGTAATTTTTCAACGTAATCGTGCTCTTGACATCCGGTGCCGCTTGAAAGGGTTTTATCGTGCCCTTGATGGCAAGAGGAGCCCTTCGCTCCATTGTTGCCAGGAATTGGATCTTTGCCGGCTGGTCGGGACGGTGGGATGACAGATCCGTGATCTCCAGCTTCTTGATATCCATGTCGCTGATAAAGGGTACAGCCAGGGCGCGGTCCTCAAAATGCATGCCACTCTTTCCCTGCACAGAAATGGATTTGAGGGCAAAATCCCCAGCGGATGATTTGTCTGCGGCAGTGCTTTCGGGAGAAGACGACTGCTTTGTGGTATCTTTTGTTTTCTTCGTTGCAGCCTGCATGGCTGCCAGCTGCTTTTGCAGATAGAATTGTCCGTCTTTCTCTCGGGTGAGAGAGCAAAAAAGGTCGTCTAGAGTGAGGGTTTTTCCTTGCAGGCCATTTTCCGTACTCCAGCTCAGGTCGGAAAGGCGGGCACGACCCAACTGGAGCACACTGCTCTTTGTTTTCTTTTCCGTTGATCGCAGAAAGGAGAGATCTTCCATGACAAGAGCGTTGGCAGCGCCTCCCTGATCAAGGCGAAACTGCGGTCCATCGAGGGTAAGCTGGGCAAGTCTTGCGAGTTCTTGATTATTTCGGTTGGAGGTGGCAACGGGGGCCTGCAGTACGATGGATTGCGCTGCATAAGTTGCCCAGTTCTTGCCCTCAAAGGCAGTGATGGCAATCTTTGGAATGGTGAGCGCAATGGGCATGTCGCCGGGAATTTGCACGGTCAGGCCGCTTGCCTGGGTCAGTTGCGCAGAGAGATGTGCTCCTCCGGCAGCACTGATGTCGGTGGAAAATTTTTCCAGAGCCACTAACGGGAGTGCTTCGCGGCTGTCCAGCAGTTGGAATTTTTCGGCTTGGACCTTGCCTTTGCCTTTCAGGCTCATCTCTTTTGCCAGGGTGACGCCGCCGTTAAGCTGAAGGTCAAGCGCACCCTGATCTATTTGCAGGTGCTGTTGCGGCAGAGTGAGTGATAGGTCTTTGCCGGCCAGTCCGCCTTCAAGACTGACGGCTGACTGTTGAGCGGATGAGGCCACGTAGTGGATTTTTCCCTGCCACCTGACATTGTCTTCTTTGACGGCAAAGGTTTCTGTCTGCAGGCCTATGTCATCAAGACGGCAGATTCCGGTAAAGATGGTTGTGGTGTCTTTCCCGAGAGTTGTATCGGTTTGTCCTTCTAGGAGAAGGTGTTCCAGGTTGTAGCGCAGCTTGGTCTGTGGCGCATCGAGTTTGAACGCTGTTGATTGGAGCGTTCCGTCGGTATGGATTTTTTGTTCTGAATCTGATGCAGCGCCCTTTGCATAGGTCACTTTTCCCTGCCACTGTAAGGTGTTGTCTGTGATTGTGCCCATGGGAAGAGCGATAGTGGCGCCGCTGAAGTTGAGCCCCGCATTGCTGTTGATTCGAATGCTCGGACCAAGGTCGATATGGGTCGGGCCTTTTAACATCACAGCGTTCCCCTTGATCGAAGCGGCTGCCTCGGGGATATTCAACTCCACATCCTTTCCTGACAATGAGCCGTCGGTGTCTATAATACTCTTGGATGACGGCTCACTTTGAAATATTGTCGTGCTTTCCCAAGAGATTTCTTTCCCTTTTGCGGAAAAACCGGCGCCTCCGATAGCAAAATCCTCCAGGGTCGCTCGCCCATCAAATTTAGCGGTCAGATTGTCTTTCGCAGAAAGTTCGACCAGGAACCGCCCTTCGGTTGTTCCTGTCCCGGAAAAAGAAGGAAAAAGATCTGCCAATAGTTTGGCCAGCATTTGTAAATTAAGATTTGTAGCTTTGATCGTACCGCCTAAGGTGCGGTTAGGGGCAACGTTGATCGTATCAAGGGCGACCTCAACGGGCGCACCATTGATTGCCCCTTTGAAATTTAGGGTGCCGGCTCCACCAGAGGGAAGGGTGGTGAAATTTTTAAGTGCGGCTGATGTGATCGCTAAAGTTGTATCAATTTTCGGGGTGACAAGGTGAACCAGGCAATCGGAAAAATACATCTCGTCTGCAATAAAACCCCAGGAAGACGGTGTTTCGCTTTTTGGGGGAACCTTACCCTCTTCCTGTTCGGGAAGGGTATACGAGGTGACACGCCAACGTCCATCATGCAGTTGTTCCAGATCGAGGGCGACATTGTCGTAATAGGCTTTTTCAACGCGGAATTTTTTATGCAGCAGGTTAACAAGGCCGACATCGAGGTCAATCCTGGAATGGGTTAATACGCTTTTTCCTTCCCTGCTCACCTCCATACCTCGAATAGTCAGGCGACCAGTGAAAGGATTAATGGAAAACTTTTCGATAACAGCTTTTTCAGCACCATTGTGCAACAGCCAGTATTGCAATCCCTTTTTTAAGCCAATCGGGAGGAAAACAAGGAATAGGGCGGCGAGAGCAAGCACACCAAGCATGATGCGGAACCATGTTTTGCGGAAAAAAGTAGCTTTTTTCAGAGAGAAGCGTTGCACGTCTTTATTCCTTTAGGGTTGCGCAAAAAATCCCCGACTAAGGTTGGGCGGGATATGCTAATCAAAAGAGTTTCTTCTTTGTGCCATAGTGAAATTAGATCAGTAGAGAAGATCTCCTTGCGTTGGAACGGATGGGCCATGGAGACAGGATAGTGCAAAAGTAATTTAAAAATACAAAGTTGCAAAGGCGAGGACAATAAAATTTATCGTCCGGTATCGAATAATGAGAAGGGCCTTTTCCTTGTTTCAGTGCAAGACAGGCTTTTTTTGTTGTTGAGGTGTCACCTTCCTTGCTGAAGAAGAATACTGAGCAGACAATCGGCGTGGAAGGGAGCTTGTGATGGAAGAACTGATGGCTTTGGGATGCTGTATTCGGGAGCCTGTGTCGATTTATCCTGTCGGTGCTGTTATCCCGACAGACCCCTGCGGCAGACTTCGGGCCAGTGTGAAAACGTCAATCCGAGCAGCACCGGCCGATCGCAGTACTTTGCTGCATTCGTTCACCGTGCTTCCGGTTGTAAAGACGTCATCAACAAGGAGTATTCGTTTGCCGACCACCCGGTGAGGGGCGCAAAGGTTGAAGACTTTTTTGAGATTGGTTCGTCGCAGTTTCCCGGTGAGGAGAGATTGGGGGAGGGTGGCGCGACGGCGAAGCAGCAAGTTGTTGATAATCCGGTTCTTCCACTGTGGAAAGCATCCTCGGGCAATAACCAGCGCCTGATTAAACCCTCGCTCGCGCAACCGGCTTATGTGGAGAGGAACCGGTATGACCAGATCAGGTTCAGCAAGCAATGGCATGATCTCCGATTGGGCCGCTAGGGCGCCAAGGGTAGCCATGCCGGTCAGGTGACCACTGAATTTCACCGATCGAATGACCGTGGAAACCGGTGGTCGATAATGGAGGAGGGAACGGGCCAGATCAAAGGCAGAGTGGCCGGAGAGACAATTGCCGCACAGATGGTCGACACCCGTACTGAAAGGGATGCCGCAACATCGGCAGCAGGGGGAGCGAATAAACGCGATATCCGCATAGCAATCGGCACAAAAAAGCGGCGGCCGGGATGATTCCAACCGCCGCGCGCAGCCGAGGCAGAAAGGGGGAAACAGCAGATCTTTGAATGCGTTGAGGTAAGAGATCACCTGTCGCGCCGTGAAAATCCTCTACATGTTGTTGATAATGGCACTGCCAAAGGCAGAACAGGAAAGCTCCGTTGCTCCTTCCATAAGGCGAGCCAGGTCATAGGTGACTGTTTTTTTCGAAATGGTGGTTTCAAGAGCGGTTTTTATCAGGTCGCCTGCTTCCTTCCATCCGATGTATTCCAGCAGCATCACCCCTGACAGCAAGATAGAGCCGGGGTTGACTTTGTCCATGCCCGCATATTTGGGGGCTGTGCCATGGGTAGCCTCGAATAGAGCCACGCCGTCGCCGATGTTGGCACCTGGGGCAATACCAAGTCCGCCCACCTGGGCAGCGAGGGCGTCAGACATGTAATCTCCGTTCAGATTGGGCATGGCCAGAACGGAATATTCGCTGGGGCGCAGCAGGATTTGCTGAAACATAGCGTCGGCAATCCTGTCCTTGATGACGATTTTTCCCTCTGGCACCTGCCCGTTGTGGGTTTCCCACACGGCAGCTTCAGTGATGGTAACATCAGCAAATTCCTCGGCGGCTAACTCATATCCCCAGTTGCGGAAGGCACCTTCGGTGAATTTCATGATGTTGCCTTTATGTACCAGGGTCACTGAATCGCGGCCCTGATCAATGGCGTATTGAATCGCCTTGCGCACCAGTCGTTTTGTACCGAACTCGGAGATCGGTTTGATGCCGATACCGGAGTTGTCCCGTATGAGTGCTCCCATTTCGTTACGCAGAAAATCAATAACCCGGTTGGCTTTTTCGGTGCCCGCCTGCCATTCGATGCCGGCATAAACATCTTCGGTGTTTTCCCGAAAAATGACCATGTCAACCTGTCCCGGCTCTTTCACCGGGGAGACGACGCCCTGATAGTAGCGGACCGGACGAACACAGGCGTACAGATCCAAAACCTGTCGCAGGGCAACATTCAGGCTGCGCATGCCTTCACCCACAGGGGTGGTCAAAGGGCCTTTAATGCTGACCACATATTTCTTTAAGGCCTCGATGGTTTCCTGCGGCAGCCACTCTCCTGTTTTCTCAAAGGCTTTTTCACCAGCCAGGATTTCCAACCATTGGATTTTCCGGGTGCCGCTATAGCTCTTTGCTACGGCTGCATCCAGTACTTTTTGGGCCGCTGCCCAGATATCCGGACCAATCCCGTCACCTTCAATAAAAGGGATAACTGGCGTTGCCGGTACATCCAGGAAGCCATTAGCTTTAATGGAAATGATATCCTCAGTCAAAATAGACTCCTTAAGCAATAAACTATTAACTACGTAAAGGTCCGCGTACGGGACGGGGCGGACGAAAAGATAAAAAAATGCAAAGGGGAAGTCAAAATATATTCGATTGTGCACTTTCCGTCAATCCTGTCGCACCAGCAGTATGCCACTGTTGACTCTACTCTATCCTTGAGGGAATTTCTTGCTCTTCCTTATCCATCCTGCTATGAAACCATATCAATTTTACCGGTCCGAGTTGCCAACCGCTGTTGGCCGCCCCCTCCCCAGAACGAGGGATGGAGGTTAGCGCACAGGGCCATATTGAACGTACCCTACCGGAACCCAATCACTATGGACGCTTGCTCATGTCACCGATCCAAACACTTCGAAGTCTCTGTACCCTGATTGTTGCACCGATTCTCACCATCTTTGTTTCCTCTCTCGCCATAATAGATTTGATGTGGATACGTAAATCAGAAGTCAAATCTCAGATATTTCCTCGTTATTGGGGGCGAATGCTTTGCTGGCTCTCTGGTGTCCGTGTGCAGATCGAAGGCTTGGAAAATATCGATCCGCAGCAAACCTATATTTTTGCAGGTAATCATTGCAGTCAGTACGATATTTTTTCTTTTCAAGGGTATTTTCCTCACGATTTTCGTTGGATTGCTAAAAAAGAGCTTTTTAAAATACCGCTCTTCGGCCTCGCTATGCAACGGGTGGGATATATTCCTATTGATCGCTCTCATGGTCGGCAAGCGTTGAAAAGTCTTGATGAAGCCGCTAAGCGTATAGCTGCCGGCAATTCTGTTCTTATTTTTCCTGAAGGGACCCGCAGCGCCGATGGGGTGTTAGACGACTTCAAAACAGGGGCGGTGATGCTTGCGATCAAGGCCGGTGTTCCCATTGTGCCAATAGGGTTCAATGGATCCTATGAAATTTTACCGAAAGGAAAATGGCTCCCTGATAAGGGGACGATAACCATCCGTGTAGGTGCATCGATTCCCACCGGGCACTATAAATCCGGCGATAAGCAAACCTTGGCAGGCGATCTTCATGCGGCGGTCAAAGAATTGCTGGATGAGCGATATCATCGGTCCTGAGTCGAGAGGTCTTCCGGTCGTCCTGCGCGACAAACTTTCAGCGGGAAAACCGATTGAATGGCCATCATGGGGTGAGGGTTGCGGCAACCTGGTCAAAGGTACGAGAAATCCTTGCAAAAACAACGAAACATGTCATAATGTTCACCACTTTATGTGGTGATTGACCGGCGGCAGCAAAGCTGCCTAATTCCCTCTTTCGGCGTGTGATGGCGCGCGGACGCGCTCAACCGACCAAAGGAACCATTACAACAGGAACCTTCCCATGCTGTCGACATCAAGAATACGGCGTACACCTCTGACCTTCTCGGTTTTGCTCTGCGCGCTTCTGTTCAACATTATCGCCCTTTTTCCGGGTGATTCCAAGGCGCTGGAACAGAACACCACTTTTGTGCCATTCAAAATTAATGCCCCGGACGCCGTAAATCTGACGAAAACGGCTGATAACACCTTGGCACGAGAAGTAATGGCCAAAGGGTTGACCGTAATGCCCCGTGCACAGGCTGAGAAATTAGTGAATTACAATGGGCCATGGCCGCCTTCCGCTTCGGTCCTGAACAAAATTGCGGAAGCTGCCGGTTCGGATTATGTGGTTGTCGGTAGTGTCAATAAACTTGGCAAGCGTATCAGTGTGGATTGTGCCATTTTCGATGTTCTGGCGCCCAAGTCGCCCCACTCAGCGTATCGGGAAGCCGATTCTGTTGATGGTCTTGACAGAATAACCGGAGAAATCGTGGGGGCCATGCTGGCGTATTCGAACCGGAGTTTCACGGTTGCGTCTATTGCTCCTGAAGGCAACAATCGAATCGATGCCGGTGCCATTTTGCAGAAGATATCGACCAAACCCGGCGATCTCTACGATCCAACCAAATTGCGGCAGGATTTGAAATCCGTTTTTGGTATGGGCTATTTTGACAATGTGGAAATTGACGCCACCGATACCCCAGCTGGCAAAAAAATCATTTTTCGGGTCATGGAAAAACCCCTGATCGGTAGTGTTGCTATTACCGGAGCCGAGGAGATTAAAGAGGAAGATGTTCGCGATGCCGCAAACATTACAGCCAACTCTATCCTTAACCCTTCTAAAATCAACGAAGCGGTCGAAAAGATTCAGCAGCTGTACAAGTCCAAAGGCTATTACAACACCGGGGTGGCCGCCAAAATCAGCTATGCGGATAATGGCAATGCCGAGGTCCTCTTTGAGATTAAAGAAGGGGATAAAATCACCATTGAGCAAATTGCTTTTACCGGTAATAAGAGTTTTTCTGATGATGAGCTTGAAGACGCCATCCAAACCAGTACGCATAAATGGTGGTTGTCCTGGTTGACCGACGCCGGTGTACTGAAGATGGAAATTCTGAAACAAGACGCAGAACGTGTCAGCGCTTATTATCACAATCACGGGTTTATTGAAGCTAAAGTAGGTGAACCGATCATTGAGCAGAAAGAAGACGCGTTGTTTGTTACCTTTCCCATAGACGAAGGCCCGCGTTACCGGGTGGGTACCGTGGATATTGATGGAGACTTCATCAAAGAGAAAAGCGAGTTGATTGCCACGCTCAAGATTCGCAATGAAGAATTTCTTAACCGCCAAGTGTTACGGGATGATGTCACCAGGCTCACCGACCTGTATGCCGAGCAGGGATATGCCTTTGCCGATGTCAGTCCAAAGGTTACCAAGTCGGAAGCCGGTAAACGGGTCGATATCCTACTGCATGTTGATAAAGGAGCGATGGCGTATATCAATCGGGTTGAAATTCAGGGAAACACCCGGACCCGAGACAACGTCATTCGTCGCGATTTGAAAGTGAAGGAGGGGGGGCGTTTCGACTCCAAAGCAATCAGAACTTCAACCCAGAAACTGAATCGTCTTGGCTTTTTTGAGGAGGTCAGTGTTACTCCTAAACCCACCATGGTCGAAAATCAGATGGACGTGGTGGTTGATGTGAAAGAAAAAGCAACCGGTCAGTTCAGCATCGGGGCCGGCTACTCTTCCTCTGAACATGTACTGTTTATGGGAGAAATTTCGGAAAATAATATCTTCGGTACCGGCAACAGGCTGTCCTTGGCGGCGAGCACCAGCAGTGAAAGCACTCGCTATAATATGAACTTCACCAACCCCAGGCTGTATGATTCCCAGGTTTCCGGTAGTATTGACCTGTTCAACTGGGAGCGTGAATATGACGATTACACCAAAGATTCCACCGGAACCACCTTGCGGCTGGGACATCCACTCGTTGAAGAGTGGCGAATTTATTATGGCTACACCATTTCCGATACCAATTTGACCGATATCGACGAGGACAATGTTTCCTCTGTTATTCTCCGATCCAAGGATATCAATCTGACCAGTGCTGTTGAGTTGGGCCTGGTACGCGATACCCGAGATAAACTTTTTTCCCCCACCTCTGGTTCACGCAACAGCATTACGGTTGGCTATGCGGGTGGTCCGCTCGGCGGTGATGCCGAGTTTACCAAGGTTGAGGGCTCCTCGTCCTGGTATTTCCCCATGGTCTGGAGCACGGTATTTCACGTCCGCGGTGCCGCTGGTCAGGCCTTTGAAAATGAAGACAACAAATTGCCCGTATACGAGCATTTCTACCTGGGCGGCATGAATTCGATTCGCGGATTTTCCTCTTCGTCCATCAGTCCGCTGGACCCCGATACAGGAGATAAGATCGGTGGCGATAAGATGTGGTTTGCCAACGTTGAAATTATTTTTCCGTTGATTAAGGATATGGGAATGGATGGTATGATTTTTACCGATTATGGTAATGTCTACGATGTTGACGATAATTGGGATTTCAGCGATTTCAAGAAAACTGCCGGTGTCGGTATCTTGTGGGCTTCCCCGCTCGGTCCGCTCAAGTTAGCCTGGGGTTTCAATCTTGACCGTGAAAGTGGCGAAGACAGTTCCAACTGGGATTTCAGCATGGGCGGTAGCTTCTGATGCCGTGTATGCCCTGAATGATGTGACCGCTTCCCATGCAGTCGATTCTAACGCGGCTGCGTGACAGTGTACAGCCTCCCGATATATTTGGTCTCCACGGAGCTTCCACCGCCCTGTTTCTGAGCAGGGCGGTGGAAACGTTGCAGCGCACTGTGTGCTGCATCGCCCCAGCCGACGAACAACTCGAAATCCTCGCTCAGGATATTGCTTTTTTTTCGTCAGTCCGGGTGCTGATTTACCCGAGTTATGAAATTCCCCCGTATACCCCTCTTTCTCCCGACCCTTCCACGGTTTGTACCAGGTTGTCTACCCTCTACCAACTGCAGGAAAACAGTGAGCCCTGCATTGTGCTTACCTCGGCCGAAGCTGTCCTGCGGAAGGTACTCCCTGTCAGTGTACTGAACAGCCATTGTGAACTGGTTATTGCCGGAGAAGAAACTGACCGCGATGCTTTTGTCACCGCATTGGTGGCTGGTGGGTATCAAATGTGTGACCTTGTTCGCCAAGAGGGGGATTTCGCACCGCGCGGAGGTATCATTGATGTTTTTCCCCCAGCGCTCGACAACAATGCAGCCGGCCCTCTCCGCCTTGATTTTTTTGGGGATACGGTGGAGTCCATCCGGCTTTTTGATCCACTCACCCAACGTTCTCGCCAGCAATTGGACGAAGCTGTACTCCTGCCGGCAACCGACCTATTATTTCCGCCCGCTGAAAAACAGCGGAAACTGTTGGCAGCACTTGACGCAGCAGCTGAGCAAAATAATTGGTCGTTTGATGAAGTGCAGACCATTCGAGAATGTTTTGCCACCCGTCAGCGATTCCCCGGAATGGAATTTATGCTTCCGTTCTTGTATGGTGAAGGATCGACGGTGCAAACCTTTTTTGATTACCTGCCGTCCGAAACTGCCCTGATCATCAATGATCCTTCCGCAGTTAACCGAAAAATTCAACTGGTCAGAGATCGCATTCAAGCCAACTATGCCGAAGCCGTAACACAACACAAACCCGCCGTGTCCCCGGACCAACTTTTTGTAACGGAGGAGGAGTTCGGTAGTGCCTGTGCCAAAACGCTGCTGGCAAGATTAACGCCCATACCGGATCCTGATCAACCGCGTCCTCCGCTACCTGTACAAACAGGAGACCATAGCCTGCTCGCTCAGGAAATCGAACTGCAGCGTAAAAAACGGGGTCTCCTCGCTCCGCTGGCCGACCGCATCTTGAAATGGCAGCAAGAGCAGGATAAGGTTGTCCTGGCCTGCCGTTCCTCTCGTCAGGCCGCGCATCTTCGTGAGATGCTCGGTAATTACCAACTGCGCACCTCCCTTCTTGTTCCTCCCTTCGAGTTGTCCGCCGTTCAGGATTCATGCTTAGTTTTCTGTTATGAACATCCCCTGTCACGCGGTTTTGATCTGATATCGGAGAAACTCCACTTTCTTTCCGCCTCGGAACTGTTCGGCGAAAAGCGGCTCCGATCCAGCCGACAAAAAAAACGATCCCGTGATGAAGGACAACCCATACAGATTGAGGAATTAGCCATTGGTGACGTAGTGGTCCATAGGGACCATGGTATCGGTATTTTTCAAGGTTTGGTCAATATGGAATTTTCCGGACAACAGGGAGATTTCATGTCAATCGTCTTTAAAGGCGACGATAAACTCTATGTGCCGGTGGATCGTCTGCATTGGGTCAGTCGTTATCAGGGGCTTACTGACAAGGAGCCGAAACTCGACAGTCTTGGTTCTCAGCGCTGGCACACCGCCAAGAAAAAAGTAACGGAAGCCGTTTGGAAAATAGCACAAGAACTGCTTGATATCTATGCCCACCGTGCTATGCGGCAGGGACATCGGTTCTCACGGCCAGGGGATTTGTACCGGCAGTTGGAAGAATCTTTTCCCTATGATGAGACCGGCGGCCAGGCCAAGGCCATTGATGATGTTCTTGATGATCTCACACAGGACCAGCCCATGGATCGTCTGGTCTGCGGCGACGTGGGCTATGGAAAAACTGAAGTCGCCGCCCGTGCGGCATTTAAAGTAATTGAAGATGGTTTCCAGGTGGCTATTCTCGTTCCTACCACCGTGCTGGCCGAACAGCATGCCGCAACCTTTCGAGAACGCTTTGCCTCCTTTCCTGTCGAAATTGCGAGCCTTAACCGATTCCGCACCAGTCGGCAACAGAAGGAAATTGTCGCCAACCTGACAGCCGGTAAAGTTGATCTGGTGGTTGGCACCCATCGTCTTCTGTCGAAAGATATCCAGTTTAACAAGCTTGGCCTGCTTATTGTCGACGAGGAACATAGGTTTGGGGTGGCCCATAAGGAAAAGATCAAAAAGATCAAAGCCACAGTGGATGTTCTCACCTTAACAGCAACACCTATTCCACGAACCTTGCAGATGTCGCTTCTTGGTATCCGGGACCTTTCAGTAATCTCAACAGCACCTCAGCAGCGACGATCGGTCAAGACCTTTTTGGCCCGTTACGATCAATTGGTGATCCGTGAGGCCGTTTATCGGGAAATGGAGCGCGGAGGGCAGCTGTTTTTTGTGCATAACCGTGTCCAGTCCATTCATCGAGTAGCTGAAAATCTTGCCGCTTTGATCCCTCTGGCCAGAATCGGTGTGGCGCATGGTCAGATGGCCGGACCGCAGCTCGAGGACATCATGGTACGTTTCATTAACCATGAACTAGATATTCTGGTATGCACTACTATCATTGAATCCGGCTTGGATATCCCCAATGCCAATACCATTATCATCAATCGAGCCGACCACCTTGGACTTGCAGACATCTACCAGTTGCGTGGCCGGGTGGGGCGTTCAACCCGGCAGGCCTATGCCTATCTCTTGGTGCCATCTTTGGACCACCTCACCCAGGACGCCCAACAGCGATTACGTGCATTGATGGACTGTTCCGAATTAGGCGGCGGTTTTAAACTGGCAATGAATGACCTGCAGATTAGAGGTGGCGGAAACCTGCTCGGGGTTTCTCAGTCCGGTCATATCGCTGCGGTGGGATATGATTTATATCTCGAGTTATTGCAGTCCACGGTGGCTGACTTGAAACGTAAGGCGGCAGCAGGTGATGCTTCGCTGTCTACGCCGGAGCTTGATCCGGAAATTAAGCTCAAGGTTGCAGCATTCTTGCCGGACAGTTACATTCAGGATACAAGTCAACGTTACCAGATGTACCGGAGAATATCGGTTATTGGCAATGAGACGGAGGAGGAATTGGCGGACCTCCAGGACGAACTGATCGACCGCTACGGTCCCTTGCCCGGAGAAGCACGGACCTTATTGGCAATTATCGCTCTTAAGCAGCAACTGCGTCCTCTGGGTATCAATAAGTTAGAACAGGGACCGGACGCTTTGGTTTTTTCCTTTGTCCCGAGTACTCCGGTGGAACCCCAGCAAATTATGCGTATGCTTCAACAGAAGCAGGGAGGTAAGCGATCGGTAAAACAGGTCAAACCGATCCGTCTGACCCCTGATCAACGGCTCATTGTGCCCCTCCGCAGCCAAGATGATCTTTTCGTTCGTATACAAACCATATTGCAAACTTTGAAGGGATAACTGCTATGGATACCAATCAACCTTACTGTGATAAAGTTTTCCCTGCTCTTTCCTGGCAGGAGATCGATACTGTGCTGTTGGATATGGATGGTACCCTTCTGGACAAGCATTTTGACGACTATTTCTGGGAACAGTATGTCCCCGAGCACTATAGTCTGTTGCACAATATATCAGTGGAAGATGCCAAAAGCCAATTGCTGGCCCGCTACCATAAAGTTCAGAATACGCTCGATTGGGCGGACCTCAATTTCTGGTCACGGGAGTTGGGCATTGACCTGCAGGAATTGAAACTACGAATTAATCATCTCATAGGCGTCCATCCTTACGTTGTTGAATTTCTCGAATATTGTCTGCGTTGCCGAAAAAAGCTCTATCTGATCACTAACGCCCATTCCAGCACCTTGACCATTAAGTTGAAAAAGACATCCATCGGACCCTGGTTTGACCGGATTGTCTGCGCTGAAGAAGTAGGAATGGCAAAAGAGGAACCTCTGTTCTGGGAGCAGCTTGAACAGATGTTACATTTTGATAAAAAACGGACGTTACTTGTTGATGATTCCGAGAAGGTACTCTTCTCCGCACAGGAGTACGGCATGGGGTATTTACTTTTTGTTGCCCGGCCCAGCAGTCGCCAGCGGGTACAGTATTCCTGCCACTTTCCGTCGATTGAGTATTTTAAGGAATTGTTGCCCGGTTGAGGTTGAAAGAAGAATAAAAAAAAGCCACCCTGGTTTGAACAGGATGGCTTAATCCATAGAGACCTGCTGCCCCCGTTGTGAAGTGCAGGCTGTATCGTTCTTTTAAGATCTTTTTTTCGCCCTGCTGCTGGTAGCCTTGTTGCTGGTTGTTTTGCTGCTAACCGGCTTTTTTTTCATCTCAGCTACCTCTTTTTGCAGTGTTTCGAGAGACTCCGCCAACGGCTGGGGATCAAAACCGGGTTCTTCCACTTTTTGTTCAAGTTTTTCTAAACGAGCTGGGAGGTCACCAAGCATTTTTTCGGGAGTAATGGCTTGTAGCTGCTGGACGGTATTTCCAAGCTTCCCTTCCAGCGTAGCAACGCTTTCCTGAACCGTTTCTAAAATTTTTCCGGAAGATGCAATCTCGTCGGCAATGGTACCCAATTGTTCAGTGGCAACAAAGCCTGCACTCTTTTCCTCAATAACTTGTATTTTTGCATTGAGTGAAGTGAATTGATCATTTAGCAGTTGCTGACTGTCAGCGACCTTCTGCACCTCACCGGCGATAATGGTTTGCAGTTCATTTTTGAGCTGCGCACTATCAATAGCAGGTTGAACAGGAGAAGTGGTACATTGCGCTTCTTTACTTCTGATAGCACCCAAATAAGAAAAAATCGGTTCGCCAAGAACAGCGAAAGATTGTTTTACCCCTTGATACATTTTGGCAGAGGTATTTCTATCGACTAGGGAAACACCAAAAAGAAAGATCCCAATGAGAAAAGCAATACAGACTGCAAGTCCTATGGCCATGGCCAAAGCCCACTGCACCAGTCGAAAAGCGCCTATTATGATCATTCCCGCAGAGTTGAGGACACCTCCTTCGGGCGAGGCGCTGGTCAGGTATGCCAGCAGGACAAAAACAAGAAGTACAGCCGCCGATTTGATAAGCGGAGCACGCATTACATTCGCTTTCATAGATTACTCCTCCGTTAGGGAATTCGCTGTCCAGTCGCAGGTGAACAAAAATCTACGTCCCACGAGAAGATATTTCTTACTTGAGGCACGTGTATCTGTTAATTCGGTGTATTTTTAGTGTATTTGCCTTCGAACGGCAAGGGAAATATTACGGTAGCCGCGACAAGTATCACATGCCTATGCCAGGTTTTTTAGGATTGACGGTGATTAAAGGTATTGTTGCTATATCGTAACCGCCTATTAAACCCCACTTGCTGCCCCATCACCCAGCGCCAAGACTTCAGTCTGTAACCTTATGGGCAG
>JBFJXW010000055.1:0-19980 GCA_041622895.1 Desulfobulbus sp. | reverse complement strand
TCGTCGCCCGCACTGGTCAGTACCTCCCTGACCTTCGCGGCGAGTTCCTTTTGGGAGAACGGTTTCTGAAGCAAGAAAACATCCGTGTTCAGCACTCCGCGATGGACGATAACGTTTGCCGTATACCCGGACATGAATAACACCTTGAGCCTGGGAAAATGGTTTCGCAACCGTTGGGCCAGATCTCGTCCGTTTAATTCCGGCATAATCACATCGGTAAACAGCAGATCGATGGCCCCCGGGTGCTGTTCGGCCAAGGTAATGGCTTCCAGGGGCGATTTCGCAGCCAGAACCCGGTAGCCGAGCTGCTTGAGCATTATTTCCACCAATTTAAGCATGGAGGCTTCGTCTTCGACCAACAACACGGTTTCATTGCTGCTGCGAGCCATTTCGATAGCAGGGGAAGATACTATCTCATCGGTTTGGCCAACGATTCGAGGCAGATATATTTTAAAAGTTGTCCCTCTGCCTGGCTCACTGTAAACGTTAATATATCCCTGGTTTTGTTTAACAATGCCATAAACGGTCGCCAGTCCGAGCCCCGTGCCCCGGCCGATGGCCTTGGTAGTGAAAAAGGGTTCGAATATTTTATCCTGGGTCGCCGGATCTATTCCCACACCATCATCGCTTACTGTCAGCTGCACGAATTCGCCGGGGACACTACCCTGGTGCAGACTGCAATAGAAGTCGTCCAGCGCTGTGTTCGCGGTCTCTATGATGATGGTCCCCACTCCGTTGATGGCATCCCTGGCATTAACGCAAAGATTGGCCAGGATTTGATCGACCTGGGAGGGATCTATTTGGATCGGCCAGATATGCTCGGCCGGTTTCCAGAGCAGTTCAATTTCCTCCCCGATCAAGCGCTGCAGCATTCTCAACATGCTCTGGACAGCCTGATTAACATCGAGCACTTTTGGGGCGATAGCCTGACAGCGGGCAAATGCCAGCAATTGACGGGTGAGTTCCATGGACCGCCTGGCAGCTTCGTTGATTTGCTGCAGGTCGTCGTATAACGGATCGTTTTTATGTAACTTTGCCAGGCCCATTTGAGCATACCCCATGATCACATTGGTCATGTTGTTATAATCATGAGCCACCCCGCCGGCCAGCCTGCCCACAGCCTCCATTTTCTGCACCTGACGAAGCTGATGTTCCATCTCTTTGCGTCGTTGTTCCGCCTCACCGAGTCGCAGACTCATGGTATTAACCTCCTCAGCCAGGTCAGACAGGGCATCGGTCGAGGAGGATTCAATGCGATAGGAAAAATTACCATCGGCAATCTGCTGAAAGGCCTGGCCCAGCCGTTGTGCCGCCGCCTCTTCCATGGACTGCTTCGGCAAGCCGCAAAAAAGGATCCAGTCGACACCGGGCACGTGTATGTGACAAAAGAGCCATTCCGTGCCGGCAGCGTCCGTTACGGCCAGCACCTCTTCCTCCTTGGCGAGGATCGTATCCAGTTTGAGGTGTGCCCATTGTCCTCCGAGTTCAGAAAGCGAATGGAGCAACACCTGGCCTTTGTCTTGGTCGATCTGGGCATGCAGCTTATCGTGCAGCACCAGCATTCCTTTGGAATCGACAATGAACTGTGTCTGATCGGCAAAGGATTTCAACGAGTCAAAATCGCGATATAAATACCGAATAGGCAGATCAATGCTCCACAGGCCGATAAACGCATCATCGTGCCATACCGGAATGGAAACGGAGTTAATCAACCCTTCACCGGCATAATCAATGGTAGGCGGGGTCCATTGAATCTGCCGCTGCGGGTTGTTTTCCGGGCATACAGATATGAAGGTGTGGTAGGTGGACCAGTCAAAATCACTGGGAATGGCGGTGCACTGATCTATATACGGGAACTGCAGAGCGGTGTTCCCTGCATCCTGGTAATAGATCCAGCCCACATCTCCTAAACGATCATAGATGTGTTTGAGGTGGGAGCCAATGGTGCGATGGCTGTACATGCGCTGTCGCGCCGTCGGATCGGCACGCAAATGCTGCCCCCAGGAAACGCTGATGGCATTCCCCGGTTCAGTACCTTTTCTGAAAGCGTCAAGCAGGGGCTGACTTTGAAAAAAGCCCTTGCCATCCACTGCAAACCCTTCTGTTTGCAACCAGTGATCGATTACACGGTCTGGGGCTGACTCCTGATCCAGGAGAAGCAAGGTGGTTCGCTGCAGTTCTTCCAGCGCATTGTACACACGGTCGATCTGCTGGGTAAGAATCGCACGGTAGCGGTCAAGATGCCATTTGATAGCTTCGATTTCATTCATCTGCCGCCTTCCTTGCGGGAGTATATCTGATTGTGTCCTTTCATGTTCACAGAACCACTCGTTGCACCAAACAATTATTGAACCAGTCGTTCGTATGGTGACATATACCAGTATTTTGTTTCTGCAGCGTATTGCACCAGACCAGTGTGAAGCGAAGGATAACCAGCTGATACCAAAATATATGTTTTAAAGCGGACCCCCAAGGGCATGCCCAGCGCATTTTCCCCTGGCCTGCAGAGGCGGCGTAATACTGCACCGCCCATATCCCACTCCTAACTCTTTTCCTGATAATTTTATGGAGCATTACAAGTGGTTGTATCACAAAAAAAACCCTGATCAAATATGATCCGGGTTTTGGTCACGGATGCTGACGTTCCACGACAGGTATAGGATATTTTGCTGGAAACCAACAAGCGGCGGGATCAGTTGGCCAATAACCGAGCCTCCTGTTCAAGCCATTTCATGGCTTTGCCGAAGAACTTTGCCTGGTCAAGGCTTACATTGGTAAAATCGGTGGATGGCTTCAGCGGCAACTGGTCGGAATACAGCTGTATTTCGTGGTTATCGTGATAACGGACAATAATGGAGCTGTCCTTTTTCATTAAGCTTTCTTCAAGTGCCGAAGCGAGGATATCGGTGGTGAAAACGGAAAGGTCATCGTAGATCAATGCCGAACGCAGATCTATGACCAACTCCGAGCAATGAGGCATACTCAACATAACCTGCGAGATTTGCAGGAGATCCCAGCCGGCATCCTCATCCAGTATGCCGCTGACAACAATAGAATAGACCGAGCCGTCGTTGTTTTTCGCAACTCTGAATCGCATGAATCCCTCCCGTGGATTGTTGATTAATCCTTTAATCAAATGCAATTGAAAATCACTCTCGATACGCAGCAATTCCTGGGTACATCTTGTCATCCTGGCATCGAGTGAAACTCTCCCAGTTACAGTTCTTATCGGCATATTTTGCCTGATGCTTAGCGAAAAATAAAAAAATTTTATAAAAATACGCTTCGCTGAGCAAAGGGATCCATTTCATCCAACAGTCATGCAACACAGAAAAGCGTTGCCTGTGATGCGTATTCGGTATCGGATTCCGATTATAAGCCGGCGGTACTATCTTTTTTGGGTCAGTATCAGGTTGCTGAAAAGGCCTGCTCAAGATCCGCAATTATATCTTCAGGGTCCTCAAGGCCAACCGACAGCCTGACGAGTCCGTCTTGAATACCCACCTTGTCTCTTACGTCACGAGGAACACACGCATGGGTCATGGAAGCGGGATGCTGGATAAGCGTATCCGTTGCTCCGAGACTTACGGCAAGAGAACAAAGCCTGACGCTATTCATAAGCCTGCGCCCGGCTTCAACTCCGCCCCGGATCTCGAAAGAGAGCATCCCTCCGTAACCGCTCATCTGTTTTCTGGCGATCTCGTGCTGCGGGTGGCTTACGAGTCCTGGGTACCGAACCCATGCCACAGCGGGATGTGATTCAAGGAAGTTCGCAATTTTGATAGCGTTTTCAGCATGCCTTTCCATTCGGATGTGCAAGGTCTTAAGGCCTCTGATGCAGAGCCAGGCTTCGTGCACACCCATGATGCCGCCTGTATAGACAACCACCTTTTCCAAGTTTTCCATAAAATCCCTGCTTCCAACAACCACTCCGCCGAGAAGGTCCGCATGCCCGCCTATGTATTTGGTACAACTGCTCAGGGAAACGTCTGCCCCGTGCTGGAGAGGCTTCTGGAAATATGGGGTGGCAAAGGTGTTGTCTACGACGCACATGGCACCTCGTGCTTTTGCAAGGGCGGCAATTTCCCCGATGGCGCAGACCGTCATGGTAGGATTGGCAGGCGTTTCCACAAAGACCAGTTTCGTTTCCGGTTTAAAGGCTGCCTGCACCTTATCTATACTGGATGTATCAACAAAACTGACCTGTATTCCCAGTCCGGGCAGAATCTCTGAAAAGAGACTGTACGTGCAGCCGTACACCACATCCGTCGAGATCAGGTGGTCTCCCTGTTTCAGGACTGCAAGCATAATTGCAGTTATTGCTGCCATGCCTGAAGCAAAAGTCTGCCCAGCCTCACCGCCCTCGAGCACTGCGACCTTTTCGGCAAGGACCGCATGCGTCGGTGTGTGCGGGGGGATTCGTGTGTAGGCATAACCGGATTCCTCTCCTGCAAACCTGGCAGCTCCCTGTTCGACATCTTTAAAAATAAAGGTTGAGGTCTGAAACAGAGGAGTTGTATGCGATCCAAAAACCGGGTCCGGCTTTTCACCTGCATGCACGCATTGCGTTGCAACTGTATGTTTTTTTGCCATTGCTCCTCCCTGTTACGAATACTTTTCACTATACTTTCCGTCGTTCCATAGACGTTATGCCTGGAGGGAAAGACGGGAACCAGGCGTGCGATTTGATCGAACGCAAGCAAAAGAACGCATTGTTCAATACCGGTCCAGCAGAAAGTACCAATTGGTGCAATATGACCGGCTTTATACGTGAAGCAAAAAGTCTCAATACGTACCACCAAGGTATGGATGTCGCATCCAAAAGCAACCTGAAGCGGTCAAGAAAAGACGCTTGGAAGAAATCCCATGGCAGTGAATTGATCTGTACACGTTCTTCACAGGGTGTTGTCCCCGGTACAGCGTGCAACGGTTATACCCTCCCCCAGTGCAACCGCTCTGGATTTGATTTCTGCGGTATTCGTTCCTATATTGTTTATTTCACGATGGAATTGGGCATACATTGCTGCCGCATCTTCAAGGCGGAACTCTTTCCCTTTACCCCGATCTGTACTTACTCACGACAGCTTTCCCCATCCATTCCATTCATAACAGCCAAAGCAACCTGTTTTGCCAAAAGCGTTTTATGGCATCATTGCCTGGTGCCAGGCAGGGATAGAGGAAGACAGGATGTCGGAGACATGTGACACATGAAAGACACGGATTATAAACACGGTTTCATTTCAGACAGCCGTCAAGGCTACAGTCCACTGTGCAGTGATCGACTTGATGTCTGTCTGAAAATTGGCGCGGACAAGGAGACGGTTGAGGATATCTCCTTTGAGGGAGAGGGGGGCAACCCAACCAAAACAGAACAGTAATGCAGGTTAAGAGTGCCGATCAACACCCTCCCCTTGGCTATGGGAGTACAAAGCACCCAGCGATGCGTTGTGGCAGCGGAGCGAGTAATGGCCTTTAAGCAACTCCCTGACAATAAAGGGATGATCTATGTCCCGGAGCCTGAAGCGAACTCCCAAAAGAAGCATCCCTGCTCCGAGTGTTTTTCCTGCCAATGGTGCAGCAACGAACGCTGCGCCCTTTGCCGTACGAAAAAATGCTGCAAAAAGAAGGAGAAGGACAAGGACTAGAGGAACATGAGGAACGCTGTTGCCGTTCTGCAGAGCACTGCCGGCGGCATTTGCGAGCATGTAATGGCGATTCGCTCTCGGAGGGTCATGGAAGGTGCTACGGCCGGGTTTACTGGCAATCACAGCGGGTTGAGGTTATCCAGGCGCGCAACAGACAATCGGCAAGCACCGCATCTTCGACCTGCTCAGGTGCTGGCAGGGGATTGTAATCCGCCAGCGGACCGGTCAATTCGCCAATACACCACCGACGCTGTGCCGCCGTGAAAACGGCATGCCCGTCAGCAACCGCCTGCAATTGGCTACTATTCATTCCCGTTCATCTTTCCTCACCGTTGCCGGCAACGCACCGCCCGCCAGGCGATGCGATTTGGGTTCGCGGGAGTAGAGCAGCAGGCCCGCCGAACAGCCGACAATCCCTGCAATCTCCCATCCCTTGAGGGCCTCACCCAGCAGCATCCAGGCCAGCAGCGCCGTGGTCACCGGGACAAAAGACATAAACAGGGCCACCGTGATGGTACCCAGGTGGCGGATGGCATAGGCCACGCATATCAGGGCAATGACATTGACTATGATGCCTTGATAAATAGCTTGAACGACAATATCTTTAAGGGAAGCCAGGTCCAAGCTGGACGGCAGGATGTACCACAATGGGGTAAAGAGAACGACATTGACCACCGGTACTACCACGACCACATCTTTCCAATTCATGTGCCACAGACGAATGCCGGTCATGTGCAGGGTATAACAGACCGCGGCAGTCAGCAGCAGGACAATACCGGTCGATTGATCGAGAGAAAACGTCGCGTCTCCGGTCATCACAAAATTGGCAAGAAAGATCAGGCCGATAGCTGCGCATCGGTGCATCGCGATCCGTTGGCGAAAAAGCAGCCAGGCCGCGATGGCCCCCAGCACAGGCAGCATCCCGTTGACCAGGACCCCGGCATGGGCGGCGCGCAACACTTTGAGTCCGTAGAACGAGAGCATGGTGTAGGGAAAACCGACACCAAGCCCGAGCACCAGGTACTGATACAGCCGGTACTGTTTCCAGGGATAGCGAAGGATGAACGGTGCTACCACCAACAAGGCCGTCCAGTAGCGCAGCAGGGTGATATCGGACGGCTGCAGTTGGGAATGGACACCGTAGCGGGAGAGCGTGATCCATCCGGACCAGATAAAGACCACGGCCAGACCGGCCAGGTAGGGTTTGATCGTTTTCATAAGCGGCAAGCAATACATCACATTTTCCGGTCTCGCAACTGATTCGCGTGATCGTCCGTCACCTGCCAGGCCTGCATAACTGCTTCGACCTCAACACCAGGAGAAATCCGACATGAGCCGTTCTCTACACAACCGCAATCCGCTCACCGCGCTTCGTTTTGATAATCGTTTCACCCGAGAGCTGCCCGCCGATCCGACCTCCGAAAACAGGCGCCGACAGGTGCACAATTCCTGCTATTCGCGGGTGCAGCCTGTTTCGGTGGCAGCGCCCCAACTGGTGGCTTATTCGCGGGAGGCGGCTGCCCTGCTTGATCTTAGCGAACAGGACTGCCGTTCCGAACTCTTTACCCAGGTCTTTTCCGGCAACGTGCTGCTGCAGGGTATGGATCCTCATGCTGCCTGTTATGGCGGCCATCAATTCGGCAACTGGGCCGGCCAACTGGGCGACGGCCGGGCCATCAACCTGGGTGAAGTCGTCAACGCTCGAGGCGAACACTGGACCCTGCAGCTCAAAGGAGCCGGTCCGACCCCGTATTCGCGCACCGCCGACGGATTGGCCGTACTGCGATCCTCTCTGCGTGAATTTCTCTGCAGCGAGGCCATGTTCCATCTGGGGGTACCCACCACCAGGGCGTTGAGCCTTATCCTCACCGGGGAAGCAGTGGAACGTGATATGTTTTACGACGGCCACCCGAAAGAAGAACCGGGGGCCGTGGTGTGCCGGTTGGCGCCATCGTTTATCCGCTTCGGTAATTTCGAGATTTTCACGGCCCGGAATGATATCGCCGCCTTGCAGCAACTAGCCGACTATACTATTCGTACCGGCTTTCCCCATCTGGGTGAACCCTCCCCCGACGTCTATCTCCAGTGGTTCAAGGAAGTGTGCCGGACAACCGCTGATTTGATTGTTCACTGGTTGCGGGTCGGTTTTGTCCATGGGGTGATGAACACCGACAACATGTCCATCCACGGACTGACCATCGATTACGGGCCGTACGGCTGGCTAGAGGATTACGATCCCACCTGGACGCCCAACACCACGGACAGCGCCGGCAGGCGTTATTGTTACGGACGCCAGGCGCAGATTGCACACTGGAATCTGGGGCAGCTGGCCAATGCCATCTATCCGCTGATCAACACGGCGGAACCGTTGGAAAAGGCCATGCGCGACTATGCACACCAGTTCGATGAGCGCTGGGAGGTCATGATGGCCGAAAAACTGGGCCTGAAAGCCTTTGAACCTGCCCTGGATCGTGCCTTGGTCCAGGAGTTGCTGCGTATCCTTCCCGAAGTGGAAACCGACATGACGCTCTTTTTCCGCCATCTGGCCCAGGTGCCCATCGCGGCGGAGATTGCCGCCGACGATAGGATTGCGCCCCTGCTGTCCGTCTTCTATCGCCCGGAGCAGCTCACACCTTCTTACCGGCAACGACTGGCCGCCTGGCTGGAACAATACAGCGAACGAGTGCGTAACGATACGCAGCCAGACGAGATCAGGCGACAGCGAATGCATGCGGTCAATCCCAAATACGTGCTGCGTAACTACCTGGCACAGCTAGCCATCGACCGGGTCGAACAGGGCGATTTTTCCATGGTCGACGAATTGCTCGAGGTACTGCGACATCCGTATGACGAGCAACCGGGCCAAGAACAGTATGCCGAAAAACGGCCTGAATGGGCACGCAACCGTCCTGGCTGCTCCATGCTTTCGTGCAGTTCTTGAACGAGCGCATATAACCGTATCAATGGAGTATTTGATGAACGAAAGACGAACGCCGTGGCAGGCGGTTTTTTTCGATTTTGACGGGGTGATTGCTGCCTCAACCGAGGTGAAAGTCCGGGCTTTTGCCGCTCTGTTCGCCCCGTACGGGCCGGCGGTGCAGGAGGCCGTGGTTCGTTATCACCTGGAAAACGGCGGCATGCCCAGGCAGCAAAAAATCCGTTACTGTTTTGAAACCTTGGCTGGCCAGCCCAAGGACGACCAGAAGGTGTCGCACATGGGCCAGACCTTTTCCGAACTGGTGTTGGACGAGGTGATCGCCGCGCCGCTGATCGACGGTGCCTTGCCGACCCTGCAGCAGCTCCAGGCTGCTGCCACACCGGCCTTTGTTGTCTCCGGTACCCCGCACACAGAAATGCAGTGCATTGTCAAACGCAAAGGACTGCAGCCGTATTTCGTCGAGGTCCATGGTTCGCCGCGGCCGAAAGCGGACATCATCCGCGAAATCACGGCACGGTACCGCTATATCCCCAGCCAATGCCTGTTTATCGGCGACGCCCTGGCCGATTACCGGGCAGCCAACGAAACCGGGCTCCATTTTCTCGGCATCACCGCCAACGGACAGCATTCGATTTTCCCGGAAGGAACCCCCATTGCCGCCCGCGTTCAGCTCACCTTCTAAACGTCCTCTCGCATCTGCTCGCAACGGCTCGACGGGGTTGCCGTGCAATGATTTCCATGAGGTTCGCCTTGACACCGGGGGCTTATTTTTCTATAGACATTGGGCATTAATAACGTTTTTTGCAGGGGTGGCACGCAGCCTGAGATGAGACCCATTGAACCTGATCTGGATCATTCCAGCGAAGGGAATTGCAGTTGTAGCGCTTCGTTGTTGGTCCCCCCTTCTGCCTCCTCTTCTGCACACTACGACATCGCCTTTTTTACGCGATAGAGGTCTTCCATGTCTGCGCTGGCCGAAAAAACCGCTGAGAATCTGATCAACGTCAGAACAAACAAACCGTTGATCCACAATATCACCAATTTTGTGGTGATGAACTATACCGCCAATGTACTCCTGGCCTGCGGTGCTTCCCCGGTCATGGCCCATGCAGAAAACGAGGTTGAGGAGATGGTGGCCCATGCCGGAGCCCTGGTGCTCAATATCGGCACGCTGACAGATATCTGGGTGGCAGCCATGCTGAAGGCCGGACGCAGGGCCAGCGAACTGGGCACACCGATCATCCTTGACCCCGTGGGCTCCGGAGCCACGACCTTGCGCACCCGTACCGCCAAAAAAATTCTCGCTGAAACCAGGGTCAGCATCGTGCGCGGAAATGCCTCCGAGATTCTCTCTCTTGCCGATCGTGATTCGGTCACCAAGGGCGTTGACACAGCCCACTCGGTAGCGGATGCCGCTGCCGCAGCCGGTCAACTGGCCCAGGAACTGGGCACCACGCTGGCCATCACCGGCCCGATTGATCTGGTGACCGACGGCCAACGGACTTTGCATATTGAAGGCGGACACAGCCTCATGCCCTTTGTTACCGGCACCGGCTGCGCAGCTACAGCCCTTATCGGCGCTTTTCATGCCGTGGACGCTGACCCGGTCAGCGCGGCTGCCACTGGTTTGGCTTTTTTCGGTATTGCCGGGGCAATCGCCGGAAAGACCGCCACCGGACCAGGTACGTTCATGATCAACCTGCTCGACGTCCTGTACAACCTCACTCCGGACGAGGTGCAGGCGCGCTGCCGGATCAGCGAAGGCTGAACCCGTCGATGATCGATTATTCATTGTATCTGGTGACCGATCGGCGCCTATCCCTGGGCCGGGCTACGGTGAACATTGTCGGGGCCGCTGTCCGTGGCGGCATCACCTGCGTGCAGCTCCGGGAAAAACAGTGTGCAACCAGAGAATTTATTGCGGAAGCACGCGCCGTCCGGGAACTGCTGGATGAAACCGGCACCAACATTCCGCTGATCATCAACGATCGGCTTGATGTGGCCCTGGCCGTGGGTGCGGACGGGGTACACCTCGGCCAGACGGACATGCACATCGCTGATGCCCGGCGCCTGGTCGGCGCCACCATGATCATCGGTATCTCGGTGGAATCAGTAGAGGATGCTATCCGTGCCGAGGCCGAAGGTGCCGATTACATCGGTATCAGCCCGGTGTTCGCCACCCCGACAAAAAACGATACGGCCCCGCCGCTTGGACTGACCGGCATCAGCCGTATTCGGGCCGCGGTTTCCCTGCCTCTGGTGGGGATTGGCGGCATCAACCATGAAAACGCGCCCGCGATTATCCGGGCCGGTGCGGACGGCGTGGCCGTGGTTTCGGCTATCGTTTCGGCAACCTGCCCGCGGAGTGCGGCCACAACCCTCAAACAACAGATTCAATCAGCACGACACAAGGATTGTTATGCAACACAATAAAGTCTACCGAAGGGTACTGACCATTGCCGGTTCGGACAGCAGCGGCGGCGCCGGCATCCAGGCGGATCTGAAAACCATAGCCGCCAACGGCTGCTACGGCATGAGCGTCATCACTGCCCTGACCGCGCAGAACACCACGGGAGTGTCCGGCATTCATGCGGTGCCGGTTGATTTTGTTGCCGCCCAGATAGAAGCCGTTCTCTCTGATATCGGCGTGGACGCCGTAAAGATCGGTATGCTTTTTTCACCGGAACTGATCCGTACCGTGGCTGAAAATCTACAAAAATTTGAAGTCGGCACGATTGTCCTCGATCCGGTGATGATCGCTCAGAGCGGCGACAAACTCCTTCAGGAAGAGGCCATCGAGGCCCTCAAGCAATATCTCATCCCCATGGCGGAGCTGATAACCCCCAACCTGCCGGAGGCCTCGGTGCTGCTGAATCGTGAAATATTCACCATTGACACCATTGAGGCCGCTGCCGTCGAACTGGCCGCAATGGGGTGCACCAATGTACTGATCAAAGGCGGCCATATGGAGACAGGTGACAGTGACGACTGCCTCTACCTCGGCATGGAAAAGCGAATCGTCACGCTGCCGGGAAAACGCATCGACACCCGCAACAACCACGGCACCGGCTGCACCCTGTCTTCGGCCATTGCCGCCTTCATTGCCAAGGGAGAAACTGTTGAAAAAGCGGTGCGGCATGCCAAGGAATACATTACCGGTGCCATCCAGGCCGGCGCCGCGTACACCATCGGCAAAGGGCACGGGCCGGTGCATCATTTCTACCGCTTCTTCTGAACACTTCCCGGATGGCAGCATCCGCGACGACAGCGCCGACTATTGTTTTTGATCGGGTCAGCCTGGATTTTGCGGGCAACCCCTTGTTCCAGGAACTGAACCTGCGCCTGGAAGGCGGACGCGCCACCTGTATCCTTGGCCCCAGCGGCTGCGGCAAATCCACCCTGCTGAAACTGATTGCCGGTGCGCCTGCCCTACCTTTCAACGGCGCTATCCATTTTGAACCGCAATTGAAGGAAAGGCGCAAGGTCGCCTGGATGAGCCAGAACGACCTGCTCCTGCCCTGGCTCTCACTGGTTGATAACGTTCTGCTCGGCGCCAGACTGCGTCATGAACTCAGTGCCTCCCTGCGGCAAAAAGCGCTGCACCTGATCAACGAGGCCGGCTTGAGCGGCTACGAGCAGGCCTTGCCTGCGGCCTTGTCCGGCGGTATGCGCCAGCGTGGGGCGCTGTTGCGCACCCTGATGGAGGAACGACCGGTTCTGCTGATGGATGAACCCTTCTCAGCGCTTGATGCCCTGACCCGGGTGCGACTGCAGAATCTTTCGGCCCGACTGACCCAAGGAGCCACCGTGGTGCTGGTTACCCACGATCCCTTCGAGGCCCTGCGTTTGGGAGACCGCGTTGTCGTCCTTGCCGGTACGCCGGTGCACGTGGCGAAAATTATCGAACCCGGCGGCATGCCCCCGCGGGATCCCGCCGATCCGGCCCTCACCAATCAATACGCCGGGCTGCTCTCCCTGTTGATGACCGGAGATCCGGCATGAGGCTGGTGCGTCTGTGTATTCTGGCCGCAGGCTTTGTATCGCTCTGGCAACTCCTGGTCATTCTCACCGGAGTACCTGCCTACATTCTTCCCGGCCCGCTGCCGGTGGCCCGTGCCCTGGTCGTCCAGTTTCCTGTGTTGACCATGCACCTGACAACCACCTTGACGGAAATCCTCATCGGTTTGCTGCTCGGCACGGTGCTGGGCACCTCCAGCGCCCTGGCCATGATTGTCTCGCCCCTGCTCAAGCGGTGGATGCTGCCGCTGCTGGTGGTCAGCCAGGCTATCCCGGTTTTTGCCCTGGCTCCGATCCTGGTGCTCTGGTTCGGCTACGGCATGGCTTCCAAAATCGCCATGGCCGTGCTGATCATCTTTTTTCCGGTGACATCCTCGTTTTACTCCGGTATGCAGCGCACCAACCCCGATCTGCTCGAGCTGGCCCGGATTATGGGAGCGAAGCCTTGGGCCGTTCTGCGCACCATCGTCATCCCCTCGGCCCTGCCCGCCTTTGCCTCTGGTGTGCGGGTTGCGACAGCCGTCGCCCCGATTGGTGCAGTGGTGGGCGAATGGGTCGGCTCAAGTGCCGGCCTGGGGTTTTACATGCTTCATGCCAATGCCCGCATGCAGATCGATGTGATGTTCGCCGCCCTGACGCTTCTTGCCTGCGTCTCTCTGCTGCTCTATTTTTGCGTCGACTCTCTGCTCGACAGAGTCATTTACTGGCAACCCAAACAAGGAATAACATCATGAAAAAACGCTCCGCACTCCTGCTGCTGCCCCTGTTGTGTGCCCTCTTTCTGCTGCCGGCTGCACCGGCAAAGGCGGCGGAAAAAATGACCGTGCTGCTCGACTGGTTCGTCAATCCGGACCATGCACCGCTCTATGTGGCGCTGGAAAAAGGTTTTTTTGCAAAAAAAGGGTTGGAGATCGAACTGATCGCCCCTTCCAATCCCAACGATCCGCCCAAGCTGGTAGCCGCCGGTAAAGCCGATATTGCGGTTTCCTACCAGCACCAGCATCAGATGCAGGTCGACCAGGGGTTGCCCCTGGTGCGCATCGCCACCCTGATCGCCACGCCGCTCAACTCGCTGGTGGTCTTGAAGGATGGTCCGATCACGACCATTGCCGATCTCAAAGGCAAAACCATAGGGTATTCCGTGGGAGGATTTGAAACCGCCCTGTTAAAGGTGATGCTGGCCCAGGAAGGACTCAAGCTCTCCGATGTCAAACTGGTCAACGTCAATTTTTCCCTGTCCCCGTCGCTGTTCTCCGGGCAGACGGACGGCGTGATCGGCGCGTTCCGCAATTTCGAACTCAACCAGATGGCCCTCGAGAAACGGCCGGGGCGGGCGTTTTTTGTCGAGGAATACGGCGTGCCGGCGTACGATGAACTGATCCTGGTAGCCAACAGCAAGGCGGTTGCCGACCCGAAAATGCGGAAATTCGTCGATGCGATTGAGGAAGGGGTGCAATATCTGATCAACCACCCCGACGAGTCCTGGAAGCTGTTCGTCAGCCATGGCCGAGAAAATCTGAACGATGAATTGAATCGGCGGGCCTGGAAGGACACCTTGCCGCGTTTTGCCCTGCGGCCGGGTGCGTTGGACAAAAACCGCTACAACCGTTTTGCCCGTTTTCTGCAGAACGAAAAAATCGTCACCAAGGTGCCGCCGCTGGAAACCTGGGCGATTGAATTGCCCTGATCGCTGTCTGGCCCGCTCTTTTCCATCAATTTCACGTTCCTCTACTCGATGTTTGCGCGACCACCTGCTTTTTTCAACAAGAGAGTGCTCCTCCTCTGCACCTCGGCCTGTTTGATCGCCTTTTTCATCGCGGCCGGCTTTTTACTGAGGGCAAGGACCTACCAGGCGGAGAAAGCCCGACTTGTCAGCGAGGCAGCTATTGGCGTCGATGCATGCGGCCAGCATACCATCCAGATCCTTAATCAGGTGGATGTGCTCCTGCACGGAGTGCGGATGATCTACACCCGCACCGGCTCGGTGAGCACAACCGAAGAGTTCATCAGCGGGCTCAATTTCGATACCGCCATTATCGAAAATGTTTTTATCGTGCAGGCAGACGGGAAATTTATCATCCCTCATGATGAAGTATCACAAACCAAAAGCGTAGTGGCCCGCGATTATTTCCGCTACCACCAGGCAACACCTGAAGACCGGCTCTATATATCGGCCGTCGAGAAGGGCTACATCTCAGGGAAGTACCGCTTCCGTATTACCCGAAGAATCAACACTGCCGACGGTTCTTTTGGCGGTGTTGTTATCGCTACGGTCAATCCGCAATCCTTTACTCGCTATTACAGGGAATTGCACCTCGGGACCCAGAGCCTGGCAACGCTGTTGGGGCTCCATGATAAAAAACTGCGCGCACGCATCCCGGAACCGGATGAAGATAAATGGGCCGTGGCCATTCCGTCCGACTATATTTTATGGCAATCCCTGAAACAGGCGGAAACAGGCCGTTTTGAATCTGTCAGCCCGGTCGACAACATCTCGCGCACCTTTGTGTATCGAAAAATCAACGGGCTGCCGCTCGTCATGGTTATTGGGTTTTCCAATGCGGATGTGCAAAGCAAGGTTGCGGAGCGACAAAATTGGATAACGCTCACCGAAGCAATCGTTATTCTTTTTATAGTGATTATCACTTCTGTTTTATTGGTCGTGCTCATCGGTCGTGACAAACTCGCCTCCGCCAACCGGGATCTGGAGAACCTCTATGCGCAACTGCAAAAAGTTGCCCTGTTCGATTCACTGACCGGGTTGCCGAATCGGGTGCTGTTTTCAGATCGTTTCCAGCAGGCGCTGCAGACGGCCAAGCGCAATGGCGAACACTGTATTCTCATGTATCTCGACCTGGACGGCTTTAAAGCCGTTAATGACACCTTGGGACACGATGCGGGTGACAAAGCCCTGAAAGTGGTGTCCAGCCGCATGCTTCAGGTGGTTCGGTCCACCGATACCATTTGTCGTTGGGGTGGCGATGAATTTTTGATTGTGCTCACCCAGTCCGACGGCGCGGAAAAGGAAGTCATCGAAATATCCCGACGCTTATTGGCGGTAGTCAAAAAACCGGTTGACTGTAACAGCACCACCTGCACGGTTTCGGCCAGCATCGGCATCGCTTTGTTTCCGGATCATGGACAAACCTTGGATGCCCTGGTGAAAGCTGCTGACACGGCCATGTATCTGGCAAAAGAAAGAGGCAAAAACCAGGTGGTTTTTGCCTCTTCCGCCACGACAGCAAAGAACGATAGCCAAACGTAATGGAGCGGCGGCAGACCGATTTACGCCTTCAACCAGCGGCGCAACCAGGCAACACGCCGCTGCAACGCAGCGTGCAGGATGCCCCAGCCCCTCTTCAACTCACGGCTTCATACCTCTTCTTCCCCTGCTCCTGCATGGTGACAATCGCCTTGCGGATGTTCTGCCGTTGTTCCAGCCAGGCAGGATAATCCGTGGCTCGCTGCAGCGCCTCGTAGAAGGCCAGGCAGTTGTCCAGACCGATCATCTCCTCGAGAGCGGCTGCAGGAAATCGATCATCCAGTTCCTGCGGCCGGGGCACCTGCTGATAAAAAGACAAGGTGCCGAGATAGAAGGAAAGCGCCTCCAGCAGCCCCCATAACATTTCCCGCCAGACGACAATATCCTCGGCGTTCCGCAACTGCTCCAGCGCAGCACCCACTCCCTCTCCGGGAAAGTTCACCTGGGCGAACTGATAGCGGCCGTCAGCCGGCGGTTCCGCGCCGTTCACCTCATGCCAGGACATCAGGGCATGGGCCCGGGTGGCGACGCGCATGGCCTGAAACTTGGTCCACAGCAAGAATTCATAATAGTACTGCGCAATCCCCTTGTCCGGGGTAAAACGGTAAATGTTGCCGTGATCACCGCTATACTGCACGAGATTGGAGAGGTGCACCAGTTCGGTGACCATGGCGTGGATGTAGGACAGCCCTCTGATGGCCTGCTGATTGATGAGAATCTTGTGCCCTCCCCCTCTTCCGGGATTAAACACCAGGCGAGCATTATTGTTTTCCAGGCCGATGCTGCTGTAATAGGGGGCGAGCTCGTCACATTCATCTATAAAATTATCGGTTTTGACAATCAGGATGCTCGCGGGCAGCTGGCCGAAATCCACCTCTTTGTTGTTGATAAAGGTAAGCGATTTGGTAAACAATCCTTTTTCGATGGTGGAAAAATTTATAATCTCCATGGTGCTCCTATAAAAAAAAGGCAGCCTTGATCAAGACTGCCTTGGTTTCCTGTAAGGCGGCATACGCCGCTTATTATCTATTTGGCGGCGTTTTTAGCGGCCATCTGTTCTGCTTCCTGCTCCAGGAGTTCGCCCAGAGCCTTGGCTGTATCACCTACGACTTTAATGCAATGCTGCCTGCGGCTCTCTGGATTGCCGTAAAAATCTTTGACCTGATCCCGGTCCATCCAATTGACCCGGGCAATCTGACAGCATTTGATCCCGCCGTGCTCTGCGGTCAGTTCCTCGAAATTTTTCATGACCTTCTTGGTGGCGGCCCACATCCGGGGATTCTCTTTTTCCTCCAGGCTGCTCCGGCTGTACAGACTGCCGATCACGCTGGCCGCTCCTACCAAGGCCCCGCAAATGTTGCCGGTTCCACCGATGCCGCCGCCAAAGGCACCCAGCGCCTTAATAACCGAAGGATCTTCGATGCCCAGTTTTTCCAGTCCGACAAGGGCTATTACCTGGCTGCAGTGCAGGCGTTTCAGAAACAGCTCAATCGCTTTTTCCCGCATTTCCTCTGGCACCATCATTTCCTCCATGCATTGATATTGTAGGTGGAATATAGTAACAACTGGTCAAATGTACCCTATTCACGAGGTAAGTGCATTGCGATTTTAGCCTTCACGCATCGATATGCAACGTTTTTGCGGCATATCACCCTGTAGGAGCTGAAATTAATCTACCTCTTTACTTTTTTCGAACCGTTCTATGCCCAACCAACCTGTCATTGTCCTGGATTTCGAGACCACCGGCATGTCGCCGGACTATGGCGACCGGCCCATCGAAGTGGGAGCCGTGCGCATCGAGCACGGTATGATCGTCGATCGCTACCAGGAGATAATGAATCCCGGTTTCACCATTAGCTGGTTTATCGAATCCCTCACCGGCATCAGCAATGAACTGGTGGCCGCAGCTCCGCCCTGCGAAACCGTGATGACCCGCTTTGCCGATTGGATCGGCGACATCCCGCTGGTGGCCCACAACGCCGGTTTCGACCGCAAATTCCTTGATACCGAGCTACGCATGATCGGCAGGGAGCGGGAAAATCCCATGAGCTGTTCCATGCTGGCGGCACGCCGGCTCTTTCCCGAGGCACCCAATCATAAACTCGCCACTCTGGTGCACCACTGCGGTATTTTCACGGACGGCACCTTTCACCGGGCCCTGGCCGATGCCGAGATGACCGGGCACCTGTGGATTGCCATGACCGACCTGCTGCAGCAACGCTACAACCTCTCCGAGGTCCCGTTCACTCTGATGCAGGAACTGACCCGTATTGCCAGGGCCAAGACGGACGCCTTTCTTCGATCCTTTGCCGAGCGGCAGCAGCTGCAGGTACAACCTATCCTCGCGGAGAAGGCATGGATGAGATAATTGATTCACCCGCGCAACCCATCCGCCGGCAGTTGATCGAACTCCTCAGCAACACCACCTGCGGGGTGCGGGAACTCTCACAGGAACTGCATCAGAGCGAAAAAGAAATTTACGAGCACCTGCAGCATGTCCAACGCTCGCTCAAAGCAGGCGGCAAGCGGTTGGTGATCGAACCGCCGGTCTGTCTTTCCTGCGGTTTTGTTTTTGAAAACCGCAAACGACCGAACCCGCCGGGCCACTGTCCGCGGTGCAAGAAAACCCGGATCCGCCGCCCCCGGTACACTATCCGATAACCCCGGAGCGTTTCCTGCTCCTTTTTCTCCCCGAACGAAACGATGATACTTCTCAACGCTCTCTTCCCGGTGCTTGCCCTTATCCTGGCCGGCACCGTTTTAAAACGCCTGCATATTACCGACAGCCACTATCTCCATACCTCGGACCGGTTGGTCTACTATGTGTTCTTTCCGCTCATGCTGTTCTGGAAGATCGGCGCAGCACCGCTGCAGTTCGATGGCGGCTGGCACTACCTGCTGGCTGCTGCCCTGGCCGTGGTGAGCGTCTGCATCCTCAGCCTGCTGTTCATCCAAATTCGATCGGTGGGGCGCTATCAGGCCGGCTCGTTCAACCAGGGCTGCTATCGGTTCAACACCTACATCGGCATGGCGGTGGTCATTAACGCTTTTGGCCCAGCCGGGGCACAGTTGTACGGTATCCTGGTGGGGCTGATCATCCCGATGATCAATGTCCTCATTGTCACGGTGCTTATCTGGTTTCGCGATGACGACACCAATCGGGGTAACCGCTTTACCACCACGCTCAAATATCTGCTGGCCAATCCGCTCATCATCGCCTGTGTCTGCGGCATGCTCTATTCTCGCCTGGTCGGTTATTTCCCGGTTTCCGTGGACAACACCCTCAAGCTGATGTCCCAGGTCACCCTGCCCCTGGCCCTGTTTTCCGTCGGCGGCAGCCTGACCTTTTCCAGCCTTCGCGACAACATGAGCCTGGCCCTGGCTTCGGCGGTGTTCAAGCTGGCGGTGCTGCCGCTGCTCGGCTTTGTTTTTCTCTGGCTGTTCGGCGTCACCGGGCTCGCCTGGAAGGTAACCATGCTTTTTTGCACCCTGCCCACTTCCACCGCTATCTACATTCTTTCCTCGCAGCTCAAATCCGACACCGATCTGGCCTCGGCGGTGATTGTCATGTCCACCCTGCTCTCGTTTGTTTCCATGTCGCTGATGCTGCTGCTGGCAGGGTGAGCGCAGCGCAGAACCAGAAACGCACCCCTTCTCAGTAACCGTCCTCCTTCCCCCTCTGAGGAACGGGTGCATACTCCGTCCGCATTTTCAACCTCCTTTCCCGTCTTTATCCCTAGAGTCCTTCCAGTAAAAACAGCAGGGGCACGGCGTGCCGTGCCCCTGCCAGCAAACACACATCGCACCACTCCGATTTTCCGCTTTCCAAGAAAAATTCTCAACAGACCTGTCGCCCAACTCCCTAATTAGATAGTTCACATATCCATTATATACATTTTTTTCATCCATTGTATTCCGCTCTGTATTTGTTCATAGTACGCAGAATTCATTGCAACATGATGTGCGACTGGTGCCGCCGATGGTGAGGGAATCACAGCAGAAACCGTCATCCACAATGGAGAGGCAGGCAGCGCAGCGTTGTACCGGCGGTCCCACAAAATTTTTCCTTCAGGAGGGGTGCGGTGGCTTCGTACAAGGGGGTACAGGGTGCACTGGTA
>JBFJXW010000054.1:0-20012 GCA_041622895.1 Desulfobulbus sp. | reverse complement strand
TTCAATTAAACTTGGCAGGTACATTTTCCCTGTTCAAGCAGCAGTTGACATGCTACCATGTCAATTATATTATAAATATCAATCAACCAGCTAACGCTTCATGCTTGACGCAATCCGTTCCATGCGACTGCTGGATATCCTCGATATCCTCATTGTCTCCTACATTATTTATCGAATCATTCTGCTCATCCGCGGAACACGTGCCGTGCAGATGCTGGTCGGCATTGCTGTCATTATTATCATCTATTTTCTTTCGGGCAAGTTTGAACTGCAGACCCTGCACTGGCTGTTCAAAACCTTTCTCAGTTCGATCCTAATTGTAATAGTCATCCTTTTCCAGGCCGATATCCGCCGTGCCCTCACTCAGATGGGCAAAACACCCTTTAGCAAGAGCAGCGATGCCGACGTAAAGAACATGAACGAGATTGTACGTGCAGCTGCATACATGGCCAGACGACGCATCGGTGCCCTTATTGTCATCGAGCGGGATACCGGTCTGCGCGACTACATCGATACAGGTCACCTGCTCAACGCTTGCCTTCGATTTGAGCTGCTGGTTGCAATTTTTCTACCTGCCTCCCCCATGCATGATGGCGGCGTTATCATTCAAAACGGCAAGATCCACTCCGCAGGCTGCCTTTTGCCACTTTCGCAAAATCCAGCTATCGATAAACGTTACGGAACACGCCACCGTGCAGCTCTCGGACTGTCGGAAGAAACCGATGCAGTTATTATTGTGGTATCCGAGGAAACTCAGGAAATTTCCCTAGTGCAAAAAGGCAAGATCACCACCTGCCATGACGAAAAAATCCTTACAGCAACTCTGAACCCATTGTTAATCCAACAACAAAATACCATTGCCCGCTGGAGAACCTGGCTGAGCAGTTTACGTAGCAATGAAGAAAAAGCCTGACCTCACTTTTTTGTCCAAACACTGGCTGCTCAAGGTCCTCTCATTGATCATCGGCATCAGTCTCTGGTATTTTGTGGTTGGTGAAGATCAAGTAGACATGATTGTCACCATTCCTCTTGAGTTACAAAACCTGCCTGCTGAATTGATCATTGCCAACCAGTATAAAAAAGATATTGAAGTAACAATTCGCGGCCCCAGACGAATGATCCAGGAAATGCGCCAGCAGAATATTTCCCGTCCTGTAAATCTGAGCGGGGTAGGGCCTGGGCCAATGGTTATTGAGAACGATAACGAATCCATTCCGCTGCCCCGCGGCATAACCGTCCAACGGGTACAACCGGCTAACATCACCCTCGTGGTCGACAAATTGGTCAAAAAAGATTTTACTATTACCCCCTTGACTCAAGGGAAACCGGCCAATGGTTTTACTTTTGACAGTGTAGTCCTTAATCCACCACACATCACCGTCACCGGCCCCCAGTCCGTGCTGGAAGAAGAAAATGCTATAGCTACCGATGTAATCGATCTTGAAGGATTGGATCACTCTACCACCGTTCAGGTACACCTCGACCTTGACGGGACTCTACTGAAACTTATCGGGGAGACCGTAATCGAGGCGAATATCAAGCTCAAGGAATCCATGGTCAAGAAGACGGTACGCAACATCCCCGTCAACATAAAAGATAGTGATCAGATTGTAAAAACCGTCCCATCCATGGTAACGGTGGAAGCTGAAATCCCTGAGCCGATCGCTCGCATAACCCCGGAACTGTCCATGTTGTTTCGTGCTGCGGTCAACCTTGCCAGCGAAAAAAACAATCGTAATGTCCCGGTGACGGTAACCGGTGTCAATCTACCGGGCCATGCCCCGATTGTTATCCTCAAAACGACTCCTGAAAAAGTACGTATTGTCAGGTAATAGCGCGACATTGCAGGCGGCCGCACCTTCAATTTTATTACCATTTACTTCCTTTATAACCGGCAGGAAAGACACATGAGAAAACTCTTTGGAACCGATGGCGTGCGTGGTGTTGCCAACATCTACCCCATGACCTCAGAAATCGCCATGCAGATCGGCAGAGCCATCGCTTTTATAGTCAAAAACCAAGCCAAGGGTAACACTATTGTCATCGGCAAGGATACACGCCTTTCCGGCTACATGATAGAGAATGCCCTGGCCGCCGGGATCTGCTCCATGGGGGTAAATGTCCAACTGGTCGGCCCTTTGCCCACACCAGGCATAGCCTTTATCACCACCTCGATGCGGGCCGATGCCGGGGTCGTAATTTCTGCCTCGCATAATCCTTTCCAGGACAACGGCATCAAAATCTTCTCGCACAATGGCTATAAATTGCCGGATGAATCGGAAGCTGATGTCGAGGACCTGATTTTCTCCCAAAAGATGGCCGCGCTCAGACCGGTGGCCGACGAGGTGGGCAAGGCCTCGCGAATAGATGATGCCCGTGGCCGTTACATTGTCTACCTGAAAAACACCTTTCCCAAAAATTATGTGCTCGACGACTTTCACATCGTTCTGGACTGCGCCCACGGTGCCACTTACCGAGTGGCGCCTCCTGTCTTCGAAGAACTGGGAGCCAAAGTTACCACCATCGGCGTCGATCCGGACGGGAAAAATATCAACCACCAATGCGGTGCCCTGCATCCGGAGGTGATGGCCGCCAAAGTCAAGCAATTGGGGGCTAATATCGGCCTGGCCCTGGATGGCGATGGCGACCGGCTGATCGTCTGCGACGAACACGGCAACATTGTCGACGGCGACCATATCATGGCGATCTGTGCGAGAGAACTGCTCAACCGGCGCAAGCTGAAGAAAAAAACCCTGGTAGCCACAGTGATGAGCAACATGGGACTGGAGCAAGCCATGGTCGCCATGGGGGGCCAGATGATACGCACCCAGGTGGGTGACCGCTATGTGGTCGAGGCAATGCGCACCAAGGGATACAATTTTGGTGGCGAGCAGTCGGGCCATCTGGTCTTCCTTGACCACAACACTACCGGTGACGGCATCCTTGCCGGATTGCAGTTACTGGCTATTATGATCAAAAAAAATAAACCGCTCTCCGAACTGGCCACCATCATGTCGACCTACCCTCAGGTTCTGGAAAACGTACGCTTGAGCTCACGGATAGCGCCAGAACTGATTCCGGGATTCCCGCAAGCTCTGGACCTTGCGGAAAAGAAGCTCGGCAACCGGGGACGAATCCTGGTGCGGGCCTCAGGAACCGAACCGGTCGTTCGGGTAATGACCGAAGGCGAGGATGAGCAGGAAATTGCCACCCTTGCCCACGAACTCTGCGATGTCATCCGCAAAGCCGACCGGGACTAACCAGCAGCTGCGGCAGACAAAAAAAGGGCCATCTTCCTGAGAAGATGGCCCTTTGCCGATCAGAGCAGGCCCGTTTTTGCAGATTTTATTTTTTAGCCTTTGCCACCGCTTTTTTAAACCCTTCCACCGAGCCGGCAATAACCCGCTCATCCACACAAAAGGCCAGACGAATATGCCCGGGCAGACCGAAGCCCCTGCCGGGAACTGCGAGAATTTTCTGTTCCTGTAAAAGCCGGCAGAATTCGACATCATCTTCAATCGGTGTCTGGGGAAAAAGGTAAAAGGCTCCCTTGGGGCGCACGTAGGAAATTCCCGCCTCATCCAGGACTTTGCAAAACACCTCAAGCCGGCGCGCATAGATTGAGTTATCCGCTGCTACATCCTGCAGTTGCGCTACGGCCCGCTGCATCAGGGCCGGGGCATTGACAAAGCCGAGGATACGGTTGGCCAGGGTCAGTGCACCGAGCACATTCGCTTTGTCCTGCATCTCAGGATGCACCGCCAGATAGCCGATGCGTTCACCCGGTAATGACAGCTCCTTGGAATACGAGGAGGCCAGGATAGCGTTCGTAGTGGCGGTCATCAACGGCGGCACCTCGTGATTGTCAAAAACGATGTTGCGGTACGGCTCGTCAGACACCAGGTAGATGGAGGAATTGAACCGCTCTCCGGCGGCATCGAGCATTCGCCCCAACTGTTGCAGCGAAGCAGCTGGGTAAATCTGACCGGTGGGGTTATTGGGGCTGTTAATCAGCACTACCTTGGTTTTGGGAGTCAGGGCTTTTTCAATTGCAGCGAGATCAAGGTCGAAATTCTTGTCCGTGGGTACCACCTTGACCACACCGCCGTGATTGTCGACATAGAAATGATATTCGACAAAAAAAGGCGATAGAATGATAACCTCGTCGGCGGGGTTGAGCAGAGCCTTAAAAACAACATTCAGCCCACCAGCCGCACCACAGGTCATAAGAATGTCGCCCTGTTGCAGGTCGACCTGCTGCTCCTTACCGAGCCGTTTGGCCAGGGCTTCGCGAACAAACGGATAACCGGCATTGGGCATATAGCCGTGGGTTCCGGGTTCCTCATGCTGCGCCAGTTCACGGAGTACGGTATAAAATTTGGCCGGTGGCGGCACATCGGGGTTACCAATGCTGAAATCAAAAACATTGTCCGCTCCGAACTCCGCCTTCATCCTGGCCCCTTCTTCGAACATCTTTCGAATCCAGGAAGAATTCTCCGCAAATGTCTGCATCTTCTTGGCAACACCACTCATTGCGCACCCCTTTCACATTGGTAATGGTTAATAACGGTTTGTATCAAAATAATGATTGTCGAGAGATCAGGTTGGATGAGCTCTTGTTGCACGCGGCTAGACGGTTACAAACGAGTCAGGTTGATCGGATAAACTTTTCCTGATTCAGTTTAGGCGCTACCGACCCGCTAAAATAGCGGGAAGAAACTGCAGGCCCATCAGTCCCTCATCGGCTCGCGAATTTCTTTTCAAAATAGCCATAAGCTACATTGATTTCCTTCATTTTTTCCTCGGCTACCTTTTTAAATTCCTCACCAAGGTGGCCGACCTTGTCCGGGTGATACTGCATGGATAATTTCCGATACGCTTTCTTTATTTCGGCAAAATCAGCTCCCTTTTCCAGGCCAAGTACCGCGTAGTACTGTTCTTCCAGCTGGGCACCACTAGCAGCCTCCTGGCGCTGGCGGTACATGTATTTGGCCTCGATGGTACGCTGATCATACACCGAGATCTGCAACAACTGGGCAATATCCCTGGCTTGACGCAGCTCACTTTCCAGCGGCGGTTGTTTGGTATAGATGATCTGGTAAATAAGTTCAAGGAGGATCAGGCGCGGTTCATAGGCGAACCCAGTACGGAATTCGTCGAGCAGTTGCCGCAGATCAACCTGCGCACCTCTGGCATCTTTCACCAATTGCTTGACCCAGTACATCTGGTCTTGATTATAACGCAGATTATATTGGAAAAAATTAAGAATAGCGTTGAGTTCGGCTCTGGTGAAATGACCATCAGCCTGAGCGATTTTCACCAGAATATTGACCAGCAAAAAAACAAACCGGTTGTGACTCTCGGTCTGGGAAGACTCATAGGTGGAGACCCGCCGCTGCACATAATAAGAAAAGGCCCAGAAGGCACCGACCAGCAGAAGAATCCCAGCTAGACCGGAATAAAAAATAAAACCAAGCAAATTGAGCAACGCCGGCGCTCCACCGGTGACAAGGGCCAGCACAGCGAGCAGCAACAGGCATCCACCGCAACCCGGTTGATTATGTCGTCGATATTCCATTACGTATTACTTTGAAAAGAAGAGAAGACAGGTGAGGCACCTGCCGTTGAGGTTCGCAGTCAGGATGATCAATCCGACTGCTGGGCAAACAGGGCATCAACGAATTCCCGCGCATCAAAGTCGCGCAGATCGTCCACCTGTTCGCCGATGCCGATGAAACGGACGGGAATTTTGATTTCCCGGCAGACATTGGCCACAATACCGCCCTTCGCGGTGCCATCGAGTTTGGTAAGGGCCAGGCCGCTGACTCCCACGGCCTCGTTGAACAATTTCGCCTGGGAAATGCCATTCTGACCTGTTGTTGCATCAAGAACAAGCATGACCTCATGCGGTGCACCTTCCATTTTTTTACCAATCACCCGTTTGATTTTTTTCAACTCTTCCATCAGATTGACACTGGTATGAAGCCGACCGGCGGTATCGATGAGGATGACATCGTAGCCATGGGCCACCCCGTATTCAAGACCATCGAAAACTACGGAAGATGGGTCCGATCCAGGATGCTGGGCGATAACCTCAACCCCAACACGCTCGCCCCAAATCTTGAGCTGGTTAATAGCGGCGGCTCGGAACGTATCGCCTGCCACCAACAGCACCGACTGGCCGGAACGGACGAATTTGGCTGCAATTTTACCGATAGTGGTAGTTTTACCGACGCCATTAACCCCAACCACCATAATGACAAAGGGCCCTTCTTCCGGCATAACCAGCTCGGCAGGTTGCTCCGTTGCTTCGATGTAGGTTAGGATCTGGTCACGAATAATGGTTTTCAGGGCCTGGGGATCGCTCAACTGATCGCGTTTGACTTTTTTCCGCGCCTTATCAAGCAGCTCCAAAGTGGTCGTCACCCCAAGATCGGAGGTGATCAGTATTTCCTCCAACTGTTCGAACAAATCCTGATCAATTTCCTTCTTACCCAGAAAAAGGCGGTCCAGCCGGTACACCAAGGAGTCCTTGGTCTTACCCAGTCGCTCCTGCAACCGCCTGAACATAGATTTACTTTTGGGTTTTTCCTGGGTTCGTGAAGCTGCGGCGTCGAGCGGGACGGCAGGAGATATACCATCACCTGCAGCGACCTGTTCCTCCTCACTTTCTGATTCCTCGAGGGGCAGAGGTTCCTCGTCCAGCACGACTTGATCCAAAGCATCGAATTTAACGTCTTCGGCAATCATGTCGACTTCAGGAACCACCTCCGCAACAGCATCGGTCTCAAAAGATACGACAGTCTCATCCTCTGATTCGGCAACCGGCTCTTCGCTCGAAAGCTCGCCGGAGTACGGCTCTTCAACAACGACCTGCTCAGGAACAATCTTTTGTTCTACAAAATCAGTGATTTGCTCAGCAAGAAGCGGCTCCGTATCGACCTCCGGTTGCCCTTCGACAAGGGCTACAACCGGTTCAATATCGTCCACCCCTTCGGCCAGAGCTTGCGTTATATCTGCATCCTCTTGAACATCATCGACAACCGCTTCGATTTCGCCTGCAAAAGTATCAGGCTCAACAACCTCTGTCGCTGGTTCCGCAACTGATTCGACCAAAACGGGTGTTTCTGCCGGCGGTTCCTCTGTAATCTCTTCCGGAGGCTCGATTGCCTCCGGCTGACCAACAACAGTTTCCGTTGTCGAGGTCTGTTCCTCCACCGGTTCCTGTTGCTCCACAACAGCGGCCGGAGTTACGATTTCCTCGGCAACAACCTCTTGGCTTTCTTCCGGTTCAACCGCAACGGCTTCGGCTGTCTTTTTACCAAATTTCTTTTTAAACCAACCTAACATCAGTTTGCGGCCTCTGTTTTTTCAATGGCGATCTCTAAAACCTCGCTAATGGTATGAGGATAATGAAAGATTACCCCTTTGCGGATATCTTCTGGAATTTCTAGCACATCTTTCTCATTAAGTACCGGCAGAACCAGCTCCTTTATCCCGGCCCGCAGAGCGGCCAGAACCTTTTCCCCGATACCTCCCACTGGCAGAACATCGCCACGCAGGGTAATCTCACCGGTCATGGCCACATCCTGACGAACCGGCTTACCGAGAATCACTGAAACCAGTGACGATACCATGGCCACGCCGGCAGAGGGTCCATCTTTAGGTATGGCACCCTCGGGTACATGCACATGCAGGTCAATGGTGGCGAAGATATCCTCGTCAACCCCCAGATCTTTGGCATGAGACCTGATATAGGTGAGAGCGGCGGTAGCTGACTCCTTCATGACCTCACCGAGCTTTCCGGTCAGGGTCAAACCGCCCCTGCCCTTCATACTTGACGTCTCGATAAAGAGAATTTGCCCCCCCACCGGCGTCCAGGCAAGACCGGTGGCCAATCCCGGGCCCCAGCTTCGGGCCTTCATCTCTGGAAAATAACGTTGCGGGCCGAGAAAATCGTACAGTTTTTCCGGAGTCACAATAGTTTTTTCTCGCTGACCACGGGCAATTTCCGCAGCCGTGCCCCGACAGATGGCAGCGAGTTCCCGTTCGAGATTACGCACCCCGGCTTCACGGGTATACGAAGAAATCAGCACTCCGATGGTCTCCTCCGGAATCTCCAGATCATCTTTGGTCAGGGCGTGGGCTTCGAGCTGTTTGGCCAGCAGATGACGGGTGGCGATAGCAACCTTTTCCTGCTGGGTATAGCCGGAAAGCTCAACCACCTCCATACGGTCGCGGAGTGGGCCGGGTATCGTGTCCAGAACATTGGCTGTGGCAATAAACATCACCTTGGACAGATCGAATTCGATATCGAGGTAATGGTCGGTAAACGTGGAGTTCTGTTCCGGGTCAAGAACCTCAAGCAGAGCCGAGGAAGGATCGCCGCGAAAATCATTGCCCAGCTTGTCGACCTCATCAAGCAGGAAGACCGGATTATTTGCCCCTGCACGTTTGAGGCTCTCGATGATCCGACCGGGCAATGCTCCGATATAGGTTCGCCGATGACCGCGAATTTCGGCTTCATCACGGACGCCGCCCAGGGCGATGCGAACAAACTTGCGATTCATGGTTCGGGCGATGGACTGGCCGAGCGAAGTTTTGCCGACACCGGGAGGGCCCGCAAAACAAAGAATCGGCCCATGGACATCTTCTTTCAGTTTACGTACCGCCAAAAATTCGAGAATCCGTTTCTTGATCTTTTTCAACCCATAGTGGTCCTTATTCAGATCAGCTTCTGCCTGGATCAGATCCAGGGTATCTGTGGTGGAATCGGTCCAGGGCAGATCAAGAATCCAGTCGATGTAGTTACGCGATACAGTATATTCAGGTGAGGAGGGTGAGATACGTTCCAGTCGGGTCAATTCCTTATCCACCACAGACCGAGCAAGGGGGCTCAACCCCTTTTCAGCTATCCGCTCCTTAAGCTCCTTGACCTCAACCTTGTCCTCGTCCCCTTCTCCCAGCTCCTTACGGATCGCCTGCAGCTGCTGGCGAAGAAAAAATTCCCGCTGCCGCTCATCCATGTCTTTTTTCATGGAAGCCTGCAGCTGATTACTCATCTCCACCGTTTCCAACCGCTTGTTCAGTTCCTTGGCTACCCGGTGCAGGAGATCATGTAACGGAGCAATCTCCAAAATTTCCTGCTCCACCTCAAGCTTCAGGTTCAACTGACTGCTAACCAGGTACGCCACGTAAAAAGGATTGGTCAGGCTGTTGATGGTGAGAACCAGTTCTTGGGGCAGTGCGGTGGAGCTTACCAGTTTTTGAAACTGCGCTCTGATATTGAAAAGCAACGCTTCTATCTTCTTATCTTCGAAGATTTCCATCGGTATTTCGACCACTTTGGCCTTCATATACGGAGTGGATTCGACATATTCGGTGACAGCAAACTTTTTGGTGCCGCTCATTAGCACCTGATAATACCCCTCGGGGGCCTTGTTCAGTTTGTGCAGATAACCGACCACGCCTACCTTATACAGATCATCTTCGCCGAGGACATCGTCGTCGCTGACCTGATCCCTGCGGCTCGGCACCAGTCCAATCAGGCGGTCCGTCAAAAGGACATCGTCAATTAACTGTTTAGATGTTTCACTGGACACCTGCAACGGGAATCCCATGCCGGGATAGAAGACAAATCCGTGCAACGGCAGGATGGGGATCGATTCAGGAACTTCCAACTGGGAAGGATCCATCTTTTTCTGCGGTGCTTGCTGTTCGTTTTCCATGATTTATTCTCCTGGTGTTATCCTGATCGTCACCCTGCCTTTCTTAGTCCGCTTCGGCAGGGTCACCACGAGTATACCGTTGGTATAAGCCGAATCGACCCCTTCGATATCCACAGCCGAGGGCAGAACGACGGTCCGCTGGAAACCGCCCAGCTCAATTTCAAGCTGATGAATGCAGGCAATGGATTGGTGCGCCGGCAATTGACGAACGCCGCTGATTTTCAAACGTTGTCCCTCGACAACAACGCGAAGGGTATCGCCCACCACCCCGGCAAGGTCGGCATAGACGTAAATCTGGTCTTCCGATTCATAAATGTCCACCGACGGCTGCCAACCGCCCGATTCCATAGGCATCATCCGGGACAGTGACATACTGCGCAGTATGCGTCCTGTATGCTGCTGCATCTGCTCCAGTTCCTCCAACAATTTTTTGCTGAACGGATCCATCAGGTCCTCCCACGCTCGTACCGTATTTCGGAAAGTATCTTGTTTAATGATGCAGGTTGCCCTGCACACATTATGAACGACCATCATAACCGGTAATCTCCGGGGGCCAGCCAACAGAAGCGAGCTGGCATTTCTCCGGTCCGGGAATGTGATATAGGTAACCACTATAACTATTCTGACAATTATAAATCAAGAAAAACACAGGGCAAAAGGCATACAAGCCAGCAAGATATGGGTAATTTTTTTTTCATTGCTTTTCAAAAGCGCGGCATTAAAGTATAAGCCCAAATTACGATGAACTCGCCAGCGTCCGCGGTATCTCCGAATTTTTTCCATATGGGAAATGCACGGGATCCTGTTTCCCGGTCATCATGATCACGAAACTATCGCCGATAATACGGCGCGCATTCCGGGCAACACCGGATGGCGACGTATTCACGGGTTCACCTCTCTTCATTCACCACGTATCTCTTATCGGAGGATAATATGAGCAGTTCTTGCGGAGGTTCCTGCGGGACCGATCAGCAAAGCAGTTGTAACTCCGGCGATGCCCGCCTGGCCCAGCAGGATATCGCTATCACCAAATCCCTGGGAAAGATCAAAAACAAAATCCTTGTCATGAGCGGTAAAGGCGGGGTCGGCAAATCCACCGTTGCCGTTAACCTAGCCCTGTGCCTGGCAAAAAAAGGCCACAAGGTCGGATTGATGGACGTCGACCTCCACGGCCCCGATGTTTGCCGGATGCTCAACCTCACCGGTTCTCTTGAGGCTCCGGCCAATCCTAACGACCTTATCCCGCCGCTGGCTTTCAACGACAACCTCAAAGTTGTTTCCCTTGAATATATGATGAAGAACCGGGACGATGCCATCATCTGGCGCGGACCGCTCAAAATCCAGGCCATCCGCCAGTTCGTAGCCGATATGGACTGGGGCGAGCTTGATTATCTAATTGTCGATGCCCCTCCCGGCACTGGCGACGAGCCCCTTTCCATTGCCCAGACCATTCCCGGTGTCCAGGCAGTGGTGGTCACCACCCCTCAGGCCGTAGCTTTGGCTGACGTTCGTAAATCGATCAACTTCTGCAAAGCTGTAGAAATGCCGATAGTCGGCGTGATTGAAAACATGTCCGGGTTCATCTGCCCTCACTGCGAGCAGACCGTGGATATTTTCAGCAAGGGCGGCGGTGAGCAGACTGCTCGCGATTTCGATCTGCCTTTCCTCGGTAGGGTTCCTATGGACCCACGCGTAGTCGTAGCAGGTGATTCCGGTACGCCGTACCTGTCATCGGACGAAGTGACTCCTGCCACCACCGCCTTTGACACGGTGGTTACGGCTGTTGAGCAGCGCCTGCCTCCAGGACGGGTGACCGTCGACCCCTTTGCAGCCAGCGGTTGCGGCTGCAGTTCCGGCGGTTGCGGTTCTACCCTCAAATAAGCGTCTTCATCAATCCTTCCGCAGTCGGTGGTCAACCGACTGCGGGAATAGCCCAAGAGATAAGGTCTATGCTTGTCAAACAACTCACTGTCGGCATGATGGGCGTCTGTTGTTATATCGTTTCCTGCGAAAAAACAAAACACGCCGCCATTATCGATCCCGGAGGCGACGAAGATCGAATCCTCGATTATTGCACCAGCAACCAATTACAGGTGCAATATATCATTAACACCCATGGCCATCCGGATCATGTCTGCGGCAATGGTCGCCTCCAGGAGGCTACCGGTGCGCAGATCGTCATGCATGCCGCCGACGTTGCCTATTTTAACGATCCTCGCATCAAAGATTATTTTTCCACGCTTGGCCTGCCCGAGTCGCCGCCTGTCGGCCTGTCCGTAGAGGACGGTGACACCATCACTCTCGGTGAAGAACAATTTCAGGTCATCCACACGCCAGGCCACACTCCCGGCGGAATGTGCCTCTACAGTCCACCGCATTGTTTTACCGGCGACACCCTCTTTGTCGGTGCGGTAGGCCGCAGTGATTTCCCAGGCGGTTCCATGGAACAAATGGTTAATGCGATACGAACCCGCCTGCTGACCCTGCCACCGGAAACCATCGTCTGGCCAGGACATGGCTACGGCGGCTTGCAATCTACCATTGGCCGTGAAGCAAAAAGCAATCCCTACTTCTAAACCCAAAACCGGTTTCCCCTCATTGACGGACAGCTACCGGTTCTCCTGGTTTTCCTATGCGTGAAATCATTCTCGGCACCGCTGGACATGTCGACCACGGTAAAACCAGCCTGATCCGCGCGCTCACCGGCATCGATACGGATCGTCTCAAGGAAGAGAAAGAGCGCGGCATCACCATTGAACTGGGATTTGCCTACCTCGACCTTCCTTGCGGCCATCGTCTCGGAATCGTCGATGTACCGGGCCACGAAAAATTCATCCGCAACATGGTCGCCGGTACCGCCGGCATGGACCTGGTGGCCTTTGTTATTGCCGCCGATGAAGGCATCATGCCGCAGACGGTCGAACATTTTGAAATCTGCCAATTGCTTGGTGTCCGTGAAGGGCTCATTATCCTCACCAAAAAAGACATGGTCGATCAGGAATGGTTGGACATGGTCATCGAAGAAGTACGCGATTTCTTCACGGGCAGCTTTCTCGAAGACGCACCACTTATCCCTGTTAATTCCATCAGTGGTGAGGGCATCGATAAAATCATCAGCATTCTGGATACAAAGGTGGCGGCCATTGATTTTCACGAGGAATTTGGCCCGTTTCGCTTAGCGGTGGATCGGGTCTTTTCCATGAAAGGTTTTGGCACGGTGATTACCGGCACCTCACTCTCCGGCCGCATCGAATCCGGTGCGGAACTGATGTTCTACCCCGGCGGTCTTACTGCAAAAATACGCGGCATCCAGGTGCATGGCAAGGACGTCGACATAATCGAAGCCGGCCACAGAACCGCTATCAATCTCCAGGGGATAGAAAAGGATCAAATCAACCGAGGCGACATGGCAGCAACGCCAGGCAGTCTCATCGCCTCCACATTGCTGGACGCCGAACTCCACTACCTGTCGTCCGCCCATAAAGAATTGAAAAACCGGACTCAGGTTCGCGTTCACCTGGGTACCCGGGAGATCGTCGGCCGAATTGTGCTGATGGAATCGGATACTCTGGCCCCTGGAGAGACCACCCCTATCCAGCTGATCCTCCAGGAACCGGTGGCAGTCTGGCCAGGCGACCATTATGTAGTCCGCAGCTATTCACCGATCACCACCATCGGCGGCGGAACTATTCTCAACAATGCCCCCAAAAAACGTAAACGGACCTTGGAACGGGATCGGGATCGCAATCGTTTGCACTTTGACACCCTTGCCACCGCCGACAGTGAACAGCAACTTCTTCTTGTAATAGAGGAGTGTGGTGTGCATGGCATTACCGCAGAACAATTGGCGGCACGTACCGGGATATTCAGCAAAAAACTCAAAAAACTATTGCAGCACCCGATATCGACCGGCTCGCTCCTGGTGGTCGATTCGGAAAGCCAGCGCCTGCTCGCCGCATCCGTAGCTGAAGCTGTGAGCCAGCAGATAACCGATCTGCTGGCCGCATTTCACCAACAGAATCCTCTGAGGACCGGGATCGCCAAGGAAGAACTCCGCTCTCAACTGCTGCGACCGGTTGTTGACCAAAAAGTCCTGCATGCTCTTTTGGCGTCCCTGAGTAAAAAAGGACTGATCGAGCAAGCCGGTGCCGAAGTTAAACTGACCGGCCACACCGTCACCCTGCAGGTGAACGAACAGGAAATGGAGCAAAAAATAAGCGAACTCTACCGCCAAGCGGGACTGACCCCGCCCATCCTGAAAGAGGTGCTGGCTGCTTTTGCCGAATTTCCAGAAAAACAAATCCGCCAGGTGATCGACCTCCTGCTCAACAAGCGAACCCTCATCAAAATCAATGAGACCCTCTGTTTCTACGCCCCGGTTGTCGAGGAGTTACAGGAAAAAGTAACCGCCTTTATTCGCAAAGAGGGTGAAATCGATGCACAGCGTTTCAAAGATCTCACAGGACTGACCAGGAAATTTTCCATCCCCCTGCTTGAATACTTCGACAAGATCAAGCTCACCATCCGCATTGACGACAAACGGGTCTTGCGCAAAAATTGAAAGCTCATTTAACGAGTTATCGCGCGAATCTGCCGTTCTCCAGAAAACAGACCACCTGTTCATGAACGGGGCGGCGATTCATAATAAAAGAATGCCCATAGGGCATAATCAAAAAATCTTGCATACCCGATAACTGGGCTCTCGCCACCGAGACCTTGCCGTCATTGGGACCAGGGAAAAATCGCGACAACAGTGAGGTTGCAGGTCGATTACCGATGATGATACCCAAAGGGCGGTTACAGATGCCAAGCCTGGAGGGCAGATCCGTTGGTGCCGTTCCCAGCTGGCAACCCGCCGGACCGAAAAACAAACGGAACCAGCTGTATGATCGGAAACGATCAACCAGTTCGCTCCCCTGGTTCGGCGGGCAGAGCATCACCACTTTTCCTGGTTCAGGCAGGACTTCCGCAGTTAAAAAGGAACGGAGCAGGATGCCGCCCATGGAATGGGTGACAAAGTGAATCGTGCTGACGTCAGCCCTTCGCAGTTGGGAAATAGCGGGAAGGATAGCGGGGCGCGCCAGATCATCAACCCGATATTTCCTTGAAGGATACCCGATATTGACCACCAGGTATCCGCACCGCCGGAGATAGTTGGCCAGCGGCCGCATTGACCGCCTGGTCCTGGCAAGGCCATGGAGGAGGATGACACCGGCACGCTGTCTCTTTTCTCTGGCAGCACCTTGGTCTTCCGGCGTTGCAGCCTCCGGAATGGCTTCAGTCATGACAAGATGACGGAGAGGACGGTAACGGGATCGTTATTGAACAAACCGTAATCCGGCGATCTTCAGGGCTCCACGATGATACCCATCCGGAAATAAAGCCTCAAAAGACTCCAGGTCCAGGTTGCACTGCTCGCAGGTTTCATAGATATTGGGAATCCGCTGTTCGCGTTGATACACATCTCGGAGATAATGGATAATGCGCCAATGGTCATTGGTCAGACGCCCTTCTGGAATGTGCATCTCCACGGCGCGATGCGCGGCGTAATCCTCATCCCAGCTTTCTGGATCAACCAAAAAGCCTCGAACATCCATGCTATAGGCCTTGTCGTTAACCATGGCCCGCAGATCGGCAACGCTCTCTTTGATATGAGTGCCGTACGGCATATGATTGACCCGGTAATGCACACCCGCTATCCGGCACACCCCTCGATGATACCCGGTGGGAAACAATTTTTTCATCTCATGCGGACTGAGTCCATTGGCCTTACACGTGGCAAAGATGGTCGGACAGATGCCGGTCTTCGCATAGGTGTCACGGATAAAATGAATGACATCCCAGTGCTCGCGGGACAGGACCGGGATGTCGCACTCCCTGGCCATACCTTCGGCAAAATGTTCATCCCAGCTTGCTGGATCCAGTAAACAGCCTTGCTCGTCCACTTCATAGGTAACGCCCATATGGGAAAATTGCTTCATTATCGCTCCAATTGTTTACTTGTCGACAGTGAGCCGGCTCTCCGTTGTTATTGAGGGAATGCAGTAACCCACCAGATGAACAGTATAAATTAAATCAATGTACCACTGAATCGCCTATCCCGCAAGAACCGGCAATTGCCGTCTATAAAAAGGAAAACCACAGGAATTGCTGCAGTGGCGAGCCTAGGCCTCACAGAGGGCCAGCCCATGAGCAGCGAGCCGTATATGTTCCTTTTCCGCTTCTGCAATCGCATTAAACATCGCTTCCATGGGTTGCCCCTGGAAGCGATGTGCGATGTTGCGGGAGAGGTCGTAGGCCGAGTACTCGATGGTCAGGGCCATCTCCAGTGTGGTCCGGCACGGCTCAAGCGGTTGCTGCTCCAGCATCGCCACCAGGGCGGCACAGGAGTACCCTCCTTCGACAATATCACCGTTCAGGCCCAAATAGACCGTTTCAAAAGATGGCGGATCGGCTTGCCCTTCCGCCCAGAATCGGTAGATCATCCGGGCATGCGCCTCTTCAGCCCCGGCCAGGCTGGCAAGACTACCGGCCCAGGGTATACTGCCGTAGCGCTGCCGGATTGCTGTATAAAAGCGCTCTGCCCCTCGTTCAAGATCCATCGCCTGCATAAGGATTTCCTGGTCGCTACCCGAGAGATCAATAACCTTCAGATTGGGTGTCGCTGGGAGCAGGTGTCCGTTCCAGGCCAGGATACCGCCGACCATATTGAAAAGAGTACCGGCCACATAGGGTCGTGAACCGGTAAGAATCACAGCTCCGCGGGACCGTTTGCCGGAACGGCAATAGAAGAAAATATCCTTATCTATCGGCAGTTCATCCATCCGCGCGGGAATGTCTGCCAAAGGGATCAACACAGAACCGGGTATATGGCCCTTGGCATACTCATCGGGCTGGCGTACATCAACCAGCATGTATTCGTGCTCATGATGCCGTCCCATATATTCCCGCAATCGCTCTACAGTGATATCCTGATACTCCCTCACCATTGATGCTCCCCTGTGCAGTGTATCGTGCTCTTGTCGATCCCTGGCCCCTTGTTTATATAGGGGACATCCAGCCGATTTTCAAGTAGATCCTGCCTCCTCTTGCACTCATACTCATAACCTTGAGCACGCACAGTATCGCCACTCCACAGCATTTCGACAGACATGAGCAGCAACTCGACAATAATGTCGAACGTGCCGCCAGCTCCTGCATCCATCTCTTCAAGTCAACTGATTCTCCAGCGCAGTGCATGACGAAAGGGTACCGTGAACGCACTCTGGCATGTATACTGCTTTCACTAATACATCTTGAACATATTTTTTCATCTTTCTTCTCAGGAGAACGGTTGCCATGAACATGCGGAAAATCACCTCGCTGACCCTGTTGATTTCTTTTATCGCCCTGGTTCTCACCAGCGTGGTCCTCTACATCGTTCCTGAAGGACGGGTCGCCTACTGGTCCGACTGGCATTGGCTGGGACTGAGTAAAACCCAATGGGGCGATATCCATATTAACCTCGGCTTTCTCTTTCTGGGCGCAGGTCTCATGCATCTCTGGTACAACTGGACCGCCATGGTCCACTACCTGAAGAACAAAGCCAAGGAGCTGTGGATTTTCACACCTGCCTTTACCGTGGCGCTGCTGGTGAATGTGGGCGTTGCCTTGGGCACTCTACTCTACCTGCCGCCCTTCAGTTCGATTCTTGAATTCGGTCATTCATTCAAAGATGCGGCGGCGGACAAGTATGGCGAACCGCCCTACGGCCATGCCGAGTTGTCGTCACTGACCCTCTTTGCGAAACGGACCGGACTGGAACTGAAGACCGTCAAAGCTGGATTGAACGCAGCCGGTATCCGCTTTATCGACGACCAGCAGACCATTCTTGCAATCGCCAAGGCCAACGGGCTCACACCCAAAGCGGTCTACGAGGCGATGGACAGCGAAGCCGCTACCACACACAACCAAAGCAAAACACTCCCGGCCGAACCCTTTCCCGGTATGGGGCGGATACCGCTCACCGATCTTTGCAGCCAGTACGGTCTTGATCAGCAGCGGGTACTCGCAGCCCTGGCCGCGAAAAACATTACGGCCGATCCGGCCAAATCCCTGCGCGAAATAGCCGAAGCAAACGGCTCCAATCCCCATGCACTTTTTTACATCATCCATGAAACCACGACACAACAGTAGGAGCCTGTTCTTTCTGGCCGGGATGCTGCTCCTCAGTGTTGCCTGGGTATCCGGAGCCAGAGGAATGGACTGCCCGGTCAGTAGCTCGCCGGTTGCATCAGTCACGGTATTCGCCGCCAACAAGGGTCCGGATTCCGCATCTCCTGCCGGGATGCCGGCAGCAGAAGCAACCACAGCAACTGTGGAGCAACCCGCAACAAACGAGAATGCAATGGGTATTCATGCTCTGCGGCAGCGGTACGGTCACGATCCCACCGGCGTCCGGGCTCGTCTGGGGATGTGCAGAAGAGGGAGAGACGGTCATGGTAAAGGACGCCACCGTCATCTCCATGGAGGCAACCGGTGGAAAACCGAGTAAAGCAGGAAGGTTCCATCCGTTTTCCCCTGCCTTCCTGGGGAGCCAATCTCGTTGGTTTCGGCCTGCTCATAACGCTGGTTCTGGCCGTCTTTTTCTGGCAGCTCACAGTTATTGACAAGGATCTGCACCGCAATACACTGGACCGATCCCGGATGATGGCCGCCATCATCGAAGAAAATCTGTCCAATGCCGCCCTTTCTCAGGCGACCATCGACACGGTTGTCACCTCCTTTCTCCGCGATAAGGCCCGTTTTGTCCAATACCTCAACAGTATTGACCCGCTGCAGCCCGAAGAGCTGACGGCTCTTGCCCGGGAAACCGGCTTATTGGGCATCAGCTTGGTTACAACAAACAACGAAATAATTGCCGGTCCGACCGACTGGCATTCAGCGCTGAATAACTGCAGTCTGTCATCCGACCGGGTTCATTATGACCGGGAAAAACAAACCGCTCTGCTGATCTATCCGGGAGCGCAGCAGGGAATCAAATGTATACAGATAGGTATGGATGCACGTGCCATTGTCCAACTTCGTAACAAGACCGCACTGCCGGTACTGCTGACAACCTTATCCCGCCTGCCCGGCATCCAATATGTCCGCCTTGAGCAGAGCGTAGCAAAGAGGGAAGATCCGGTACGCCTTATCGCTGAGCAGGCGGAAAAAACTGCCGAAGCTCGGCTGGCAACCCCTATGGGTACCCTGGTCGTGGGCCTTGATGCTGCCAACCACCTCAATCGGCTGCAGCAGATGCAGCGGCAGTTCCTCTTTTTTGCCGCCCTGCTGCTGCTCCTCGGGTTGTTTTTCTCCTGGCTTCTCTACCGGTATCAGCAGGCGGATCTTCGCCAGACCCGCACGTTTGAACGAATCCTGGCCAAGGAACACGAGGCCGCGGCACTGGGACGGGCGACAGCCACCATTGCCCACGAAGTCCGCAATCCGCTCAATGCCATCAACATGGGTCTGCAGCGCCTCACAATGGAATCGCCGGATCTTACCCCCGAGCAGCGGGAACTCATCAGCGCCATGGAAGAAGCAGTGCATCGGGCCGACACGATCATCACCGAACTGCAGCGCTTTACCAGGAAGCTCAGGACGCAAATGCACCTCATCGACCCAATACAGATCATACGTCGCATATTGAGCCTGTACCAAGCGCAATGCGGGACCCAGCACATCGAAGTTACTCTGGAGCACCAGTGGGACGGGCGTTTCGAGGCCGACCCCGGGCTCCTTTCGGAGCTGGTCGAAAACCTGATAAAAAACAGTATCGAAGCACAACCTGACGGCGGTTTTATTCATATCGCTCTATCCTCGGCCTCGGAGTGGCTGCACCTTGTCATCACCAATGGTGGCTGTATACTGTCGGCTGAGGATATCAGCCGCCTGGGTGAACCCTACTTCACCACAAAAACCAGAGGAACCGGGCTGGGGCTTGCCCTCTGCCGTAAAATCGTCGAGGCCCATGGCGGCGACCTGCAATTTCGGATCGATCCTGAACAGCAGCAGCTGACGGTGACCGTTGCCCTGCCCCTGACCGCGCCTCGGCACGACACTGTTCTTGCCGGGACGCAGCCTGTTTTCCAACCTTCAAAGGAGCACCACGGTGAACATTCTGATCGTTGACGACGAAGCCATCCAACGCACCATGCTCGAGGGTTTTCTTACCAAACAAGGCTACACCGTACTGCAGGCCGGCAATGGCGCAGAGGCGCTTGCTCAGTTCATGCAGCGACCGGTGGACCTGGTGCTGCT
>JBFJXW010000053.1:0-20603 GCA_041622895.1 Desulfobulbus sp. | reverse complement strand
TTTTATCTTGCTTCCCACTCATCGCAGACCTGTTGCATTGCTTCAGGCTTATCTTCAAGATCGCAGGAAAGGACACTCTCGAGGATTGCTTCAATCTCTTCAGTTTCTTCCCACGACAATGACTGCTTGAGTTCGTGCAGTCTGTTATCTGCCGCTTCATACCTCTCGATAAGGTCAGACCACCAGTCAAAACTTTCTTGATCCATATGGTAACTGTCCGTCTCGTCGTTGTAGTCTGGCAATTCGCCATGGTTTCCGAGCAGGTCATTTGTCCAATCCATACCGCTTTTTGGATCGATGATTGACAAGATGGTTTCTTCGTTGGTTTCGATGATTGTTACGTTCATGGTGTTCTCCTTGCCAGGCGGACCGGGCTTTGAATTGGTTGTTATTTAATTCTCACACCTGCTTTTTTTATCTCCCTTTTAAACAAGTTCCAGCATTCGTCTTTGCCAAATATGTCGAATGCTTTTTTATTCCCATCTTCGCAGATCCCCCAGTCAAAACCTGGATCAGATTCGCTTATCTCTTTTTTGAATATGTCCGCGCCGGATTTTACCAACGCATATCTTCTTTCGTCGTCTGAGCATTCCTTTCTTTCTTTTAGACAGGCTTGAAGAGAAAGTTCTTCGTCATCATGTAAGAACGTGATCCATGCAAACCCTTGCTGTAGGTCGTAGTCGGTTTTTATGTCTTTTATTTTTCTCATCTTGTTCTCCCGGTTGATGTTTGTTGGTCAATCTCTCACTGTCTTGACTACATAGTATACCCAATGGATAACTATGTCAAATAAAAAAGCACTTGTTGTAAAAATAATTGTAGCATGACCATAAATACACTCGGTAGTTGCATTATTGTGTTATTGGAGGTATAATTAGCCACTAAAGATTAAATTTTTACCCGACAAGTACCCTGGACCACTTTTGTACCCCGGACCACAAGCCGGGACTAACTCAAGGCTCCAATCGTTATGCGGATTTATTCGCTGATGGTTGGAGCCTTTTTGCGTTCACGAGGATATGAAACTCACTGTTAAGCAGGAAAAGTTTGCTCAAGAATTTGTGCTGAGTGGCAATGCTTCTGCGGCTTACAGGATAGCTTACCCTGCGTCTTTAAAGTGGGTTGACAAGACAGTGCACAGTCGGGCATCGGAGCTATTGGCTAACAGTAAGGTTCTAGGAAGGGTCGAAGAACTGAGAAACGAAATCAAGGTTAAGTTCGACATCAGCGTGGAGCGATTGATTTTAGAGCAGTCAAGAATTGCTCTGTTTGATTTTAGAAAACTTTTCAGTGCTGACGGCAAACTGCTTGACCCAAAAGATTTCCCCGATGAAGTCGCGGCTGCAGTATCGAGTGTGAAGGTTTCCAAAATATTCAGCGATACAGGAGTTGAAGAGGATGTTGTTGAGTTGAAATTGTGGAACAAGAACACGTCTCTTGAATCTCTGTTCAAGCATAAAGGGTTGTACGAGCAGGACAATAATCAGAAGAAGCCGATGGTAATCGTTAAAGACTTCTCAGGCGGTGAAAATGGTTGACGACAACCGACAGGTGATAGAGATCCGCATGAAACCGCAAGGCAAGGTCTTGGCGGACTTCATGCGTTCTGTTGCCCGTTGTCAGATGATCATGGGTCCGCTTGGCTCGGCAAAGACATTCCAGTGCTGCCAAAAGAATTTTAAGCTCATGTGCCAGCAGGCCCCGGACGCTCAAGGTGTTCGGAAATCTCGATGGTATGCGATCAGGAACACTTACCCTGATCTGTTCAGCACGACCATCAAGGATTGGTTGGAACTGTTTGGCGATCTGGGAACCTTTAAGCAGGGAAGCAAGGAACCACCGACACATTACATCGAATTTGACCTGGAAGACGGCACCACTGTCAAGTCGGAAGCAATATTCTTGGCCCTGGACCGAGAAGAACACGTCAAGAAGCTACGCGGCGCTCAGGCAACTTGGTTCTGGCTGAACGAGGTAAAAGAGCTTCCCAAGGCTGTTGTTGATATGGCTGATCTTCGGCACGGTCGCTATCCATCAAAAATGGACGGTGGCCCGACATGGCATGGAATGATTGGCGACACGAACGCGCCCGATGATGATCACTGGTATTACATGCTGGCCGAAGAGGATAAACCGGAAGATTGGGAGTTCTTTAAGCAGCCTGGCGGATTAATTGACCTCGGAGAAGGGAAGTATGCACCAAACCCGGAAGCTGAGAACATAGGCAACCTCCCGGATGGTTACTACTTGCGCGGCAAGGAAGGCAAGGCAAACGATTGGATTAGGGTAAACCTCTGCAACGAATATGGCTCCGTGCAGAGCGGAAAACCTGTTCACCCTGAGTATGTTGATTCAATTCACTGTGCCCCTGACATAATCCCTTACGATCCGGCATTCCCTCTCATTATCGGGATGGATTTTGGCCGTACTCCTGCTGCAGCGATCATCCAGCGAAACGCTATGCGGTATGTCTGCATTGATGAGTTTGTCTCGACCAACATGAGCGCCGCTGTTTTTGGGCCACAACTGAAACTGTATATCGATGCGATGTATCCAGGCGCAAAAGTGGAAGGTTGGGGTGATCCTGCCGGCGACCAGAAAGGCCAGGCCACGGACGATACGCCTATCCTTGTTGTTCGCAGTTCTGGGATACCTTGCAATCCATGTTTTACCAATCGCCCGGTAATCCGTCGAGCTGCAGTAGCAAACCCGCTTACCAGGTTGGCAATGGATGGTAAGCCGGGCCTGCTGATAAGCCCAAAGGCGAGAGTCATCAGGAAAGGATTAAAAGGCGGTTTTTGCTTTCGCCGTGTCCAGGTTGCAGGCGATGAGCGATATACTGACGAGCCCGACAAGAACAGTTATAGCCACCCTGTCGAAGCCCTTGAATATGCCCTTTGCGGATCGGGCGAAGGACATGATGCTATTGCACCAAAAGACGATGACGATATCATTACGGTTGTCAGGAGAGGATAATGAAACACACGGTTGACTATCAAACTCTAGCCGGCGTCCTCACCGAGATCCAGGAGCAACCACCATGGCGCTATAATGCCGACCGGGAAATGGATTATTGTGACGGTAATCAGTCCGATACCGAGACGCTGCAGGATATGCGCGACAAAGGCATGAAGCCGACGACGGAGAACGTGCTCGGCCCTGTCATGGATGATATTACCGGAATGGAGGCAAAGAACCGCACCGATTGGCGAACCGCGCCGGATGGCGATAGCGATGAAGAAGCAGAAAAGGTATCGAAAGCTATTGGCTATAAGCTCAATCAGGCAGAAAGGCGCTCGGGCGCTGATCGTGCATTGACCAGGGCGTATCATTCACTGGCAAAGGTCGGCATTGGTTTTGTCGAAGTGGATAGATCGGCGGACCCGTTTAAATTTCCGTATCAAGTTGGATTCGTGCATCGCAATGAATGTTGGTGGGATTGGTTTTCCAAAAAAGATGATATGTCCGATTCGCGGTGGTTCCTGCGCCGACGATGGGCACACGTTGATACCGCAAAGGCGATGTGGCCGAATAAAAAGGCATTGATTGATGGTTCCGGCGCCGGTTGGGGAAATATCGACGACCTGAGTTTAATGGCGGCAGATAGCGGTGAATCGACGGACCTGGCGCAATCCTGGGACATGGAAAGAGGGTGGTCGATTGAAGAACAGGAGTGGAAGGACCCGACCGGAAAGCGAGTGTGTCTTTTTCATCTGCTCACCAGGCACTACGAAAACGTCATGGTCCTCAAGTTGCGTAATGGTCGTGTAGTTGAGTTCAATAAATCAGATCCCTTGCATATTGCCGCCGTTTCCTCCGGTATGCGCCTGGAAAAAGCCGTTATCAGCAAGATAAAGAAAACCATCTTTCTCGGTCCGCACATTATGCAAACCGAGATGAGCGAGTTTGACCGGTTTAACTTTGTCAAATTCGTCGGCAAATGCGAGGATCGAACAAACGTGCCTTACGGCACCCTTCGGTGGTTAATGCCCCTGCAGGATGAGATAAACGCCAGAATCACGAAGATGAAGTGGTTGTTGTCGGCTACCAGGACGACCAGAACAAAAGGCGCGGTCAAAATGACCGACGAGGTTTTCCGGCACGAAGTCGGACGTCCTGACGCTGATATCATTCTGGACCAGGCACATATGGCCCTTGCCGGTGCAAAGTTCGAGGTTGACAGCAATATGGATCTCAATCGGCAGCAGTACGAGCGGTTGCTTGATCTGCGAGAATCGGTCAAGCGGTTATCCGGTGTAACCTCCGCGTTCTCCGGTGATTCCAAGCCGGAAAACAGCGGTGCAATGTCACAGGCAATAGAGCAGTCGGTTCAATCCCTGGCGACGCTCAACGATAATTTTTCCTACGGGCGAATGCAGGTTGGTGAATTGCTGGTGTCTATGATCGTTCGGGATATCGGTAAAGAGCAGCAAGAGGTAACGATTAAAGGCAATGCGCTCAAGGATGATGAGATAATCGTGCTCAATGCGCCGGTAGTCGATGAGGAAACCGGAATGCAATATCTCACCAACGACGTGCAGCGAACGGTCCTGAAAGTTGCCCTGGAAGATGTGCCGAGTACGCAGCATTTCCGACAGCAGGAGATGATGAGCATGACCGAAGTCATGAAGTCGGCCAGTGACGACATCAAAGGTATTCTCATGCCGCATTACCTCGACCTGACCAACATTCCGAACAAGGATGACATCGTAGCGGCAGTCAGGGAAATGGCGGCAGGTGCCAGTATATCCAAGGCCAAAATGGAGAAAGCTGTTGAAGAGGCCAAGAAGCAGGCGGTTGAGGAAGCGAAGATTAAATGGATGGTGGATCAGAAGAACCGCGACCTTGATCTCAAGGAAGAGAAGCAGCGAGCAGAGATCCAGAAAATCATTGCTGAGACTGTCTCTAAGGCCATTGAATCGATTTACAGCGGCACTCAGGCAGGCGCACAGATTATGAGTATGCAAGGTGTCGCGCCGGTTGCTGATCAGGTTTTGAGGTCTGCAGGTTTTGAAGATAAGGACCAGGCGCCGATTGTGGCCGAAGGTCCGATTGTTGCCCCGGTGAATGTGCAGAAGAATACAAGCCCGATGTTTCCGGGGAGAGTTCAGGAGTCGGATATAGAAGCGCCAGTTGCGCAGGATCTTGATGCAGGAATGGAAGGTCCGGCGGTTGGCATGAATGAAGGCATTGAGGAAATGGGAGTGCAGGTATGAGAAATTATAAAGAAATAGCTAAAGTCACAAACAACAATCAGCCTGGATGGTTGAATATCATCGAGACTGAACCAAACGTTACCCTTGATATTGGCACAAGGCTATATGTTAAGACAACAGATGATCTTGACTACCAGCAGATGCACGATATCAGGATGTTTTGCGTAAGGACAGCACAAGACCTTGTTGGTTCAAATCTTTCGGAGCAAAACGTTATCAATTCCGCCAAAGAAATTGAAAAATATATCACAGGATAACTATCAGTAACCCGGCCATAAGGCCACAGCCCTACTCTTTTCGCGGCCCGGAGCGACACTCGGGAGAGGACATCAAGTGGAAGTAATATTTAAGGAAAGCGTAGCAGATAAGATTCGCAAGGCCATCGATATGGCAATAACAGCAGGAAAAGAGATTGATTGCATCAATCTTAGCAACGAAGAGTGGCAGCTTCTAAAGAGAGAAGTGGCTGGATTGCATAGCCCTCTGGTTGCTCATCTGCTGTGTACTGAAAAATACCCTGATTGCGATGCAGTTTTTTCGGGTGTTCGTTTAAAGATAAAATAAAAAACCTTTAATTCCGCAGCTCAGGGCGACATCTGAGAAAGGACAAGAACCATGAGTGACTTAGAACAAGAAGTGCAGGACATGATGGACAAGCTACAGAACGAGGAAATAAGCCAGGAAGAGTTCAATGCCTTCCTCGATGGCAAATCCTCTACTGAGCTGACCGAAGAAACAGACGGCGATACGGTTGACAAAACCGAAGGAGCCTCGCCGGACTCCGAGAAGGAAGAAGTAAAAGAAACAGAGCAAAAGACGGCTGAATCTGACGAAGATGAAGAAGAACCGGTGATTCTCACGAAAGATGGGAGGCACACCATACCTTATTCAGCCCTCGTTGATGTGCGTGAAGATGCCCGGGAAAAGGCGGCGAGAATAGATGAACTTTCTGCCAAACTTACCGAGCAATCAGCCATCATTGAACAGTTGCAGGCGGCACAGAAAAAGGACGAAGCAGCGGGAAACACGGATGCTACGGATGAACTTATTTCCGACCTGGCAGAAGATTACCCGGGCGCAGTCAAGATGATTGCCGACCTGCAGAGCAAACTTAATGCTCTGTTGGAAAAAGATCAGCAGCACGAAGCGGCAACCGCAGCAGATACAGCGCAGCAGGAGTACGAAGCGGCCATTACCAAACTCAACCCGGATTTCGCCAAGGTAAAAGGCGATGAAAACTTCTGGTCATGGTTTGGTTCTCAGCCATCGTATATCAAAGCGGCTCAGTCAAGCGGCGATCCGCAGCAGGTAGCTGATGTGGTCAAGTTGTACACCGATAGCCAGACAAAACCCGCACCCGCAAGCGATAAAGCGGCCACTGTCGATGTTAAAAAGGTGGAAGAGGCTATCAAAAAGGCAGAGAGTAAGTCAACCGTCAATTCGTTGTCGGATATTCCGGGCGGATCGAACCCGGAGACTGACGAAATGTCGGCCATTGCCAATATGGATGCGCTGGCCATGTCACAGAAGTTCATGGACATGGACCCGGCAACCCTTGAGGCCAAACTTAGCCGGATGCTGTAAGAGGTGGACATGAAGCCGATTACAGCGCGAGACGTGCTCGTTCTCCTTGTCCGGTCAGCTCAACAGTTTCTTGGCCTGGCCTGGAAGTTGTTGGGTGAAGAAAAAAAGATAATCGACGCGGGTAACTGCGAAAAAAAATAATCGGCTTATTGGCCACCAATCACCCCTCCCGGCTTATTCCGGCACGGTTGACCCTGGAAAGTGCACCACGTCATACAAGATATGGCCTCGTGAACATTACAACCCAAACGAGGTCATATTATGACAACCAACATTCCTTACGGCTCCGCGCTGGCCAATAAAGCGCAATCGGTTGGACTGTTTACCACTTGTGTAAACCGCCTTTCAACTCTTAACCGTCTTGTCGGCAAATTCCCGAAACAGGCGGATGCTGAAAAAAAACTCCGTAACCAGACGTCAAGCGACATGCCTATCGTCCGGTGCCTGGACCTGCAGAAGATGGCAGGAGATGAAGTCACCTTTGATCTGGTAAATCAGATCGGCGGAAAACCAATCATGGGCGGAAGAACTGCAGAAGGCAAAGGTACTTCCCTGTCTTTTGATCAGGACAAGTTGCGTATCAACCAGACCAGAAAGCCTATCTCTGCCGGCGATCAGATGACGCAACAGCGCACTCCGCACGAACTCCGCAAGATTGCCCGGGCCGCAGGTTATGGTTACATGGGACGTCTTGACGATCAGCGTCGCCTTGTTCACCTGGCCGGTTCACGCGGATTCCATAACAACGGCGAATGGGTCGTGCCTCTGGCTTCTGATGCGGATTTCTCTGACATCGTGGTCAATCCTATTAAGGCACCGACCAAGAACCGTCATTACTTCGCAGCAGGCAACTACCTTGAGGCACCAAACGCTTCTGGTAACGAGATCGGTATGGCAAGCACTGACCTTTTCAACTTCAGTATGCTTGATCATCTCCGCTCTATCCTGGATGAGATGGCTTTTCCATTGGCTCCGAGTAAGTTTGATGGCGATCAGATGGCAGAGGATAGCCCGATTTATCCGCTTCTGGTATCACCGGCGCAATATGCCTCTTTCGTGAGCAATACCACGTTCCGCACCTATCAGGCAAACGCCATGCAGCGCGCTTCTATGGCCGGCAACAATCCTTTGTTCAAAGGTGAGGCTGGATTGTGGAATAACTTTCTCATTATAAAAATGCCGAAGCCGATTCGTTTCTATTCCGGCAACGCTCTTAACTGGTGCGCTTCGGCCACTTCTGAGACGGAAACCACGACTGATCTGGTCCCGGCTTCTTTCTCTACGAGTTATGCGGTCGACCGTGCGCTCCTTCTCGGGGCTCAGTGTCTTGGTGAGGCTCTTGGCAAGCATCGTCAGTCTGGTGTTCCATACTTCACCAGCGAGAAAGAACTGGATCATGGTGACAAGATCGAGGTTCTGTTCGGCAAGATCGGTGGTGAATCAAAGATCCGTTTTGATATCGACTACGGTTCTGAGGGAATCCAGCCGACTGACAACGTTATTGCTATTGATACCGTCGTTAAACTGTAATTAATCCGGGCCTGCTCATAACGGGCCCACTTTAGAGTAATGCTATAAGGAGTTTCAACCATGGCAACCATTACAAAAAAGAACGCGCACAATAGCCCTGATCCGGGTTTCGGCGGCGTAGCATATGGCAATATGTTCTCTTTGCCTTTCAAATTTCAAACCAATGCAAGTGGGTATTTCCTGGACAGTGACACCGCAACTGCTGCTGTAGGCAATGGTGATAAGGTGATTCTGGGAGTTATCCCGGCCGGAACCCGATTGCTCGACATGAAGGCGTATATATCTGATGCTTTCACTGCTTCTTCGACCGGTAAAATCGGTTTTGAATATAAAGACGGTGTGGATGTAACAGCCGTCCCACAGGATGATGATTTCTTCTGTGCCGCCACCACATTGGCGTCTACGGCAATTATCCGCAAAACCAATGTTACCCCGCCTGTAACCCTGCCAAAAGACGCATATTTGATCTTGACCAATGCAGGTGCGGCCCAGGCCGCTGTAGGCGTTATGGACATTGAGATTATCGGCGTAATCGGCGGACCGGCGTAATTAACTAATTGAATCTGTTCAAAGATATATTCCCCGGAAATTAAAAGGTCCGGGGAATATTGGAAGGTGAAAGAATGGAAGTAACCAAAGAACTACGGGAATCACTGCACGAAGCCATCACGCTGGCCCTGGAAGAAGGCGCGAAAGGCACAGACATTCTCGATGATGTGGTGGTTGATGCTGTCGTTGCTGTCCTCGTCAAGCATGAGGTCGAAATTGTTGACATGGCCGGCAAGAAGCGGGTCCCGGTTAAGTATGTCGGCAAGCGGGAAAGCTACACTGACGGACTGTTCAGTACAGGTATGTGGCGCAAGGGAGATGTGAAATTGATTTCCTATTCAACCGCTATGCAAATGCTTGATCATGCTGATGTCTATGCAGATGGAGATGAAGACAGCGCTGTTGATGTCGTTGATATTGACGACAAAAAGGCCGCAGAGGACAAAGAAGCCGAGCGCTTGGAAGAAACACGGAATCTTGTCCAGCAGATGACCAGGAAGGCAACCGTCGCTGAGTTTGTCGCTACCAATTACAACGGCCTGAAAATACCGGCTGAGCTGGTCAAGCTGGATGAGATGAAAGAGTTTGCTGTGCGGCAGATAGACCGATACGGAATTATTTAAGGGCAATCAATGACAATCGACGACCTCCTAGAAAAATTCAGGCGAGAAAGCGGCGATACAGTCGAACCATACGAATGGGAAGATGAGTATCTTGTTGACCTGTATAACGAAGCGGTTGAAGAAGCATGCTCCCGCATGGACCTGCTCTTTGATGCGCTTACGGAAGAGGTTTGCCAGATATCTGTCGTGGCCGATACAGTCCGGTACTCCCTTCATGATTCTGTGGTGAAGATTACCAAGGCGTATCTTGTCGATTCAGCCGGCGAACATCTCGACCTGTATCTTGTCTCCCGTGATGAGCTTGACCGCATAGACCCTTCCTGGCGCAAAGGTGATGGAGATCACAAGTATCTGATTGTCGATGATAAGCACGTGCAGCTACCCTCTGTCCCGGACGAGGAATACACGATGATGCTTGAGGTCTATCGTGTACCTCTTGATTCGGAAAAGATGGTTTATGGCAATGCTACTATCTTGCCGACAATCGCTTCAATCCATCACAAATACCTTTATCACTGGCCGATGTCGGTTGTCTATATCAAGGACGATGCCGACTATTTTGCGCCGGACGTGGCACTGAAGCACGAAACGGAGTTTGAGCGGTATTTCGGCCCGAAGCCTGGTGCCGACCGCGGCAGACATGCTCGGACCGACCGTCCGCACCGGAACCAGTTGTGGTGATGCGATGAAGAAAATGCTTTGCACTTCTATGCTCGGGATGCGGAACGATGTCGATCCTGCGCGGCTGAAGTATGACCAGGATACCGGAGCCATTGAGTTGGCCGAAGCGGTAAATATCGACATTGACGATACCGGCAGAGGGTCACGTCGAAAAGGGCAGGCATTAATATCTTCAGGGGAGTTTTTGACGGCCTTCTGTGATGGTGGAGATTGCTTCACTGTTCAAGACAGAACATCTGATTCGGCAATCATGCGGTTATCTTCCGATATGACAACATTGAGTGGTGTTCGGTCCGGGCTGACCAAGGGTGCAATGATGTCGTTCTGTCAGGTTGGAGCGAAGACGTATTATGCAAATGGATACCAGAACGGCTTTATAGATGGCGGCGTTTCTTATCCGTGGCCGGACGAATCAAGTCATGTTGGCGCGGAAACGGTGCGGTCGTTCGTCAAGCCTCCTGTCGGCAATCATATAGCATGGCATATGGCCAGGATGTGGATAGCGGCAGGAAATATTATATGGATAACTGAGCCGTACACCACGGGCAAGGTTGACAGTGTGCGCGGGTTTATCCAATTGCATTCAGATGTAATCATGTTGCGGCCAGTCAGGAATGGCGCGTGGGTTTCTGTTGCTGGAAAAGGTGTTGGGTTTATCTCAACGGCAGAAGGCGCAACAATAAGTGAAATGCGATGGATTTCCAAAACCCCATATTCGGCGCACGAATGGAGTGATTGTACAACGCTTGTTGATCTATCCCAGACTGCCCTGCAGGTGCCTGGTATGTCGGCAGTGTGGTCAAGCAATGCCGGGTTGTGTGTCGGCACGGAAAATGGCGATTTTATTTCCGTAACAGAAAAGAAGTTGATCTATCCAAAAGGTTCAAGTGGCGCATCGGTGGCCGATGGTCATAACATAATTAACATAGTATTTTAGGTGACATAATGGCAGAAAGATTAAGCACAGGGTTCGTCAATGCTATCGCAGCAACTGGAAGCGTCAAGGATGTAATGGCAAACGGGGTAATCCATATCTATACCGGTACTCAGCCGACAAACGCCGACTCAGCCGAAACAGGAACCCTGGTAATGAAAATCACCAAAGACGGTGGCGCATTTACCCCAGGAGTCGCAACAAACGGCCTGAATATGGGTACTGTTACTGCGGGAGTCTTGGCAAAAAACTCAGACACCTGGAAAGGAACAGGTCTTGCGGCTGCGGGAACCGGTGTTAATGCTGGCTGGTTCAGGTGGTATGCCAATGATGTGACGACCGGGGCAAGTTCGACAGCGGTTCGTGTTGATGGTGCTATCGGCACGTCGTCTTCATACGAATTGCAGCTTACCAATATCGTTATTGCTGAAAACGGCGAGGCAACTATCAGCTCCTTCAATTACACCATTCCTCAAGCATAATGGCTCTCTGGACTCCTGCATATCTCGAACAAGGGGCGTCTCTCTGGCTTGATGTCAGTGATGCGTCCACTGTCGATCTTGATACCGGTGCAATCTCTGTTCTTCGAGATAAATCCGGTAGAGATGCACACGCTTATCAATCTACTGCCGCAAACAGGCCGACGTATACAGATTGGGGAACGAATGGTCTCAAATGCGCCTCTTTTGATGGGTCAAATGATTCTCTGGTTGGCGCACTGTCCCAAACCTATACATCCAAATCTTTGTTTGTTGTTGCAAGGTTTCCATATCTCAATGCAACAAGCAAGTGTTTCTTTGTAGATTGGATGACCGGCGATTCTATAACATTTGATAATGTTCCATTTGTGCTTGTTACTCAATATTCTCCACGGACACTGCGCACAAATTTAAACTACTACAGATTAAATATTAGCGACAATGCTAATTTGCTGGCATCACATGTGAATACTGGTGCGATCATTTCCAACAGACTAAATGGAACGCTATCGTCCGAGGGGGAGGGTGGAACCACGGCAAGTTCTGTTTACGATACTGTCTCAAATTATAGGATTGGTGGCAGGAATAGCGCTACAGAATATCCGATGTACGGATTTATAGGGGAGATGATAGTCTTGCCATATGCTGCATCGAGCGATGTCAGGCAGAAGATAGAAGGTTATCTCGCTTGGAAATGGGGAACGGAGTTGCTGCTCCCGGAAGAACATTTGTACCGCAACTATGCCCCTGTTGAGTTAGCAGATTTTAGAATTGTCTCGCTTGTACCGTCTATAGAAGGATCTGGATTCAAAGTAGAAATTGGCAACGGGCAAATAACTGCCCCTTATTCTTTGATTGAATCAAGTGGCTCAAATCAGTCTGTCGCAAATGGGAATATAGTAAGCCCGTCACACATAATTAGCGTTTCTGCTGATCCAATTACCGGCGATGGGCAAATCGATCAACCTGCAACCTCTGTTTCTGGACTTTCCAGGATGCAGGCTTACGGTGACGCTTCGGTAGTAATGCCTGATCCTATTGTATCAGGATTTTCTATTGGGCAACCAATAGGCGGAGAGTGCAGTATCGTTTCAAAGAATCACTTTGTTTCATCGAGCGGAATTGTTGATGCGGTTGGTATCGGTAGGGTAAATCAGCGAGTGCCAAGGTTGACGGATTGCGCTCTACTCCATTCGTTAACAGGACATGGATGTGTTGCCCATCCTGCTCCGATAATCAATGGATATTCAGGTAATTCGTATTCTGCAATTGCCGATATCAGGATACCGATGCAGAAAGTGAGCGCAGTAGGAGCCGCAGGAGCATCTATGTCTGGGGAAATAGACCAGGGAATGATTCGTATTTCCTCTATCGGAAGTGGCCTTTCTTCATCTGACAGCATATTAAGATACAACAGCAGCCGGGCATGTCAGGCATAAATCAAGGAGTGTGATTGAATGGGAACTTTCGTCGTAAATCCATCGGAAAATCCGTTTGAGTTCAACAGTGATGCCCCGTTTCAATCTGGTACAGGAGCATACACATTAGCGACAGAAAAATTTGAGCAGGCATATTCATATTCTGAAAAAATGCTTGACCTGTTACTCGGTGGTGATCTGTCCGGCGGATATTTGGCAGAGATGAAGAACGCTCTTACCAATATTGAAGTCCCTGAGATTGGAGATTTCAGCGTTGCTCTAAATCCAATAGACACATCTGTCCATTCCGCCCCTTCTGTCAATGATGTTGATATCGATACAGACTTTGGTGATTTTGAGGAATCTGCCCCGATATTGTCGAGCCTTCCGACTGTTGATATAAGCGGAATAGAACGTGGTTCTCTGCCAGAAGATATAAACACGGCTATTTCCTGGCTTGAGTCAAACTACGATAATTCTCTTGTTGAAACGCTACTGGCCAGGCTTGTTGAAGACCTGAAACACGGCGCAACCGGTCTGGCCGCAGACGTCGAGCAGGAGATATTTGACCGGGCTAAATATCGGCAGCAGATAGAATACGATAAGCAGCAGCAGGAAACCATGGAGTTTTTTTCTGCGCGCGGATTTGATCTGCCAACCGGTGTCATGGTTGGACGTATGCAGGAATTATCCAACAACCAGGCTTTACTTACTTCCGACCTTAACGGGAAAATAGCCATTGAACAGGCTGAGCTTGCCCAGAAGAACAGTCAGTTTGTCATTCAGATAACCAAAGACCTTGAAGCAGTTCGGCAGGACTTCCATTCAAAGAGAAACGACCGTGCTCTTGATTATGCCAAGGCTGTTGCGGCGAACGCCATTGCCCTCTACTCTGAAAAGGTTAAGGCTTATGTTGCTGTTTCCCAGGCAAACGTCATGGAGGTTGAGGTACAGGTCGAGAACCTGAAAGCTGTTGTTGAGTACAATAAGGGTTTGGTTGACTCTTATGCGGCACAGGCCAAAGTTTATGAGACAGTGGTGAACAGCAAGAGCAAGGTGAATGAAGCAAAGATCGCTGTTCTCGATGCAGAAGTTAAAGGATATGAGATTGAAACGAGTGCTATAACAGCCGGCAGGGAAACAGAGATAAAATACCTTGCCTTGAAAGTTCAAGAGGCTGATATGAACGTCCGGGCCGCTATAGCTGAAGCAGAGCAGGCCGTAAAAGCTGCTGGAATCGACTCAGAGATAAAAGTCAAGGTAGCCGAGGCGATGGCGAACATAGCAAGTCAGGCCCTGGCCTCGTCCCTCGGTTCCGTCAATGCTTCTGCCGGTCTTTCTAACAGCCATTCTGAAGGATTGAGCGAGAGTTGGGCGCATAATGAATCAAGGTCTGTCGGTTGGGACCATAACGGTTCGATATCGGAAACGCACACATACGAAGAAGAGGCGTCGTAAATATCCGCTATGGTCATTCCTCCAAAGATAACAATGATCGGTGATCTGGTCAGGTGCAAGCAATATGTGGGGTTTGGCAGAGAGCAGTTGCGCATCCTTAAAAGGGGAATGTCTTTCCAGGGCGTCAAGCAAAACTCAAGGATAGTAAAGCCATATGCGGATGTTGCTGTTGAGGTGTCATCAAGGTTTTCGCTTGACGAGATAAAAATCCACGTCATTCAGCAACAACCGAAAGTAGATATGGTTGTTGCTGAAGAGACGAAGGAAATAAAAACAAACCCCATGCCTGTTATTATTGGCGGGATGACAGACGAGAGCGTAGGCCCCGGAGCATGGCCGACTCTTGATAAATGCTTTGGTTATTTGAAACCAGCGGAAGCGATATCGAAAACCCCAAGCGAACCTTTTGCTTCATGTTCTAAAAGAGTGCCGTATTACACGGACGATATAACGCCGGTGCTCGTCGGCGGAGAACACACCACGAACGGTTTTGCATCATTTCATCAGGTAAAATACGCAAAAGAAACAGTACGATATATAGACGATTCCGGCGATGTCGCGGTATCGAAAACAAAGGATTTAACTTTTGCTTTGGCTATAGCCAGATCAAGGGATAATAATTGCCGAATAACCCTGACAACAACCGAAGAGATCGGTGATTCAAATCCTCTTTCCCACAGGCCAAAACCGGAAACCGTATACCCTCCAGCAAGAGACGATGAAATATTCCTTACAACAACGCACGAAAAGTTCACCGTCGAAGTTTCAGGTATCGTTTACCGTGTCCTAAAGATGGAGTTGCGCATAGATTGGTTACAGAACGTAGTGGCGCCACATGATGCATCATCGTTCAGCGCAAACTTTAATAGCGACAAGACAAAACTCTATGTTGCTTACGCGGTAAACCCTGCTTCTGATTGTCTGTATGCAGGTGAACCAACTTACGTTAAAGAGAGAAAACTGTATAACGGTAGTGGTTATACGCATTATTTCGGATACGCTGAAAGGTGTGATGCTGCATCTGGCTATAAGTCAGGGTCTGGCTTATACACCAAACTACCATCAGATTTAGAACTTGATACTGTGACGGTGGTCGCGCTTATATTCGACAGAGTTGTTGATGATCAGGGCGATATAGCATGGTCGTATTCAAGTGGAGTTGAGTACCAGATTGTAGGACACCACCTTGGATACGTTTATGTTGGCAGGGATGGAATAATTCATGGACCTTATCAGGTTTTAGATGGTCCGTTATACAGTTGCCTGACCATTGACATCAATAGCGGCGAGGTAGATTCATCAGATAAGCACACCATAGGGATGACGGTTCGCAAAACTAACAATCCGACAAAAACAGAATATGACTTTTGTGGCATATTTTCACAAGAAAAGAACCCGGAAGAGGAAACAGTCGTAGAAAACGAGACGAGAAATTATAGTTGGAACGTAAATGCTGCTTTGCAACCATGTTCAGCTTCTGTTGTTGGAGAGGGGTGTTCAGACAAGTCAGGTGGTGGGGTGTTTTGCTGCATAGATGATCCATATCTTTGGAGTGGCATCTGGTGTAGAGGATATCCAGCGAATCGAACGTGTGTGAATAACAGAGATGGGTACACTATCCACGAAGGGAGCAGGACCCAGGTTGTCACGGCTTTTAATTTCTCAGACCTGGAGCTTGTAGAAGGTATCAGGTGGGAATATGTCAACAAATGGAAGGTGTATCAGGAAGCTGATCATATTGGCGACTATGGCGATGATCACTGTATTGATCCATGGACGGCAACAAGAGACTGTTCAGTAGACCAAAGTTTATCATGGAATGAATGTTGGGCGTGGGGTTGCGGTGGCACGCTCACATCTCGGGAGTACAGACAGGGTGATGATTTCAGCGTTGAGATTCATGATGTGAATGAAATAGGGAGTGGATACACCGGCTATCCTAATGATGGAGATTTTTTCCTGCCATACGGGACAACTCTCTGGCCTACCATTGCCATGCCAGGGAATCACTGGAACGAAGGGCATTTTATCAGCGGGGAGTCCGTAATAAGCGAAAAACTTGAATACACGGTGCACATCCCATTCAAAATAAACAATGCAACTGGCGTGTCTTCATTTGTATCTGCTGACAATAATATTTCAGATAGTTTCCTTTATGGGATGTTGTTTGAAGGAATTGTCTACTCCGATGAATCAGTTGAATCAAGACAAACAAAAATAAAAGTCAGGTTTAATAATGAAGATATAACTAGCAATGTGCTTGATATCACAGGGCACAGTGTCTTCACGCTTGGCTATATAGGATTCCTTTTTTAAGGTGGATGATGGAAGCGAAATATTGCGTTATAGGAAAACCAGCTGGATCTGATAAGTATGTAACTGTGGTTCACGAGCCAATGCAGATAGATGATGCCAGGAGGCTTGTTAGGTTGTCGCCTGAATATCCAACATCGATAATGCTTGCTAGGTTTGATAAGGTTGAAGAAACAATCAATCGGTTAAACGCTCAGAAAATTGACCATGAAAACGGACTGCCAAGGTTAAGAGATGGTGGTGACTTTCGCCCAAACATAGACCCGCAGGAATATCTTGAATCGGCCATATCGATTGCAATAACGGCCTGCAAGAGAGAGATGCTGAAGCTTGGGAAAAAGGTGAACGTCAAGGAGATATATGTCGGCGCGGAGTCGAACGAAGTTCAGGTAACGATAGAACAAACGGATATTGAGGAATAACCATGCAAACAGTACGAACAAACCTCGACAATATAGCCTCATCCCAATACACAAACTTTCATTTTACTTCCATGTGTGTCTTCAATGGGGTTGTTATCGGAGCGGGGCCAGGAGGTCTATTCAAAGCGTGTTGCGGCGATAGCGACAATGGAACGCCGATCGATGCCTACTTTATCACTCCGACAACGAACTTTGGAGAGATCAATAAGAAAGGCTTTGAGTATTTGAACTTTCTCGGTGAAGCTGACGGCAATGTTGCTTTTGAACTTACCGGCGATGATGAAATAACCGCAGGACCATACGAAGCGGTGGTGAATCTCTCCAAATCACAACAGCGGGTAAGGGTAAAAATTGGCAAGGGTTTTAAGTGCTTCTATGGTAAGCTAAAGATGAGCAATGTTGATGGTTCCTACTTTGCTGTTGATGGTATTCAGGTTGTTGCCTCGGTAGCAAAACGAGGGATAAAATAATTCAGGAGATTCGTTATGGCACAAGCATTCACTGAGGAAAAGAAGAAGCGTGATGTTAATCGCGGATACGGGATCATGGGCAATGTCTATGGTGACGGTGCCGTAAAGAATGTCCAACCTCAAAGGTCTTTTGTTCCAAAGATAGAAACCGCTCAGAAAACGGCAGGCCCGAAACCGTATAACCTGTACGATCCAAACGGGCCAGAGGTAAAGATTCAAGAGAAGATGGGTAAAGCCGCCGGTATTCTTACCGGGCATTCTCCGTTTCTCGACAAGAGAGCCGCGGACACAATACAAGCACTGAAGAACTTCCCGGCTCCGCCTTCTATCGGCATGGGAGAATTTTCCAAGTTGCGGGATACCAACATTGCGACCAGGGGTAAATCTTCCAGTGCGGAAAGTAATAGGAAAATGACACCGACGCAATACACCAACGATGTGGACATGGATAGCTTTAAGATGAAACCGCCCAACCTTGTCATGCCCGACAAACAATCGAAGCAGGTAGCGGTTGCCGGCGAAATGGCTGCTCAGCCGACCGAGCCTGTTGATCTGAGCCCAAAGGCAGTATGGGACGAGAAGCGCCGGAGTAATCCTCTGCACGATGCGGCCATAGCAAAGAAGCAAGACAAGGAGCAGCTTCTCCGGGCGACAAATGTTCATCCCCCGAGACAGTTTGCGGCTCCTGCAGAAAACAAGGAAGCGGTCGCCGGTACGGTCCAGGATATGGGGCTGAAAGCAGGACCGACGCCAGGAGAAGGTGGAGAATTTTCTTTCAGACCACCTGCAACCGGTTATCCACCTGTTCATAGAACTGAACCACCAGTAGAAAACACCAGTGGCCAGGCTATTGCCGCAACAGTTCCGCAGGAGCCTGAAATGATTGCCGGCCATGCTCCAACAACGGTAAACGACCAGGTAGCTCCAACTATCCAGGCAACAAAACAAGGTAATATCTTGCCAGAGATTCAAGGCAACAGGAAATTCCAGGTAAATCTATCTGATCAGGATAAGGCTATAAAAGACAGCATCGCTGCGATTGATGCGCGTATAGCAAGTGGTGTTCAGCCCACCCCTGAGCAGGCGGCAAGGATTCAGGAGATTAAAAGGAGAGCCGGTTTTATGCGTGGCGGAACAGATCGTGTACCGGTTGGACCCGACGGATTACCTTTGCAGAAGATGGTTCCAGGTGCAGCGCAGCGAGTGGGCAATATGGATGTGCAATTCGATCAATCAGTTTCCCCGGAAGCGCAGAGAAGATTCAATGCTATACCGATTCAAGGGAAGCAACCGACGTGGGCCGATGAGCACAAGCAATGGGAGAGCCGACAACCGCAGCAACGAGTAATGCAGTCGCCTCAATCCCTCGGACTTCTTACGAAAGAAAATTCCCCAGGCATGGGATGGAAGCAGAGAGCAAAACTCAACGAACAGATCCTTGCTAACCAGCAATCCGACAAGAACAACGCACTGGCAAACAGTACGGCGCAGGAGCGGAATAGAATTGATGCCCTTGCTAACCAGCAATCCGACAAGAACAACGCACTGGCAAACAGTACGGCGCAGGAGCGGAATAGAATTGATGCCATGAATGTGTCGGGGCAGAACCAGGAAAGGCAGTCACGGATTGCTGCAAATCAATTTGCGCTTAACCAGGCGCAGATAGTCGCAAATTTGCGAAATCAAATGGCGGAAGCTCCTGACGATGCTACGCGAAACAGTATCGCTAAACGATTGTCGGCTTACCAGGATGCCAAGGAAAAAGGAAAGGTCCAGATTGAGAAGAGGACAGTTACGAACGATTTAGGAGAAAAGGTAGAAGAACTTTACAGGGTGAACGAATCCGGTGATCTTGTTCCGGCTCAGATAGTTGGCGGCGGCGCGGCGCAAATAGATTTACCGAGAGACGTCAGCCAGAGACAAGCAGGCAAGATTTACATGACCGCCAAGGGCCCGGCTCTATGGGATGGCAAAGGGCTCATTTTGCAACAGTAGATTCGCCAAAAGCCTCTTCCTCCGTCATGTAGACGATTGGTTCAGGAAACTTCAAGCGGCAGCTTCGAGCGATCAGGGATGCCGCTTGATTGCTTTGGGCGTCTTTCATGTTTTCCAGAATGCAATCAGCATATGTTTTCGGGTCGGCTCCAGGCAGTCCGAAGGCCAGTAGTGACAATCCGATGATTCCCGCAGTGATTCCGCACAGTATTTTGATTTTCATATTTCCCCCTTTGCGTCCGAGTTTAACCGCTTTTACTATGCCAGAATACTCATAATATTTGCTATGTGCAAGATGGTAAGTTTTTGTTAAACCGCTGTTATCTGATGAAAAAACAACAAAATACACCTTTTAATTGTAGGAACCGTATTGCCAATATCTACAGGAGTGTGTATCATATTTTCAGCAACAAATTCTCCCTGGTCGGTGAATCCACACTACAAAACTTCTCTCAGCGGCAGGCACCACTTCTTCTATCTCCGACCAGGGCTTTAGATCGGTGTTTGTCGTTGAGTTTTCATATATCCAGGCAGGACCGGATTCGGAAAATGCGGAGCCGGATTCTGAACGGCGAAGAGTTTCCGGTCCTGCCTGGTCTTTTGGGGTTTTATGAAAAACAAAATACGTCACTTGCTGCTGTCGTTGAAATATTGGATTCAAGGGGACAGATGGGTGTTTGCGCGGGAGTATGCGCATGTCATTATCTACGGGTTTAAGAAGAGATGAAAGCAATATCAATAATTGAAAAACTTTAAGATGTGGCAGAAAGATGAAAGATAAAAAGTATTATATTCCTAGAGATTTAGCGGAGTCTATGGATGAGGCAGCTGGGGTAGAAAGTACAATCATATGCCTAGCAAAGCACGCTGCGACCAAGAAAAAAGAGTTCTGGAATGGAGTATACGAGATCTACCCTGAGCTTGACATTGA
>JBFJXW010000052.1:0-21171 GCA_041622895.1 Desulfobulbus sp. | reverse complement strand
ATTTGTGGCAAAAAGAACACAATATTGAAAACCACCTGGAAATGTTGACATTTAGACACACATTTGCCAGCGGTTCATCACTCTTGCTTTTTCCAGGAGCGCACAGTGTGTATCAGTTTCTGTTGAAACGATGCATCCGTTTTCACCCGCATTCGCAAACCATACATTGGCAAGGGCAACACCCTGGAGGCACCGACGAATTTCACCATATCCTTTTCCGTGGTAACTAAAAAATCAGCTCCTGCCTGCTGCGCTTTATGCACCAGCCTGTCGACCACTACAGAAGAATAGACCTGATGATCGCCCAATGGGTAAAAATCAGCAAGGGTAAGCCCATGCCGTTCCAGAGTCTGCCGAAAGGATTGCGGATGAGCAATGCCACAGAACCCGAAAGCGCGTCCTGCCTTCAGAAGATCGACTTCTGTTTTTTCAATCATGCCGCTTTTTGAGATCTGTACAGGGGTCTCCACCGTATAACCGGCCATTGCAACGGGAATCAGCGGAAATTTTTTCTGCAACAGCGCTGCAAATTGTTCGGCTCGCCCTTTATTGCCGTCATCAACCCCGGTGAGTACGAAACAGGTGGCCCGATGCAGTGCAGCGACAGGTTCACGCAGGTCACCTCCGGGAAAGACGCGCGAATTGCCGGCAAGCCTGTCAGAATTAAAGAGCACCAGGTTGACGTCGCGAATGAGTGGCAGATGTTGAAAACCGTCGTCAAGCAGTAGAACATCGCACCCCAATTCCAGGGCTTTTTGCGCCGGAAGCCGCCTCACTATGCCGGTTAGAACAGGTACTCCCGGGAGAGATTCGGCCAGCAGGCGAGGCTCATCACCTGCGACAGCAGCGTCAAGCAGCAGTCGGGTACCATCTGATACAACATTCACCTTGTTTTGTGCCGTCCCGCCATACCCTCGACTGATCACTGCCGGATGAAATCCATGATCCTGCAGCAATCGCGACAAATACTGAACCATCGGCGTTTTTCCGCTTCCGCCCATGGTCAGGTTGCCCACACTGATCACCGGTGCCTCGAGTCGATAGGACTTGAATGTTTCGTGCCGATAGCAAGCCTCTCTGATACGCATCACTGCGCTGTAGATCGGAGAAAAAGGCCTGCCTAAGGCAAAATAAAATTTCGTGGTATTCATAAGCAAAAAGTAAACCGTATACGAAAATTGCGCGAGCTGTCCGAAAAAAAAAGCATGTCCGCAAGCGACATCACGTTTCGATATATCCCACAGCGTGGGATCATTTCAACAAAAAATACCCTCATGAAAAAAGGTTATTTTGCGGATGCTGATTAATACCTATCACTGGATAAAAAATTGACGAATCGATAAATATATGCAGTTTTCCAAATAGATAGACCAAGGTTACCGCCCTTGGCAAGAATGTCATTTTTAGTGCAAAAAATTTTGAATGAGGTATGAAGGGAGACACAAATGATGATTGTTCCTTTTCCCAATAAAACAATTGAACAGGAGGTCCCTTACGTGACGAGATCAAAAAAAGTACTCACGATTATAGCCGCCTTTGCCCTGGCAACAGGTTTTTCCAGTACAGCTCTGGCCGCTGGTGCAGTGAAAATTGGCGTGGCCGGTGCGCACAGCGGCGACCTTGCATCGTATGGATTGCCGACATTAAAAGCAACGCAGCTTGTTGTCAAAGATATTAATGAAAAAGGCGGCATCAACGGTGTGCCGGTAGAATTGTTTGTGGAAGATGACGTCTGTAAACCCGAGATCGCTACGAATACGGCCACAAAACTGGTATCCGAAGGTGTGCAAGCTGTTATCGGTCATATCTGTTCCGGGCCGACCAAGGCAGCGCTGCCGATATACCGAGACGCCAAGGTCTTGGTCATTTCTCCTTCAGCAACTACTCCAGAACTAACCCAGAGTGGCGAATATCCTAACTTTTACCGAACCATCGCCGCCGACGACGCCCAGGCTCATTCCCAAGTCGATTTTACCATCGGCACACTGAAGGCCAAAAAAATTGCCGTGATCCACGATAAAGGCGATTATGGCAAAGGACTGGCTGAATACGTCAAAAAATTTATCGAGGAGTCCGGCAAGGCCAAGGTTGTTCTTTTCGAAGGCGTCACTCCTGGTGCGGTTGACTACTCTGCAGTAGTTCAGAAAATTAAACGTTCTCAAGCCGATGCAGTTATCTTTGGCGGATATCATCCTGAAGCATCAAAAATTGTCGGCCAGATGCGTCAGAAACGGATGAAAACCTTCTTTGTTTCCGATGATGGCGTCAAAGACGATACCTTCATTAAGGTTGCCGGCAAGGATGCTGAAGGCGTCTACGCCACCGGCCCTGCCGATGTCTCGGCAAATCCGGTCACTATGGAATATCGCGAAAAATTTAAAAAAGCCGAAGGTACTGACCCCGGCGCATTTTTTAACAATGCCGTTGCGGCAGCCATTGCTTTGACAAATGCCTTTGCCAAGGCCGGCTCCACCGATACGGAAGCCGTGGCCAAAATACTCCATACCGAGGCAGTGGCAACTCCTTTTGGAGCTCTCAAATTCGATGCCAAAGGAGAGCCCATTGGTATTGGATTTACAATTTACCAGGTGCAAAACGGCCAGTACGTTCAGGTCCAATAATTCTTTCTTTTGAGTATCGCGAATGCCAGGAACCGCCCAGTGCGGTCCCCGGCATTCGTGCTTTCAGGTTCACTCCGTTTGTTGCGGTCAGTGAACTGATCAGTCTCACAGCGCCTAGCACGGTACGCTTTTCATGGATTATTTCATCGAGCTTTTTTTCAGCGGCCTGACCCGCGGTTCTATTTACGCCCTGATAGCGCTGGGCTACACAATGGTCTACGGTATCATTGGCCTAATCAATTTTGCCCATGGCGAAATTTACATGATAGGCGCCTTTACCGCCCTCATCGCCTCCTCGGTTCTTTCAATTTTAGGCCTGCCATTACTGGCAATTGTGATCCTGACCGCTATCGCTGCCGCTGTTTGGGCCGCTGCCTACGGAGTTACCGTAGAACGTCTAGCCTACAAGCCTTTACGGAATGCGCCACGTCTTTCTCCGTTGATCTCGGCGATAGGCATGTCTATGTTTTTACAAAACTATGTCCTCTTGGCACAGACCTCTGATTTCTTGCCATTTCCGGCTTTGATTCCCGATTTCGCTTTTCTGGAACCCTACGCCGCCACCATTGGTTCAACCGATCTGGCTATCCTGGTCGTTTCCGCAGTGGTGATGATTCTCCTGACCCTTATGATCAAGTTCACCCGCACCGGCAAGGCGATGCGCGCGACGGCCCAGGACCGAAAAATGGCGCTCCTGGTGGGGATCAACGTGGATAACATTATATCCATCACCTTTGTCATCGGTTCCGCTCTCGCCGCTATAGGTGGGTTGCTCATTGCCTCGCATATCGGCCAGATCAATTTTTATATCGGCTTTATTGCCGGCATCAAGGCCTTTACCGCAGCGGTTCTCGGCGGTATCGGCTCCATTCCCGGAGCGGTGCTGGGCAGTTTTATTCTTGGACTCACCGAAGCGTTTGCCACGGGATATGTATCGAGCGATTATGAAGATGTGTTTGCCTTTTCCCTGTTGGTTTTGATCCTGATCTTTCGGCCCGCTGGTTTGCTTGGCAAGGCCTCCATCGAAAAAGTTTAACGCCCTGCGAAGGATACTCTCAGCTACCCCATGATTTCTTTGAAGGATATTCGTAACGGCATTGTAATCGCCCTGTGGTTCATGTTTCTCACCTTTCCTTTACTGGTGATTAAAGTCAACCCAGTGGAAAAAATCATAGCATGGCGCTGGCACAATTTGTTGTGGGTCGGCATTGCCAGCTTTTGCATCTATCTCATCTCCCGTATATTTCTTGCCAGGCGAGCTGCTCGACAGGAACGAATCCGCCTAGGACAAGAACAAGAAAGAGCTGATTGGAGTTTTCAGTTTTTCAGCCAACCTAAAGTCTATATAACGTTAATCGCTGCAGGTTCATTGTTCGCCCTCGCCTTTCCAGCTTTTTTCTCCACCTATCAGGTCAATATCATGATCACGGCCCTGATGTACGTGGTACTCGGACTGGGATTGAATATCGTGGTCGGCGTAGCTGGTCTGCTCGACCTCGGTTATGTAGCATTTTACGCAGTCGGCGCTTATAGTTATGCCCTTCTAAACCTCCATTTTGAGCTTGGATTCTGGACCGTCCTGCCGATAGGCGGTCTCCTTGGCACCCTATTCGGAATTCTCCTCGGTTTTCCAGTTCTCCGTTTACGTGGTGACTATCTAGCCATTGTTACCCTGGGGTTCGGTGAGATTATCCGACTGGTTCTCGAAAATTGGAGCGAATTCTCCCAAGGACCGAGCGGAATCTCCAATATTCCACGCCCTGGCCTGTTCGGTATGGATATGTCGTTGGACTCAGCTATCATCTATCTGTATTATCTCATGATTTGTTTGGTGCTGTTTACCATCTTTGTCGTCAATAGACTGCAAAACTCTCGCATTGGCAGGGCATGGTTTGCCTTGCGGGAAGACGATATTGCCTGCCAGGCCATGGGTATCGATAAAACTCGCACAAAACTGACCGCCTTTGCCCTGGGCGCAACATGGGCAGGGATGGTTGGCGTTGTTTTTGCTGCGAAAACCACCTTTGTCAATCCGGCCAGCTTTACCTTTCTCGAATCCGCCATTATTCTCTGCATCGTTGTTCTTGGTGGTATGGGTTCTATTATTGGCGTTATACTCGGTGCACTTATTCTTATCCTGCTACCCGAATATCTCCGGGCTTTTTCCGATTATCGCATGCTTGTTTTCGGTGCCGTCTTGGTAACAATGATGATATTCCGGCCGCAGGGAATTATTTCCAATGTCCGCCGAACTTATAGCCTCAAACGATAACCCCCTCTTTACCTTGTCATTTCCTATGGAACCATTACTCAGTGTCAACGGACTGACCATGGACTTTGGCGGCATTCGTGCCCTCGATCACCTCGATCTAAGGATACGCCAAGGCGAAATTGTCGCGTTGATTGGTCCCAACGGCGCAGGAAAAACCACTTTTTTCAATTGCCTGACCGGTATCTACACACCCACTGGTGGTGATCTGACGCTGACGCCGCCCGGCCGCCCCAGTAAACGGTTAAACGGGCTCAAGCCGAACCGAATCACAGAACAGGGGTTAGCACGTACCTTCCAGAACATCCGCCTTTTTCCCAATATGACGGTACTTGAGAATGTGATGGTCGGTCGGCACTGCCGCACTCGGGCCACTGTTCTTGGCGCTATATTTCGCCCCCCACGGACGATGCGCGAGGAAAGAGCGATTGTCAGCATGAGCCTCGACATCCTCGAGAAAATTGGCCTGGCCAATCATGCTGATGAATTCGCTAAAAATCTGCCCTACGGTGCCCAGCGACGCTTGGAAATAGCGAGGGCACTGGCCACGGAACCCCTGCTGCTGCTCCTTGACGAACCGGCAGCAGGCATGAATCCCCAAGAGACTCAGGAACTGAACCAACTGATAACCTCCATTAAAAACGACGGGTTGTCAATCCTGCTCATCGAACACGATATGAAACTGGTCATGAGTCTCTCCGATCATATCTTTGTCATGGATTACGGTCGCAAAATCGCTGAGGGTACCCCGGAGGAAGTCCGCAATAATCCGGCGGTAATCAAGGCCTACCTCGGAGAGGAGACCATCGATGCTTGAAATGCGCAACATTGATACCTTTTACGGTAACATTCAGGCCCTTCATGATATCAGCCTCACGGTGGAACAAGGAGAAATTATCACCCTGATCGGGGCCAACGGTGCCGGTAAGTCCACCACCCTGATGTCCATCAGCGGCATCGCTCCGCCGCGTCGTGGGGAGATCCTGTTTAAAGGGCAACCGATCCATCAGCGTGCTCCAGATGCGATTGTCAAGTTGGGCCTCTGTCAGGTACCTGAGGGACGCCACATTTTTCCCGATTTGACCGTGGCTGAAAATCTCGACATGGGTGCTTTTTTACGTAAAGATACAGCCGCCATCGCGGAGGATAAGAAATACCTCTATGCGCTATTTCCTATCCTGCACAAACGGCGCAATCAGCCAGGCGGCAATCTTTCTGGTGGCGAACAACAGATGCTGGCGATTTCCCGTGCTTTAATGGCACGACCGGAACTGCTCCTGCTTGATGAACCATCTATGGGACTGGCTCCCCTTGTAACTAAACAAATTTTTGAAATCATAAAACAGATAAACAAAGAACAAAATACCACGATTTTTTTGGTCGAACAAAACGCCAACCTCGCTCTGCGAGTGGCGGATCGGGGCTATGTCCTTGAAAACGGACGCATTGTCATGCAGGATAAAGCAGCAACGCTGCTCAGCAATACAGCTATTCAAAAAGCCTATCTCGGGATCTGAAATGGGAAGGCACAGGATTGACAAACATGAGTGAAAAAATAAAAGTTGGCGTTATCGGAGTTGGTTATCTCGGGCGTTTTCATGCCCAAAAATATGCGGCCATGGACGATGTTGAATTGGTCGGCGTGGCTGATGCCAGCCCGGAGCGTGCGCAAATGGTGGCCGGTGAATGCTCCACCCGCCCCTTTATTGACTACCGGGAGTTGGCTACCCAGGTGGATGCGGTTTCCATTGCCGTGCCTACCATCCATCACCATGAGGTGGCCAAATACTGTTTACAGCATTCAGTGGATGTGATGGTGGAAAAACCTGTCACCACTACCCTGACCGAAGCCGACGATCTGATCGCACTGGCCCGTAAGAAAGAACGGATATTTCAGGTGGGGCATCTGGAGCGTTTTAACCCTGCGGTCCTGGCCGTGCAACCGTTGCTCACTCATCCTCTGTTCATCGAGGCGCATCGCATTGCCGTGTTCAAAGATCGGGGTACGGATGTCGATGTGGTGCTCGATTTGATGATTCACGATATCGATATAATCCTCTCCATTGTCAAATCGCCCATCGTATCGATTCTCACCGCCGGTGCGCCGGTCATTACTAAGCTGACCGATATCGCCAATGCCCGCCTCATCTTTGAAAACGGTTGTACGGCCAATATTACGGTAAGCCGCATTTCCATGGATAACATGCGCCGGATGCGCATCTTTCAGCCGGGGCAGTATCTGTCGGTTGATTTCGGAAAGAAAGAAGTAATGGCTATTCGCTTGAAACCAGGCTCAGATGGGGGCAATCCGGTTCCAGAGATCAGCAAATCCGGTTTTCAAGAACACGATGCGCTCGAACTTGAACTGCGTGATTTCGTCAAACATGTTCGCGAACGCAGCCGGCCCGCAGTTTCGGGCGAGGAAGGACGCCGTGCTTTGGATGTAGCCCTGCAGGTGGTGGAACAGATTCAAATGAATCGGGAGCGGATCGAACAGTTGCTGACCGAGGAAGGCCGCAACGCTTTGTCGGAACCTTTGGATCGGAGTTAAACGGGCAGGCCCGGTGATAACAGAAAACCGAAATAGCCCCACAGGGCCCCAGACTCAGGTCATGGTCGTGGCAGGCGAAGCCTCCGGGGACCTTCATGGCGCCAATCTGGTCCGTGCCATGCTGTTGCAGGATCCAAACCTGCACTTCTGTGGCATGGGTGGGCGTGAGTTGCAGCAAGCCGGGATGGAACTGCTTTACGACGCCGCCAAACTGGCGGTGGTCGGGCTCACCGAGGTGCTCAGCCATCTTGGCGACATCCTCCGGGCCCGTCGCATCTTGATTGACCGTCTGCGCAAAGAACGCCCTGCCCTACTGATTCTAATCGATTACCCGGATTTCAACCTTCTTCTGGCAGCCAAAGCCAAAAAGCTGGGTATTCCGGTTTTTTATTATATCAGCCCGCAGATATGGGCCTGGCGTACCAGCCGGGTCCACACCATCAAACGTCTGACCGACCGGGTCGCTGTGATTCTGCCTTTTGAGCAGGAATTTTATGGTCAATACGGCTGCACGGTCGATTTTGTCGGTCACCCGTTGGTGGATGCGGTCACTCCACAGATGGAACGGCCGCAATTTTTAGCCCGTTACCAGATCGACCCCCATAAAAAACTGATCGGCCTCTTCCCGGGCAGCAGAAATAAAGAGGTCGCAGCACTGCTCCCTGATTTTTTAGCTGCTGCTGAGTTGTTGGCCGATGACAAACCTGACGCCTACACCTTTCTCATACCACAAGCCTCGACCATCGCTCGTTCAGTTTTAGAGGCGAATGGCCTGGCAGGTTGGAACAATCGCATGGATTTCCGGGTGATTGAGGAAAATCGCTATGATATGATGGCGGCCTGTGATGCCGTGGTTGCGGCATCGGGAACAGTCATGCTCGAACTGGCAATTCTCGGCATTCCCGCCATTGCCGCCTATCGAACTTCACCCCACACCTATTTCCTGGGCAAGCTGCTGATCCGCCACCTGAATCATTTCTCGCTGGTCAACCTGATTGCCGGGAGATCGATTATTCCCGAGCTTCTGCAAGATGCAGTTAATCCCGAGCGGATAGCACACGAACTAAACGTGTTGCTTGAAGATGAACAGGCACGAAATACCGTCTTGGCCGGACTCAAGGAAGTGCGACAGCGACTGGGGGAACCAGGAGCTTCAGCGCGGGCGGCGGCTATTGCCCTGCATATTTTATCCGAACAGAGGTAATGGCTGTGGACGAGAACGACCCCATTTCTATCCCGATTGACGGCATCCTGGATCTCCACACCTTCCGACCGGCGGAAATCAAATATCTCGTTCCGGAATATCTTGAAGCGTGTCGGAATAAAGGAATACTGCAGGTCCGAATTGTGCACGGCAAGGGTACAGGGACGTTGCGTCGAACCGTACACGCTCTGCTCGAGCGGCTCGATATCGTTGCCTCCTTTCGGCTGGGCGATGAGTCGAGCGGTTCCTGGGGTGCTACTCTGGTGACACTTCGGGCGAAGGAGCAGCCTGCATCGGTTCAATAAGCCCGTGCTGCGCAGCCAGTTGGCGGACCTGTATCATAAAAGTGGATGGCATGGGCAGCGGACGGTCCTCCTGGAGAAGGCCCAACGCTTTGGCCATCAGCAAGGATGGTATGGAATGAATACCCTCCTGGTTATCGCAGATAGTCTTCATGCGCAAGGCATCGGTGAGTATTGGCACCAGCGAATCGCAGCGTTTTGACAACTCCCACATCTCGCGCTCGACCATCTCCCGGTTGTCGGCTGCAAAAACGGCCACCGCCTCTTCCATGGGCTGGGTACCGAACAGATTATTGACCACCGCTCCGGCCAGATGCGCGTGGTGCGCTGCGGTTTGATCAACATAACGGTCGTGCACACTCTCTCTGAGCACTTTGAACAGAATCATCTGCACGGTAACCACCGCTTCCCGCATCACCGGGATGAGTTTGTTGTCGACAAAACCCTCGTTCTGGTTTTCTGCTGAATCAATCATAACACCATCCGTATTGCCGGTTCTCCGGCTAAAAATCGATAGAGCTGCAACCGCTCGGCATCGTTGTTGACCGTAATCTTCAAACTAAGGCTGATATAACGCCCGCTGGAACTGACATTGGCATCATTGATACTACACTCGGCTGCGGCCACGGCGGTGGTGATGGCCAAATGCATAGCTGCCCGGTCCTCCCCGATAATCCTGTACTCCCACTGGCAGGGGTACTGTATCTCGGGCTTGCACCCACTGTTCTCATTCATTGTATAATCACTCCTCGCGGCCTTATACTGTAGTCTGCCGCCTATTGACAATAGAAAATCCCTTTTCCTTTTTTCGGTTGCCGGTGGTATGCTCTTTCCTATACCAGCTCTTTTTCCGGAGACACGACCATGAGCATGCAGGTCCTGATCGTCAACGATCATCTTACCATTGCCGATCTCCCCAACGACACCAACAGCACTGTTCAAATTACAACTACGACCACCGGAAAAGACGGTTTGGCCGCACTGGCTCTGCGCGACGATTGGTGTGCAATTCTCGCGGCCTTACATTTGCCAGATATGAACGGTGTGGCTTTTCTGCAGGAGGCTGCTTCCCTTTCCAAGGCTGTCCCCCTTTTACTCGTTCCGGATGATGCTGGATTGGCCGAAACCCTGCAGCAGGCTAACAGCTGCTCGATTTTCAGATTAGTTCTTGAAACCACTCCTGCAACAATCCTTGCAACCATCCTTCTGGATGCGGTAAGACAGTTTCGGCTGTTGCAGCAGGAACACCGCTTCCATGAACAAATCAGACAGTTGACCATTATCGACCCGCTCACAGGCTGCTTTAGCCGCATCCATCTGGAAGCCACCTTAAAGAAAGAACTACTTCGATCGATTCGTTACGCTCACCCTCTTTCCATCATTCTTTGCGATATTGACGCATTGAGGGGTTTCAACGAATCCTTTGGCCATCACGTCGGCGACCAAATACTCATGGGCCTTGCTCAAACCGCCAGGATTCATACCCGCCAGGATATCGATATAGTTTCCCGTTGGGGCGAGGATGCATTTCTTCTCGTCCTTGCGGAAACGCCCATCAGGGGCGCAGGTCGGGTGGCCTCTCGATTATGTGAACAATTCGCTGCGCGCGGGTATTCAATTGATGGCAACCAGGTTTTCAGCACCGCCAGCTTTGGCGTGGCCGGTTATTCCCCTGAAATGCCAAACCGGAACACTACGATTGAGGACCTGTTACTCACTGCCGACCGTAGTCTCATTCAGGCGAAAGCCGCCGGCGGCAATCAGGTACTGTGTTGTCCGTGATCTCAGGTTGCTCAAATGATGATTATCCTCTCACCCTCTAAAGGACAGGATTTCACCCCTGTCGCGCCATCCCTTCCCAGCACTCAACCCGAATTTCTTGAACAGGCGAACCAGTTGATTACTGCTCTGCGCGGGTATAACCTTGACGAACTACGCGCACTGATGGGAATCAGTCAGCCCCTGGCAGAACGTACCTGGCAACAGATCCGGAATTTTGTCCTTCCCTGTTCTCCTGATAATGCCAAACAGGCGATTTTCGCCTTCAACGGACAAGTGTATCGCAACATAAGAAGAACGACGTATTCACAGGATACGCTGCTGTATGCCCAAGAGCATTTGCGCATTCTTTCCGGATTGTACGGCTGTCTGCGACCACTGGATCTCATCCAGCCGTACCGGTTGGAAATGGGATATAAACTGTCGACCTCTCAAGCAGCAAATCTTTACACTTTCTGGGGTGAACGGATCACCAATAGCCTGAACAGAGCAATGCACGGAGAAAAACATCCAGTTGTCATCAATCTTGCTTCCAACGAATACACCAGGGGTATCAACAAAAAGCAGCTGAATGCTCACTGGATTGACGTTCAATTTAAAGAAGAAAAGATGGGTAAGCTCAAAACTGTGGTCATGTATGCCAAACAGGCCCGGGGCATGATGGCCGATTTTCTTCTCCGAAACCGCATCACACATCCCTCGGATATCGAGCAGATCGCTTGTGGTGGGTATACTTTCAACAAGGACTATTCAAAAAAGAACCTGGTGCTGTTCACCCGCTCCGCAACCTGATTCCACCTTCATATCGACGGGTAGGAAGAAGGTCTGCCGGCCGCCCCGTTAATCAGGGTAATCTGGTCATTCAGGGTCCACATATCGTAGATATAGCCCAACCCGAAAAGACCAAAAGTAAGCAAGTATACAATTCCGATTACAATTTTCCCCATATACAATTTGTGGATTCCGAAAAATCCGAGAAAGACAAGAAGCAGCCAGGCGACATTGTAATCTATAGGGCCAGGGATAAAACGAATTTCAGCCTCCCGGTCCATACCGGGCAGAAGAAAGAGATCGACAATCCAACCGATAAAGAAAAGACCAAGAGTAAAGAAATAAATGGTACCAGATATCGGTTTGCCATAATAAAACCGATGGGCTCCGATAAACCCAAAAATCCAGACAAGATAGCCGATCACCAGGCTGTGGGTGTCCCGATTAGCTTCCATGGTTGTTTTCCTGTTATTTTTTCTTTAAAAAGAGCGATACGCTTCAACGATTGGCTAACACGATTTTCATCGATCACCCCCTTGTCAAGCAAATCGCCAATGGCTTGTACCCCTTCCCGCACTGCATCCTGACGCGGATCGAGGTTGTTGCCGACCACAAGTACATCCACTCCAGCCAGAACGGCTCGTTGTACAGCATCGGTATAGGTCCAGCCGTCAGAGATGGCGCGCATCTGCAGATCGTCACTAAACACCACACCTGGAAATTTGAATTCGCGGCGGAGGAGACCGTCAACCACCCAATGGGACAAGGTTGCCGGCAGACTGGAAGGATCCAGTTCGCGATTGACCAGATGCGCAGTCATAATTCCGTCACTATAACCGCAATCAATCAAATACTGATACGGATCTAGCTCAACCCGTTGCCAACAGGCTGTACTATCGACAAATCCAAGATGAGAATCGCTGCCGGAACTCCCGTGTCCAGGGAAATGCTTGAGGCAGCAGCCAATGCCATACCGATGATGGGCCTCGATAAAGGCACGGGCATGAGCAGCCACTTTTTTAGGATCCCTGCCGAAACTGCGCTGATAGCGGCTAATAATCGGGTTGTCCGGATTGAGGTCAAGATCAACCACCGGCGCAAAATTGAGATTGATACCGAGGTCCGCTAGCGTTTCAGCCATGGCGTCGGCCGTCTGTTCCGTGGCGGCCACTCCCTGTTCGGCTAGAACCCCGGCGCTGACCGAAGCGGGGAAGCCATCACGCTCCTTGAGACGGCAGACTTTCCCTCCTTCCTGGTCAATGGCAACAAATAAGGGGATTGCAGCATGTTGTTGCAACTCGTTCACCAGGGTTTTCAACTGCTCCGGTGAACGAATATTCTGTACAGAAGTATTGATATTGCGGTCAAACAGTATCACCCCGCCTAAGAGATCACGTTCAATAGCCGCAATGACCCAGTGATCGGCTGCAACCTCACAGCCGTTGAACCCGGCAAGAAACATCTGGCCAATATTCATGGAAGTCACCTAAAGGCAAAAAAGAGAAAAAGGAGCTTATGGGTCACTGGAGGCGTACGTGTGAGTAACAGTCCGGAGGCTGAGCAACAGCTACGTCTCTGGTTGTTGCTCAGACAGCATGGGTGTTGCAAAGGCACCATGCAGTCCCTTTTTATTGGGAGGGAAACAGCATGTCAGGATTATGACAGGAGGGGTACACCTGCTAGCATTTCTTGAAGCCAACATGCTTAATGCGATGTAACATACTCTTATCATGGATCAAAACAATATATTTCCGATCAGGCATAATATTGGCATAATTTAACGGCAAGCAATGATTGTATGTGACCTTTTCCGGCTTGAGCGTCGGATCAACATAGAAAACAAGCTCCGCACCTTCCATCTTCGGGGCAACAACGAGCAGGGCTTAAAAGAACGGGTCACCCTCTGTGTGGTGAACCATTTTACCGATTAATACACCATGCATCAACTTTCGTTCCCCAAACGAGCGAGTTCAACGACTATGAAAGCACCTAACAATCAGGTCGATGTACACATTGCCAGCAACATGACAAATCTGCTGTCCGAGTTGACGCATTATCGGCAGCAATCTGAAAAACTCAAAAAAATTAACACACTCTACCAGAGAATGGCCGGTGTTCTCGATCTTACGGCCATGATTGAAGCCTATTCGATCTGGCTGATGGAATTCATCGATCATGAACTCATCGGCTACAACAATCCATGCCGCCAGCGGATGCACATGTTCTGCTCCTATCATGGTCCCAAACGACGGCAGGCTATCCAACTTGCCCAGGAAATCCTTGAACAGCCGATAGAGCAGGAAATTCCACTCACCCAGGCCGATGGATTTCACATCCACAAATGGGGCTTCAACACCCCGGATTGTTACGGCCTGCTGGTCATGCTGCGCAAAGGCAAACCGCTCACCGAAGAAGAACTGGACTTCATTGACGAGTCATTGGCTATCTTTGCCGAACCCTTGAAACGTGCTCTGGAATACGAAGAGGTCTTTGCCCAGGCGCGCAAAGACAGCCTGACCGGCCTGTCCAACCGCTTTGTCTTTGAAGAACGGATCGGTTCCATAGTCGAACAGGCCAAGCGCCATGGACACCCACTCACCCTGGCCTCGCTTGATCTTGACCACTTCAAGGCAGTCAACGACTCCATGGGCCATATGATGGGAGATCAGGTGCTCAAACAAGTTGCCGAGATTTTAAAAAATCAGGTCCGACTTACCGACCTTCTTGTACGCATGGGCGGCGACGAGTTTCTCCTTGTCCTGCCGGACACCAGTATAAGAGATGCCCGTTACCTGGCCGAACGGCTCTGCCTGGCTGTGGAAGAATTGAATATCGTCACCGATGCCGGAAAATTAGCAGTCAGTATCGGCCTTTCCGAATGGGAAGCGGGGATGAATATCGACGACTGGATGGAACGGGCTGACGATATTCTTTACCAGGCAAAAGCCAATGGCAGAGCACAGGTAGCCGTTAACTGATTGCTCCCTGCCCTGCTGCTCCCTTCTGGTGTATCGCTCGCCGAATCACATCTGAAAACTACTGCTCGCGAATCTGAATCTTCAATGGAATGCTGTGCAATGACCGGCCTTTTTGCACGGTATTCCCCAGCTTCCAACTCTCACATACGATTTTCCCGCCCATAAGCTTTTCGATTTCCTGAACCAGACCCTTAACATTAATAATCGGGTGTCGGGAAAAAACCTCGGGCAGTCCATACGTCAGGTTGCAGGCTAGGCAGCAGCCTGGTCGTTCGTGCAGGTTGATGAAGAAATGAAGTTCTTGCTTATCCAAGTCATACTTGTCAAAGGTCAGGGCAATATCATAGGCCCCTTCACTGGCATCGCCTAACAGTGCATCAAAAAAATCATTGGTGCGTTCAGCGGGAAACAAAGCCTGGACTACGGGTTCGGTAAATATTTGTTCTGGACGCATCGTTGTTATCCTGTAACAGTGTCAATAAATCGTCTTTCCCGAGGTGTGCGCCCATAAAAAAGCTGACACAGCCACGCGCGGGAAAAATGCCCTTGTGCATTCCCACAGGCAAATGACGCCCTGAGAATATTTTTTAAGGGCCGACTTTACCCAGTCCCAGCCAGATATGTCAACACTCATTGCAGCACAAGCCCCTCTATGGTAGAAGATCGGGTATGCAATCCCAACTTTTTTCCAGCAACGAGCAACAGCCACAGGCCGCACCCGCAGCCACTATTACCACCAAGGTCCTTAATCCCGCCCAATATGCAGCCGTCACCCACGGCGACGGACCGATTCTTGTCATTGCCGGGGCGGGCAGCGGCAAAACCCGGACCCTTGTCTATCGGATGGCCTACCTTATCCAGCAGGGTGTGGCTCCGGAATCTATCCTCCTGCTTACCTTCACCCGTCGTGCTGCCCAGGAGATGCTCTACCGAGCGGGACAACTGACCGATCAATCGAGCCGCAGGGTCATGGGCGGCACTTTTCATGCCACTGCCAATATTCTACTCCGCCAGTATGGTCACCATCTGGGACTCGGCTCAAACTTCACCATCATCGACCGTGGCGATGCCGAAGGCATCATCAATCTGCTCAAATCGTCTCTGGGCATGGCTGGTGCCGGCAAACGGTTTCCCTCAAAACGAGTGGTAATGAACCTCATTTCCGGGGCCATCAATAAATCGACCAGCATCGAAGAACTGGTGTATCGGGACCATATCCACCTTTCTGAATTCGTACACGATTTCTATACCATTAAAGAGCATTATCATCAGTTCAAGCGCGATCATGGCCTGATGGACTACGACGACCTGCTGGTTCACTGGAAACGGCTCCTCACTGAGTCCGAGGGGGCCCGACATGAATTGTCGACCCGCTTCCAGCATATTCTGGTCGATGAATACCAGGATACCAATCAAATCCAGGCTGAAATTGTCCGTCTGCTGGCCTATCGACACCAAAATGTCATGGTGGTCGGCGATGATGCCCAGTCAATCTATAGTTTCCGTGGTGCAGATTTCTACAATATCATGCGCTTCTCCGATCAATTTTCGGGTACAAAAGTCGTCAAGCTGGAGGAAAACTACCGTTCCACCGCGCCGATTCTGCAACTGACCAATGCCATCATTGCCAACGCCGAACAAAAGTTCACCAAATCCCTGTTTACCAGCACCGAAGGCGGCATCCGGCCACAGGTAATCAATGCCCCCAGCGAAGCGGCAGAAGCACGGTTTGTTGTTCAGCAGATACAACAGCGCAGGGAAGAGGGCATCCCCTTAAGCGATATTGCCGTGCTGTTCCGCTCCGGCTATCATTCTTATAAACTCGAGATTGAACTGGCCAGTCATGATTTTGACTTCGACAAACGCGGCGGCCTGAAACTGACCGAATCAGCTCATATCAAGGATCTGCTTTCCTTTTTCCGGGTGTTGATCAACCCTTGGGACAATCTGTCCTGGAACCGTATTCTCCTGCAGTTGGAGAAAGTTGGACCCAAAACCGTACAGAAAATTCTCCATAGCATCTCCGATTCCGATACGCCGCTTAATGCACTTATCGCCTATCGTCCCGGTGGTGCCTGGAAATCACAATTCGATAAACTTTCCGCCACGCTGCAACGCCTGATCCAGGAAGGATTGACGCCATCCGATCAGTATGATCTGGTCATGGAATATTATGAGCCGGTTTTCGAAAAGATGTACTACGACGATTACCCCAAACGGCGCAAAGAGCTTGATCAGATCAAGGCCCTGATCGCTGGTTACGGCGACCTCCAGTCTTTTGTCGACGATACGGCTCTGGATCCGCCGGAACCCGGCACGGCCGAAAACACCTCTGGAGACGAAGAGCGCCTGATCCTCTCCACCATCCACTCGGCCAAAGGCCTGGAATGGGATACGGTCTTTGTCATCGGCCTGGCCGAAGGGCGGTTTCCGCACCAGAATACGGTACCCGGCGAACAGTGGGAAGAAGAACGCCGCCTGCTGTATGTTGCCGCTACCAGGGCCAAACAACAGCTCTTTCTCTCCTATCCCCGGGAACTGGTCACACCGGATCGACAGCATATGCGTGCGGCAATGTCCCCCTTCCTGCGGGAGATCAGCCCCGGTCTGTACAACAAAACAGATCGAGCCGGAATCACAACCTCCCCCATGACCAGCCAGTACTACCAAGAGAGCGACAAAGCATTGTCCGGCGTCCCGGTAAAGACTAAAGTGGAGTCAGCCCGTGTGGTCTATCAACCGGGCATGCAGGTCAACCATGCCTTTTTCGGAATCGGCAAGGTAACCAGTATCCCGGGTCCGCGCCGGGTAGAAGTTCAATTTGACCGTCACGGCAGCAAAATCCTCCATCTCGATTACGCCAATCTGGAGATTGTGGGATAATCCGCTGCACACAATGTAATTTTTCGCTGTCTCCGTATCAACATCCTTTCTGCAGATCTCCATGAATTACCGGGAAGCCGAAACCTATCTGGACCAATTACAGTTCTTCAAAATTAAACTGGGACTGGAAACCACACACACCCTGCTTGCTGAACTTGGTTCCCCTCAGGATCAACTCCACATTATCCATATTGCCGGAACCAACGGTAAGGGTTCAGTAGGGGCCACCCTGTTGTCTGTTCTCACAGCTGCAGACTACCGCACCGGGTTTTACTCTTCACCCCATCTCAGCTCGGTGCGGGAACGATTCCAAATTGGGTCCGCCTATATTTCCGAAGATCGATTTGCCCAGTTGGTCACTCGGCTGCAGTCTTTTCTTGGCGAACGTCAGCCACCCACCTATTTTGAATTCACCACACTTCTTGCCCTGCTCTGGTTTCAAGAAGAACAGACCGATGTGGTTATCCTGGAAACCGGCCTAGGCGGCCGCCTTGATGCCACCAACGTGGTCACCCCGCTGCTGTCCATCATCACCGATATCAGCACGGATCACGAACAACATCTGGGTACAACCCTCACGGCAATTGCCGGAGAAAAGGCGGGTATCATCAAACCGGGAATACCGGTGGTATTTTCAGGGCGAGAGGATGACGCGGTTCCGGTTATACAACAGCGGTGCCAGCAACTAAACAGTCCGCTGTATATGTACGGACGTGATTTTTCCGGTATCTGCAACAGCCCAGGATTCCTCGACTATTGCCCTGTTGCCGGAGCCACCCGTACAGGCCTGCCCCTGGCACTTGCCGGCGCCCACCAGATCATCAACACCAGCCTCGCCCTAGCCGCTCTCGAGCTGCTCGAAAACCGATTTCCCGTTTCCCGACAAGTGCTGGAAGATGGCCTGCGACAGGTACGATGGCCGGGTCGCATGGAATTGATCCCCCTGCCCTTGCAAGGAAAACCCCTCACCTTTCTCCTCGACGGCGCCCACAACAAGGCCGGCGTTTTAGTCTTGCATCAGGCTTTACTGCACGGGTATCCCCGGGAAAAGCTCGTGCTCATTTGGGGCAGCATGGCGGATAAACACATCCATTCCGTCCTGGTTGCATTGATGGCGCTTGCCGATACCGTCATCTTCACCCGTGCCGAATCGGTTCGATCCGCTGCCCCGTCCGACTTGTATGCGCAGGTGCCTCCAGCGATGCGCGAGAAAACACACTGTGCCAATACCGTCGAGCAAGCACTGGAAATGGCAGCGAAGGATGCATCCTCAAAAGACCTGATCTGCGTAGCCGGCTCACTGTACCTTGTCGGCAAGGCCCGCCAACTGTTACTCGGAGAGGTTGCATGATGAGCAACGATTATTTTTCCATCGACAGCATCGACGATGCAATCATTCGCGTTGAACGCAAAAAAGCCAGAGAATTGCGCCGCACCCGCTGGTGGCAGCAGAAAACAGCCAGCGGTACCTGCTGGTATTGCGGCCAAAAAGTGGGATTCCAGAACCTGACCATGGACCATGTCATCCCATTGGCACGGGGCGGGCGCTCCACCAAGGACAACCTTGTTCCCAGCTGTAAGGAATGCAACATCAAGAAAAAATCCTCGCTGCCGGTGGAGTGGGATGAATACATGGATGAGCTGCATCGAAGAACGACCTGAAAAGTACTCCCCTGTGGTACCCTCCCGGCGATTGAACCAAGTCATCGCTTCGAGGATGACAAATGGCGTGTTCTCTATTATGGTCCCTCCGGTTTTACCAGGACAGGTCTTCCAGTTCAGCAGGCTTTCCCGCCGTATCTCCCCTTTATTACCCCTATTGATGGAATCAAGCCAATGCAGAGAAAAACAATTCAGGTAGATGAAAAAGTTCCCCTGCTCAGCGGCATCCCGCTGAGTTTCCAACATCTTTTTGCCATGTTCGGAGCCTCGGTCCTGGTACCGACACTCTTCAAAATCGACCCGGCCATTGTCTTGTTGATGAACGGTATCGGTACGCTGATCTACCTCGTTCTCTGCAAAGGCAAGGCTCCGGCTTTTCTTGGTTCGAGTTTCGCCTTTTTATCTCCAGTTTTTGTTGTCCTCGGTGCCAATCAAGCCCTGTGGGGCGGTAATTATTCCTATGCCCTCGGCGGGTTCATTGCCTCGGGCCTGGTCTTTATGTCCGTGGCTCTCATTATCTGGAAATTCGGATCAAGCTGGATCGACACAGTCCTGCCACCAGCGACCATGGGACCCATTGTCGCCCTCATCGGTCTTGAACTGGCGGGTGTAGCCACCGGCATGGCGGGCATCATGCCCGATCCCGCCAGTGGCGCCTACGACATGAAAGCCATCACCGTCTCACTCGTCACCCTGCTGGTAGTGACGTTCGGTTCCGTACTTTTCCGGGGGTTCATGGCCATTGTTCCGGTACTGACCGGTATCATCGTCGGCTACCTGATTTCCATCCCCCTGGGTCTGGTGCAATTTGAAGGCGTCGGCAATGCCCCGATCCTGGCACTCCCCACGCTCTACCTACCCAAATTTGACATCAACGCCATCCTCGTTATCCTTCCCGCTTCGCTGGTTGTCATTTCCGAGCACATCGGCCACTTGGTGGTAACGGGCAACATTGTGAACCGCGAATTAACCAAAGATCCCGGCCTGCATCGTTCCCTGATGGGTGACGGCATCTCCACGGTGCTTTCCGGATTCTGCGGATCGGTCCCGACCACCACCTATGGTGAAAATATTGGGGTTATGGCCATCACCCGGGTTTATTCGGTCTGGGTGATCGGTGGGGCTGCGGTTATTTCCATTTTTCTCGCTTTCATCGGCAAACTTTCCGCCGTTATCCAGTCAATTCCTACCCCGGTCATGGGCGGGGTCTGCATGCTCCTGTTCGGCGTTATTGCCGCTTCCGGTGTGCGCATGCTGGTAGAAGCCAAGGTCGATTACTCCAAACCGGCCAATTTATCCCTGACCGCTATCGTTCTTATCGTCGGCATCAGCGGCGTAGCCGTGAAGATCGGCACGGTGCAGTTGAAAGGCATGGCCTTGGCAACGGTGGTCGGCATGATTCTCTCCCTGGTGTTCCATTTGCTTGCCAAATTCAAACTGGCTAACGAGCAGACCGACCTCTGACAGCATAAGGACCCCAAAGGTGGATTGGTACAACCGGCACAATAGCGCCAAATCGGGATATCCTGGCCAGGAAGCAAAATTAGGCTAGGAACCGGGAAGATTGTATGGTAAGAAGTGTCCGCAAATTCTCCATACGGACGGGTAGCTCAGCTGGATAGAGCGTTGGCCTCCGAAGCCAAAGGTCGCGGGTTCGAATCCCGCCTCGTTCACCATATTTTACCAAAGAAAGCAACAGGTTAACGCCTGTTGCTTTTCTTTTTTGGTATCACAGCGGTATCACACCGAGTTGATTGGTAAACCCCTTTCACTTCATCTATTGTTACTTGGTAATAACGTTCGAAAGCTGCATTTGTTGAATGCATGGTGGCACGCCTGATCTGTTCCGGAGTGGCGAAGTTGGTAAGGGCAATTGCCGATGAATGCCGAGTCCCGCCGTACAGATCCACGCCCTCGATTGCCAAATTTTTACAGGCCCGTTTCCACCATGTATAAAAAAAATTCTCTCCGAAACGAGAACCTGCCAGGCTGCGCCCTTTCGTTTTCTCGTGCCTGAAAAAATACAGCTTAGGGAATGAAGCCGGGAAGGATTGGAGAAGCTCCACATCTTCATCAATCAACGGAACAATTTTTGGCCGTTTTTCTTTTGGATGTGGAATTATGATCAGGCCGGACCGGCGCTCAATGTGT
>JBFJXW010000051.1:0-21210 GCA_041622895.1 Desulfobulbus sp. | reverse complement strand
GACGAACGGTACCGATAGAAAAAGAGATAACGCGGCGTGCATTTTGACCGCGGGTGGAACCTTTGGAGCGTATTTCGAAATCTGTGTGTTTTGAAGCAATTACCCGGCAACAGCGTACATCGGCATTGTCATCCCTTATTCTGGCCGGGTTAGACGTATCGCATTAAAAGATATCAGCCGTAGAGGAAATGGTATGACCATCCATGTTATTCAGCCAGCGACCACGCTCGATCGGGAACGAATGTATCGTTTTTTGTACGAGATCTGGTCCGACGAGTTTTGCCGATCCATGGATGGTATGGATCACGAGCACCGGCTCATGCGAGATGCGCTTGATGAAACAGCGCAGCATTTCGTCGCTGTCGATCAATCGGGACGCATACAGGGGTGCGTGCGAACCAATACGCTCGCGACAGCTGCACTTTCCGAGCACCTCCAAAAGCATTTGAAGGCGACGGAGCTGGTCGAATTATTTGATGGAGATAGGATTAGCTACGCTTCGCATTTTGCTGTTGCTCCCCAAGCCAGAGGCAGGACGGTGGCCTCGCTGCTTATCGGGGCACTGTATCGCTTCTCCTTGCGCGAAGGCGCCTTGGCCGGAATTTCTTATTGCTCCCTTCCGTTTGTTGCTTTTTACTATCAGTTGGGGTACCGGCCGTACACCGAAAATTTCAGAATCGACGCTGGCATCCGTGTCCCGATTGTTCATTGCATCCGCGACTGGACCTACCTCAACGAAATCAAAAGTCCCCTTGCGCGGCTATGTCCCAAGGCGCATGATGATAAAGGAGGAACAGCCCGAAAGCTGACCGACAGGTTTCCTGCCTTTAAAGATCCCGGGTTTTCCAGGAAAAAAATACATCACCTCTGGGCCCGCTTGGCCCACACCACACCCAACGATGCGCGCGCTGGAAAAGATGCTTTTTTTGACCAGCTTTCAGAAGAAGAACGAAAGGTTGTGGGGCATCGATTATCGGAAATAACCTTTTCCCGAGAAGAATATGTGTACCGCCGCGGCGAGACCGAACAGGGGATGGGCGTGCTGCTTTCCGGAAGCCTGGGGGTTGAAGTTACGGTGGACGGTGTTTCGCGGATCATCAACGTCATTCTTCCCGGAGAACCGTTCGGGGAAATACGCAGCCTTGGCGGAAAGCAGCGGACTGCCGATCTTGTTGCCCTGGAACAGTCAGAGGCCGTCCTTTTACCCTTTGATTTTCTTGATCGGGTTGGTCGCGCAGATGCTGAACTTGGACTCAAGCTTGCAAACAGATTATTGAAAAAGCTGGCTGACCGTTTTGTTCATCTCACCGACGCCGTTGCCTGCGGCGACGGCCATCCCTTTGGCGCCACACGGAGTAATCGCCCTTTATTGCATCAATGTCCCGATACGGATACGATCGCAAGCCGAATCGAGTCCTACCGGTTCGACAGTCTCGGCGACCAGGAAAGTGAGTTCAAGCGCTTAATTGCCCAGGCAACCATTGGGGAGGATATAGAGTTTTCCGTTCTCAACAGCGTCGGACTCCACGACGGTGCAACGGTCCTCGATCTGGGTTCCGGACCGGGCGTGACTTCTCTTCTTGTGGCCAGGCGCCTGCCGTTGACTACGGTCTTCGGCGTAGAGCCCGAAGATACGCTGAGAGCCAAAGCAGAAACGCTTGTTGGCAGTCAGGGGTTTGGTGAACGTTGCCGTTTTCTCAAGGGTACCGGAGAACAGATTCCTCTCGACAACGGCATCGTGGATTTCAGTTATGCGCGCCTTCTTTTTCAGCATTTGCCCAACCCCCTCGCGGTTCTCGCTGAGATGCGACGGGTCACTCGACAGGGCGGGATTGTGGTTGTTCTTGATGTTGACGATCGCACAACTATGGTGCATCCGCCCCCGGAAGGGCTGGAATATATGGAAAAACGCATTGCTCATGCGCAGTCAGCTGCCGGTGGCGACCGATATATTGGTCGCAAATTGCACGGATATATGCATGAGACCGGTCTGCAGGACGTCGGCGTGGAGCATATCCCGATTACGGCATCTGCCCTTGGCCGGGAAACTTTTTTTTCGATCGTCTACAGTTTCAAGCGTCAGGTACTCGAACGCGCCGGAGAGCTTGACGAACAGACTATTGCATTCTTTCACAAACTGGAAAATGGTATTCGCCAGCCGACAACCTTTGCCATGACCACGGTTTTTATCGCCCATGGGGTGGTTCCCTGACAAGATACCGTATAAGAAGTATATACCGTCCGACGGGTCGCACGCCGACGGTTTCTTGAAGTTGGTCAGCTTCCTGCTGCGATCCATTCTTTTCCGCCGATTAAAATTCGATTCCCTTCTGCGCTTTGATCCCGCGTTTCAAAGGATGTTTGATCATCTGCATTTCTGTGACCAGATCGGCGGCAGCCACCAGTTGATCCGGGGCATAACGGCCGGTAATGACCACATGTTGCGCCGGATTACGATTGGCGAGGAACTGCAGGCACGGCTCGATCTCCAGCATCTTGTAATGGAGCAGGTAGGTGAATTCGTCGAGCACCACCGTATGATAGGCTCCTGAAGCGATAGCCGCGCAGGCAAAATCCCAGGCTTCGCGAGCCAGACGGACGTCTTCTTCCAGGTTATCGGACTTCCAGGTGAATCCTTTGCCCATGACATGCAGGTCGATCAATCCTTCAAACCGTTTGACCGCATCGAGTTCGCCATAGCGCCAGCTGCCCTTGATGAACTGTATGAAACAGACCTTCAGGCCATGACCGGCAGCACGCATAGCCATACCCAGGGCTGAAGTGGTCTTGCCCTTGCCGTTACCAGTGAATACGATCAATAACCCATTGGTCATTCTATAGTTCCTCCCGTTTCCTTCCTTCCGTTACAGTACTGTATGGTGTCAGTCGCCAGTTGTACCATTGGCTCGATTTCCCGTCATCTTATTCAGAATTTTTTTACGACAGGCTCTGAATCAGGACCGCCGCAAACCGGATTTTCATTTTTCCAGGACTGAAAGAAGGGGAAAAGCAACTGATGACGTGTTGCTTTGAGAAAATGGCGGCGCAGGAAAGAGGAAGGTACTACTATAATAAATATAAGTATAAAGGCCTGTTGCCTCTGGGTACGTGACCTCTTTGTGCAGGCCGGTGGAAAATTGAAGTACCTCATTGCCTCATTGAAATAAAGGCGGCCTCTCCAATACACAAATACGACAGAGGTACCTCTCGCTCGTTCGTCTGCACTATTGTGGAAGATTCAGGAAGGAGGGAAAAATGAAAGTTTCAGATTGGCTCGATGAAAAAGAAGCAGCGAATGTGGATGTATCGCAGATCGAATTACCAAAAAATATGTCATATGACGAAGATCCGGATGAAACGATCTATTTTAAAGAAATTAATCCGTGCAGCCTGCTGTGCACAGAAAATCATCCCTTTGCTACGGTCGAACGTTTTGGACACTGGTATTACTGTAGAGGCCAAGACAAAAAAGCAGGTATTCATTCATCAGCAATGAAATGGAAGCTGTTTACCAAAGATAAAGCAGTTGCACTCCAAACAGCTAAAGCGCACATAGAATGAAAAGGTGAAGTGATCCCATAACAGACACAACACCGATTCCTGCAGCTCTCTTGTAAGGAAAGCACCCATTAGGCTGATACGGTCATGACACAGCGGGAGGGGCATTTCTTCATCATGAAGTTGCGGGAAAATCGTACAGGAGGTCCACAATATGCACTGGTACAGTGATCACGGCATGGGTGTAGGAATGGGATTCGGTTGGCTATTCATGATCCTTTTTTGGGTTCTCATCATCTTTTTGGTTGTCTTTTTCCTGAAGAAAAGTGGATTAGGAAGGAAAGAAACAGCGGAGGATATCCTCAAAAAACGATACGCGCGCGGCGAATTGTCCAAGGAAGATTTCGAGCGCATGAAGGCAAACATTACTGAGATTTCCCCCAAAAAAACTCAATGAGAGGCAAGGCATGGAACACTGGCGCAAGCGAGAGGCAGATCACGCCGCAAGCCTGTGCCCCTGGTATTGGATCTGTTCAATCTGACTCAAGTATTTTCTTGGACGATAAGAACAACCTGGACTGATTTATGGGAAAGCTGGCAACCGAACTTAGATACGCGGTCCGGTTTCGTGTGCTCTGTAAGTATTTCGGTCAGTTGTGCCTGGTGCTCGCTGTGCTGACCCTGCTGCCTCTCGTGGTGTCGCTGCTCTTTGAAGACTGGCAGTTTGCCGTACGGTATGCCGTTGTGGTTTGCGTGTTGACCGGCTTGGGGGCAGCAACAGCAAGACTGCATGCTCCTGCAAGTATGCAGGCTAATGAAGGAATGGTGTTGGGGGCCCTTATGTTCCTTTTTACGCCGCTGGTCATGACCTATCCGATGATGAGTTCAGGGCTTGGATTTCTGGATACGCTCTTCGAGGCCATCTCCGGCGTGACGACCACCGGACTGAGCACAAAGGCAACACTGGCCGGCGTGCCGGAGACGTTTCTTTTTACCCGTGCCTGGATGCAGTGGTATGGAGGGTTAGGCATCGTTGTACTTTCCCTGGCGCTGGTCATGCAACCGGGACTGGTAGCGAAAGGTCTGGCTGCCACGGAAACCGAAACCGACGACTTGGTTGGCGGCACGAGAGCATACGCACGGCTGATCCTGAAAATTTATATCGTATTGACCACCCTGGGTGTTATCGGATCCGTGCTGGCGGGTGTAGGTTTTTTTGACGCGATCCTCTATACCTTTGCGGCGGTTTCGACCGGTGGATTTGCTCCGTACGACAGCAGCCTCGCACTCCTGGGATGGCCCGCACAGGTGTGGATTACCCTGGTCTGTCTCGCCGGCGCGATACCACTGACGTTTTACTCCCGAATAGCGCAAAAGAAACGGGGGGTTGCTGTGGATACACTGCAGTTCCGAGCTATCGTCATCCTTTCTCTGGTCGCTACGCTGGCAATAGGCGCCTCCATGCGGTTGAGCAACGACACGGCCTGGCCGCAAGTGGTCCACCAGGCTCCGCTGCTCGCTTTTTCAGCCCAGACAACCGCCGGGTTTTCCGCGATGCCGTGCGCACAACTTGATGCCGGTTCAAAGGTACTCTTGATATTTTCAATGCTCATGGGAGGAGGAGTAGGGTCGACTGCAGGCGGATTCAAGCTGCTGCGGCTGTTGATCGCGGTCAGTGTGTTTCAGCTGATCATCGTGCGGACCTGCCTACCGAAACACGCTGTCTTCGAAACCCGCCTGGCAGGACGTCGACTGGAAGACGACGAGATCAAAACGGCTCTACTGCTTATTCTGCTGTTCGTTACCGTTGTTGGGTTGTCCTGGCTCCCCTTTGTGGCAATGGGATACAGTCCGCTCGATTCCTTGTTTGAAGTGGTTTCGGCAACAGGCACGGTAGGCCTTTCCGTGGGCCTGACCAGTACCGCCCTACCCGCAGTGCTCAAAGGGGTTTTGTGTGTCGACATGCTGCTGGGAAGACTTGAAATCATCGCCTTGTTGGTGATGCTGTACCCGGGGACGTGGTTTGGCAGAAGAATGGAGGGGGCATGAGAATAGTTTTTGTCGGAGCCGGAAAAGTGAGCGTGGGCACCGCTACCGCGCTTATTAAAAAAGGCCACGAAGTGATCATTATCGAAACCGACAAGGCCAGAATCGATGCATTGTCCGAAGAGATGGATTGCAGCTTCCTGCAGGGCGATGGCAGCCACCCTCACATTCTACGCGAGGTCAATCCCGCGCAGACCGACTTTTTATTCTGCCTTACCGGCAGCGATCAGGCTAACGTCATCGCCAGTGTCGTAGGTCGTTCCCTCGGTTTTAACCGCGTCGTTACCAGTATCGGCGATCCGGAGTTCGAGGGCATCTGCCACGAGTTGGGTTTGCAGGACACGATCATTCCCTTGCGCACTATCAGTCGCAACCTTGTGGATATGGTGAGTGGCGGCGAAACCGTTGAACTTTCCACGATTCTCAAAGATGAGGCTCGATTTTTCACCTTGATTGCCAAGGAAGAAGAAGCGATTGCGGCCAAAGATCTGCAATTACCTGCTGGTGCCAAGGTCATCTGCTACTATCGTGAAGGCAAATTTGCCCATGCCGATGCAGCAACAACGTTCCATATTGACGATGAGCTAGTGATTCTTACGCACAGTAAAAATATACGGGCGCTGCAGGAACGTTGGCCGTTGCAGGCGGCGCCACAAAAAGCGGTGGATTCGATTGCCCATAACAACTGGCAAGAAGAGGAATAAAAAATGTCGACTGATCCGAAAAATAAACGACCGGAAAATTTCCAAGACAAGTTTCGTTCCCTGTTCGACCCGGAAGATCCTCAGGACAAGGACAAGACCGCACCTCCCAGGGGACCGTTCAATTTCTGGTTATTCCTGATGATCATGCTCATCTTTTCATACCTGGGGCCCGCCCTTTTTCCTAAAAAAGTGGAACCCATTCCCTACAGCGAATTCAAACAATACGTCACCAAAGGCAAGGTGATCAGTGTGACCATCGGTCCTGAAAATATCAGTGGCACCCTGGCCGGAGTTCCAGAAAAAGAGTTTACAACCATTCGCGTTGATGACCCTGGTCTGGTGAAGGAGCTGGATCAGCAAAACATCCAATATTCAGGCAGGTACCAAAACAAATTTTTAGCTGGCCTGCTTTCCTGGATTTTCCCTCTTGCCCTCTTTTTTCTGATCTGGCGCTTTGCCATTAAAAAAATTGGAACGGGAATGGGGGCCATGTCCTTTGGCAAAAGCACCGCCAAAATTTTTGCCGAGAGTGAGATACAGGTCAGTTTCGAAGACGTAGCCGGGATTGATGAAGCCAAGGCAGAACTCGAGGAGGTGGTTGAATTTTTAAGCTCTCCTGAGAAAGCTCAAAAACTGGGTGGACGAATACCCAAAGGGGTGCTTCTTGTCGGCCCCCCGGGTACAGGCAAAACCCTGCTGGCTCGTGCCGTCGCCGGGGAGGCCAAAGTGCCGTTCTTCAGCATCAGCGGGTCCGAGTTTGTGGAGATGTTCGTCGGCGTGGGCGCGGCCCGTGTTCGCGATCTGTTTGCCCAGGCTGCGGCGCAGGCACCCTGTATCATCTTCATCGATGAGTTGGATGCCATCGGCAAATCACGGGGGATGAATGTTATGGGAGGACATGACGAACGGGAGCAGACCCTGAACCAGCTTCTGGTGGAGATGGATGGCTTCGAAACAAATAAAGGGGTCATCATTATGTCCGCCACCAACCGCCCGGAAACCCTGGATCCTGCCTTGCTCCGTCCAGGACGATTCGACCGGCAGGTGCTGGTTGACCGGCCCGATATTATTGGCAGGGAAGCCATTTTAAAAATTCACTCCAAAAATGTGGTGTTAAGTCCCGATGTTGATTTGCGTACGATTGCCGGCCGTACCCCGGGTTTCGTGGGAGCAGACCTGGCCAACATCATCAATGAAGCGGCGTTGCTGGCGGCAAGGAATAATAAAGACATGGTCGAGCTGGCGGATTTTGACGAGGCTATCGACCGGGTAGTCGCTGGGCTCCAAAAGAAGAGCCGGGTGATGAATGCCCAGGAAAAAGAAATTATTGCCATTCATGAGTCCGGACATGCGATTGTGGCCGAGTCTGTTGAGCACGCTGACCCTGTGCATAAAATATCCATTATTCCCCGCGGCATCGCTGCCCTCGGTTACACCCAGCAACAACCCACTGAAGATCGTTATCTCATGACGCGCTCGGAGTTGACAGATCGCCTGGCCGTTCTTTTAGGGGGCAGGGTAGCGGAGGAGCTGGTTTTTCAGGAAATCTCAACCGGTGCGCAGAACGACTTGCAGCGGGCCTCGGACATTGCCCGGGCCATGGTTGCGGAATACGGTATGAGCGATACCCTGGGACTGGTGAGTTATGAGCGTCCGCACCAGTCAATGTTTCTCCCAGGAAATTATTCGTCCCCGAAAGAGTACAGTGAAGCGAAAGCGGCCCAAATTGACGAAGAGGTCGCACGATTTGTCGAGGAAGCCCATCAACGTGTGCGTACCATCCTCTCGGAACGGCGGGAAGTCCTTGATGCGTTAGCGAAGCTTCTTTCGCAGAATGAAAGTGTGCATGGCGATGAGCTGAGAAAAATGCTGGCGGCAGCCACACCCGGCATGGCGTCTTCCTCAGACGACCAATCTACCCCGTCCGCGAGCGAGCAAGAGAACAGGGAAAACGGCAATGCATAGGAGGCTGCATGCCCCCTGCACCGACCTGTTTCTGCTCCCCTCATAATGGGCACAGAGCATGGTGTGCTGCTGCAATTGACCGGGATTTCAGGCGGCATCACAGAACAGCGTCTCCTGCGCAAAGGGTTGTTTATTAGAGAGAAGAGAGCAGCAATATTGCGGTGGGTGCCGGAACAACAGGCAACCCGCCAGCATCTGGACCATTACCCGTCGGTTTAACCAAGAGAACACATTATCGAGGTTAGAGCTGTGCCACATACAAATGTCGAAACCCAACTCCGTCTCGCCAACACCGAACTGAAGCATCGCCTTGCAGTTCTGGAACAACAGATACTGGAAAAGGAAAAGGTTGAGAGAGCGCTTCAGGACTCCGAGAAGCGCTATCGACGACTGTTTGATTCAGCCGGAGACGGCATCTTGATTCTCGAAGCCGATACAGGCAGGATTATTGATGTCAACCCTTTCCTGCTGCAGTTGCTCGGTTATCCTGACGATGCCGTATACGGCAAGTACCTATGGGAAATTGGAGCGTTTACACGTGTTGCCGCTTCTCAGACCGCATTTCAGACCCTGCAGGAAAACGAATTTTTCCGCTACAAGGAGCTGCCGCTGGACACCGGCAAGGGAACGACCGTTATCGTGGATTTTTCCAGTACCGTGTACGCAGGGGACCAGGGCAGGGTAATGCAGTTCCTCATCCGTGACATTACGGCGCACAAACAGGCCGAGATTGAGTGCAATCGGTTGATGACAGCCATCGAGCAGTCCGGTGAGGCTATCGTCATCACCGATGCCCAAGGAAATATCGAATTCGTCAACTCGGCCTTCGAGTGGACAACAGGGTACAGCAGAGAGGAAGCTGTTGGCAAGAACACACGTATCCTTAAAAGCGGGAAGCAAGACGATGTTTTTTACCGCTCTCTTTGGGACACCATCTCCAGCGGCCGAACCTGGTCTGGCCAGATCGTCAACAAACGCAAAGACGGCACCCTCTACACCGAGGAGACAACCATCTCTCCTGTTTGCACCCCCTCGGGCCAGATCGTCAACTACATAGCCGTCAAGCGGGACATTACCGAGCTGCTTCGACTGGAGGCCCAATCTCAGCAGAATCAGATAATGGAAGCGGTGTGCTCGCTGGCGGGCGGTATTGCACACGATTATAATAACATGCTCAGTGTTATTATCGGCTATGCGGAACTGGCCCTGGAAAAGACGGTTCCCGACCAGCAGCTGCATGCGAATCTTGAGGTTATTTTAAAAGCTGCCAAACGTTCCGTGGCTATTACCCGTCAATTACTGGTGTTTGCCCGCAAACAGAAGACCAACCTCGAGGTTCTCGACCTGAACCAGAACGTAGAGAGCATGCTGAAGATTCTGCGGCAGATCGCCGGGGAGAATATCCATCTGTCATGGCGGCCCCAAAAAGGTCAGAGTCTCGTCAAGATGGACTCCGTCCAAGTCGGGCAAATCCTGACCAATCTTTGTGTCAATGCCAGGAGCGCCATTACCGGCGTCGGCAAAATCATCATTGAAACGGATAATGTCTTTGTTGACGAGACCTTCTGCACACAGCATGCGGGGGCTGCAGCAGGAGAATATGTACTCTTGTCCGTCAGCGACGATGGATGCGGCATGGAAAAAAAGGTTCTGAATCAAATTTTCGATCCCTTTATTACCAGCCAGAAGGTAGGGCAGATAACTGCTCTGGGGTTATCCATGGTACATGGCATCGTCACGCAGAATAACGGATTCATCGATGTCTACAGCGAGCCAGGAAAAGGGACGATGTTTAAAGTCTATCTGCCCCGGCATATGGACGTGGCGGTCGCCTCTCGCGAAAAACGGATAACGGTACCCCATTTGAGCCAGGGTGAGACGGTGCTGTTGGTGGATGACGAACCTGAGCTTTTGACCTTAGCGCAAACAATGCTGCAAAAATTGGGATATCGTGTGCTGGCCGCAGGCAGGCCAGGCGAGGCCATTGAGCTGGCCAAGGAATACGCGAACGAGATACAATTACTCATCGTTGACATCATCATGCCGGAAATGAACGGCCGAAACCTGGCGGAACGGTTACTCTCCATTTATCCTCGCATGAAAATTTTGTTCATGTCCGGCTATACAGCGGACATGATCGTTGATCAGGGGGTACTGGACGAGGACGTAAACTTTATCCAGAAGCCCTTCTCGTTGGAGGAACTGGCTGTCAAGGTGCGGGATGCATTGCGGGAGGAGTAGGGAGAATCGTTCTCTCGTACAACAACAGATAAAGGAATAGAAAGGCCATGCGTAAAAAGATCGTCAGCCCCAATTCGCAAAAGATTTCCTCGGTCGACCACCGTTGGTTCGACCTGCAACAGAAAGCACAAGTCGAACTCACCTCCGAGGATGCCGCATATCCCATTGAGGCGGCGCTGACGCCCAACAACGGTCAGGGGTGGCGGGCGGCCCAAGCGGGTGAACAGACGATTCGTTTACTGTTTGACGAAGCACAGAAAATAACGCGTATCCAGCTCCTCTTTCGCGAAGAGCAACACCCACGGACCCAAGAGTTCGTAGTACGATGGTCGCCGGACGCCGGTACCTCGTATCACGAGATTGTACGGCAGCAATATACCTTCAGCCCGCCAGGCACGACCGACGAGCTGGAAGAGTATGCGGTCGACCTCGAAGGTGTGACCATCCTGGAACTACGAATTGTTCCCGACATACGTGGAGGAGAAGCACGTGCGTCGGTTGCGCAGATACGTATAGCATAACATGCCGGTATGCTGGATGAGGTGCGCCATGGTAGGGGTTGTAGAGATGTATCCCTGGCACAACGAGACGCCACCAACCTGTAAATATTCACTCTGCTGAGGGAGGATGAGGTCAGCATTCAAACGGTACGAGGAATCATGTGAGCAGACAACATAAGCCCTCCGATGTTGACGGCGTTCAAAAGGGCGCAGAATACAAGCCGATAAATGATACCGTGATGTTCAGGAGGTTTTCAGTGGCACAAACCCATGACCATACGCACGCCCCTCAAAATTTTGACCGGGCTTTTGCCATCGGTACGGCGCTCAACCTGTTTTTTGTTGTGATTGAGGCGGGCTATGGCACCCTGTCCAACTCGTTAGCCCTGATAGCGGACGCAGGCCATAATTTAAGCGATGTGATGACGTTGCTTCTTGCCTGGGCGGCCATGACCATTGCCAAACGTTCCGCCACGGCCAAACTGACCTTTGGCTTTAAAAAAGTGACGATCCTTGTTTCCCTGGGGAGCGCCCTTTTTCTGTGCATAGCACTGGGCGTTATTATCTGGGAGGCTGTCGGTCGGATGCGCTCTCCAGTAGCGGTGAACGGGACGACTATTATGGTGGTCGCCGCTATCGGTGTGGTCATTAACACGGCGACCGCCTGGATGTTCATGGCAGGACGAAAAAGTGATCTCAATATCAAAGGGGCGTTTCTGCACATGGCCGCCGATGCCGCAGTTTCAGCGGGAGTGGTGGTGTCCGGGCTGGTTATCACCGCCACCGGCTGGAATATACTGGATCCCGTGATCTCCATTGCGATTGCGTTCGTGATTCTTGTTTCCGGATGGGGATTGCTGAAGGACTCCTTGAATCTGACAATGGCCGGTGTGCCTGCTCAGATCGATGCGGTCGCCGTCCTTGACTATCTGACCGGACTCCCCGGCGTACAAAACGTCCACGATCTCCATATCTGGGCCGCGAGCACCACGGAAAACGTGTTGACAGCCCATCTGGTTATGCAATCAGGCGGGAGTGACGCGTTTCTCCATCAGACCGCTGCGCATTTGCATCATGCATTCAATATTCACCACACGACTCTCCAGATCGAACACAGCGATCCAAGCGGTATATGCCATACCGGTTCCGCGAACGGGCAGGGTAGCTGCTGGCCGGGAGCGTAAGAGCCTGTTCTTCTCTTGCCCATCAGGTCGTATTGCACTCAAAACCACGCCCTTCCCCTTTTTCCTCATAGGTCACCCCATCGCGGATATGATACATGCGTTTGAAGGTCGGGATGATCTTTTCGTCGTGGGTGACGACGATGATGGCCGTTTCGAATCTGCGGGCCATGTCGTTTAAAATTTGGATTACCGCTAACGCGCGTTCGCTGTCAAGCGGCGCCGTGGGCTCGTCTGCGAGGATCACCGGAGGACGATTGACCAGACCTCGGGCAATGGCCACTCGCTGCTGTTCACCGCCGGAAAGCTGCGATGGCATAGCCTTGGCTCTATGTTCCACATCGAGTGCTTGAAAGAGTTCAAGTGCCCGCTGGCGTGCCTCACCATTCGGTTTTCCGGCCAGCATGGGCAGCAGGGCGACATTATCGGTGACGTCGAGGAAGGGGATGAGATAGGGCGACTGGAAGATAAAGCCGATTTTATCGCGGCGCAGTGCCCGTAAATCCTTCACCATCCAGCCATCGTCATAGATTACCTCGCCGCCGAGAATCATGCGCCCGGCCGTGGGCTCGATCACTGCTCCCAGGCATTTGAGCAGCGTACTCTTACCGGATCCCGATGGCCCGATCAGACCGACCACCTCGCCGGGGGCCACCTGCATGTTCACGTCTTTCAGGGCATCGACAGCGGTGTCCCCACTGCCGTATCGTTTTCCCAGCCGTTCGATATGAATACCTTCACCGGCCATGTCATCCTCCGATGGCCTCGGCCGGATCGACGTTGAGCGCGGCGCGAATGGCGATAATACTGGAAAGGACGCAGATCATGATCACGGCAAAGAAACCGATAACGGAATCGAGCGGTTCCAGCAGTACATATTTGGGAAAGATCGGCGCCATCACCAGGGTGGCGGTAATCTTGCCCACCACAAAACCGATTAAACCCAGGGCGATGGATTGTTGCATGATCAGACCGACAATGGTTCGATTTTTGGTGCCGATCAATTTGAGCACGGCAATTTCACGAATTTTCCCCAGTGTCAGGGTATAAATGATAAAGGCGACAATTGCCGAACTGACAATCGAGAGGATCACCAGGAACATGGCAATCTGCCGTGCCGAAGTGGCGATCAGTTTGCCGACCAGGATCTCCTCCATCTGACTGCGGGTATAGACCGTCAAACGCTTCCACCGGCGAATCGATGCCGCTACTTCTTCCGGGCCATAACCCGATGCAATCTGTACCAGCACCGCGTTCACGTACTGGTTGGTGCTTTGCGAGGCGATGACCGCGTCAAGCAAACCGGGGACACTGGGCCGGTTGAACGCCGAATTTTCGGCGGTGCGGCGGCGCTGCTGCCGTATGGCGTCATTGTCCTTGAGAAACTGGGCTTCCTGCGCATCTTTGAGCGGGATGAACACCATCGGATCGCCGCTGGACGATACCATTCGCCTGGTCAGGCCAACGACGGTGTAGTGGTTGCGGCGGATCTGAATGCGTTCACCGAGCTTGAATCGGGAAGCGATGTCGGCGACAGCCTCGTAATGGCCTCGGGTTATCTGGCGTCCGGCAATGAGGTGAGACGGCCATCCGGGGGTGCCGGGTTGTCCGGCCGTAATGCCGGTAACCATCGCGCGCACGTCGCGTTCTCCATGGCGTACCTGCATGGTCAGATAGGTGATGTTGGCCACCTGTGCCACGCCGGGCATAGCGCGAATGCCTCGCCAGACATCATCGTAGATACTTGAGGATTCAGCATAGGGGCCGAGCGTGTCCTTCTGCACCACCCAGAGATCAGCGCCGCTGTTGTCGAGCAGCACCTTGGCATCATCCACCATGCCGCGATAGATGCCGGCCATGGACAGGGTGACGCCGATCAGCAGGCCAAGCCCCATGCCGGTAAAAACAAATTTGCCCCAGGAGTGCATGATGTCGCGTCCGGCCAGGCTGATCATCGCGTTACCCCCGCAATGTGGTCAACCAGGTGGATTCGGCTCCGGGCATGCAGGGTATTGGCGCTGTACACCACCACCTGATCGCCCGCTTTGAGACCTTTCAGGACCTGTGTTTGTCCTTCCAGATCAGCAACGCCCAACACAATCGGGGTAAAACGCAGATCACCCTCGATAACCTGCCATACGCCCACCATGCCGTTCCTCTTTTGGATGGCGGCATTGGGGATGATTGGTGCTGGCGGCAGCAGCGGCAGGGCAACGGTGACTTCAGCCAGTTCACCGATAGGAGGCAAGGGCTGAGGTAGTCGATCGAAGACCACCTTGGCCAGCGTTTCCTCGGTCACGGCATCGGCCATAGGCTCCACTCGCAGTACGCGACCTGCGTTCACCTTGCCTGCCTGGGAACGAAGCACGATCTGCCCCGGCAGGTTGGCGGTCAGGCCGCGCGTATGAATCTGGTCGAACCGTACATTAATCCACAGGCTCATCGGGTCGATCAGTTCCACTACTGCCTGGCCTGCTACGACCGTCGTCCCCGGATCTGCGTTGCGTAGGATCACCAGGCCCGCGACCGGAGCGATCAGTTGGAGGTTGTCACGTTGTGCCACCAATGCCGCTCGATCTGCGCGGATGCGAACGAGTTCCTCACGCGCCGCGTTCAGACCGTCCTCGGCCAATTGCAGCTCATGGTTTTTGGTGGCCACGACCTCTTCACTTGTCGAGCGCGTTACCAGCAATCGCTGATACCGTCTGGCTTGTGATTGCGCATACCGTTGACGTTCACGGGCCTCATCGAGTTGCGCCTCGGCGCGCTTATACGAGGCCTCCGCGGACTGGATTCGTTCGTTGATATCGACCGGATCCATTGCACCCAGTACCTGCCCGGCAGCCACCTGATCCCCCACCTCCACATCAAGATTGTTGAGTCGTCCGGCAACGGTCGGCCCGATCTTATAGGTGTAGCGGGCCTCGACGGTCCCGATCCCGAACAAACCCGGAGCGATGGAACGCTGCTCAACAGAAACCACGGTTACAGGGATCGGTGCCAGCGGACCCGAACGCAGGGCGACATAGACAAAAAGGGCGAACAACGGCAGGAGCACCACCAGCACGGCCAGCGTGCGGTATTGAAAGGGAAATTTTTTCATTGTCTTCTCCGTATCCCCTGCAGGTAGATGGCAAAGACCTTTGGTGCGTCGTGGCGGATGCGTTCTACGTTGCCGGCTAACAGCGATTGCATCACCAGGCCCTGGATCATGCCGATGAAGAGGAGGGCTGAGGCTTCGGTGTCGAGGTCGGTTTCCAGTTCTTCGTCCGCTTTCCCTTGTTCAAGCAATCGGTGCAGTCGCTCTCCATAATGATGGATGAGTGTCTGCACCATACGTTTCGATGCAGTCTCCTCGGCACGCTGCAACTCGCCAAACAGGATGCGCGGAACACCCGGATACTCAATAACAAACGCGATATGTGCCCTGTATACCGCTTCAAGCGCCGCAAGCGGAGATGATTCTGCCTGCATCGCCGCGTCGACCCGGAACAACAGCCGCTCTGCAACCCATTCCATCACAGCTTGCAGGATTTCGTCTTTGTTGGAAAAGTGTCGAAACAGGGCGCCCTGGGTCAGCCCCATGCGTTTGGCAATGGCGGCGGTGGTAATCGCACTGGGGTTCTGCTCTGCCGCCAGTTCGACAACGGTCGCAACGGTCACTGCTCGGCGTTCTTCCGCCGGAAGATATTTGATACTGCTACTCATAGCCCCTCAAAAGGTAGTAATTGATTACTCACTTTTACAGTACATCTGAGAATGCATTTGTCAAACTTGTTTTAGGGTTTAGCACGGAAGAAATTGCTCGTAAGCTATTGAAGAAAAGTTGAACGTAATCTGTTCCAAGGAATCGGTGAGAAAATTGACCTGGATCAAAGAATGAAACAGGTTATTGGATTTGAATACCTGGATTCTAAATTTGGTTAAACATCAGCGGAGGAACCGACAGTGAACCCAACAGGAAGCGACAGCTGCACCCCGATCGATATTTCCGAGCAGGATGTCCTGGAGGCCATGAAGAAGATCCAGGGATATATCGATATCAGTCCGGGAGATTTTAAAGAGGTATTTACGATTGCCTACAACCATGCCATGCAGCGGATTAAGGACTCGCTGACGGCTCAGGATATTATGACCCGGCCGGTGCACTGTGTCGGGCTGGGAATGGATCTGGTGCAGACAGCACTGTTCTTGGCCGAAAACAAGCTTTCAGGCGCTCCGGTGGTCGATGCCGACGGTTCCATTGCCGGCGTTATATCGGAGAAAGATTTTCTCGCCAAGATGGGGTTGGGCGCATCGACATCCTTTATGCAGATTATCGCCCATTGCCTTACCAATAAAGGATGCATGGCCATGGCGCTGCGCAACCATCCGGTTCAGAAAATCATGACCGCACCGGCACTGACCGCCGGACCGGAAATGACGATTGGTGCCATTTCAACCTTGTTCGTTGACCGGCAGATCAATCGTCTGCCAATTGTTGATACAGAGGGGCGACCTGTCGGTATTGTTACCCGCACCAATCTGGTGCAATCCTATTGTGTTATCCGATAGAGGTCGACGATATGCAATTTTTACAAAAAATGCGAGGCAAGGGGCAGGCGCCGCCGCGAGTGAGTGTAGCCGAGGTATGCTGGTCGTGGATCGGCAGTTTTATCGGCATAGCTGCCGTAGCTCTTCTCCATTACAAGGTTGTCGATCAGAATGCGCTGGTTCTGCTTATCGGATCGTTTGGCGCGTCGGCGGTATTGATCTACGGAGCCATTCGCAGCCCGTTGGCGCAACCGCGAAACCTGCTCGGGGGACATATTCTTTCGGCCTGCATCGGGGTAACTGCTTTCCAGTGGCTCGGAGTGTATCCGTGGCTGGCTGCTGCCGTAGCCGTCTCCACCTCAATAGCCCTGATGCATCTGACCAGGACGCTGCATCCGCCAGGGGGAGCCACGGCCCTGATTGCTGTCATCGGCGGGGAAAGCGTGCACAGGCTTGGCTACCTCTATGTTGTCATGCCTGCAGCGCTGGGGGCGTGCGTGATGCTTATCATTGCGCTCCTTATCAACAATATTCCTAAAAACAGGCGCTATCCTGAATTTTGGTTCTGATTGACAGGGGGCAGGGCAGGTGTTGCACATGCCACCGGTTATCTCGGTCTCTTCGTGTTCTTCGTGACCGTAGCGGGATGAAAATTGATATCTGATGGATCCAAAGGGGGGTTGAACGCTCTGCCCATCCTGGCTGTGGCGAAAAGATACGAGACTTGGTAGAAAAAAAGGATACAAACTAATCCCCATCGTACTACGGACAAGGAGAACCCTTTATGGACGTGAATACGCAAAAAAAACCGGCGGAGCAAGGCTGGTTTCACCTGGATGTGCATCCCTGGGTGTTTTTCATTTCAGCTGGCATGATACTCATTTTTGTCACGCTGACGCTTGTTTTCCAGGCAACCGTTGACGATTTTTTTTCATCGGTCCAGGCATTTATCGGTAAATATACCGGCTGGTTTTTTGTCTGGACCATGAATATCATCCTGGTCTATGTCATCTCGCTGCTCCTCGGCCGATTCTCGGGAATTCGCTTGGGCGGTGCCGAGGCGGTACCTGAATTCACAACCCTGAGCTGGTTTTCCATGCTGTTTTCTGCAGGGATGGGCATCGGCCTGTTGTTTTATGGCGTTGCCGAACCGATGTTCCATTTTGTCGCATCACCGCTGGTGGAACCGGCAACCGCTGAAGCGGCCCGCGTCGCCATGGATCTGACCTTTCTCCACTGGGGCCTGCATCCCTGGGCGATTTATGCCATTGTCGGACTCTCGCTGGCCTTTTTTTCCTTCAACAAGGGCCTGCCGCTGTCCATTCGTTCGGTCTTTTATCCCCTGCTCGGAGAACGGATTTATGGACCCATCGGTAACCTCATCGATATCATGGCGACCGTCGCCACTCTGTTTGGTGTCGCCACCTCACTCGGACTGGGGGTCCAGCAGGTTAACGCCGGACTCAACCACCTCTTCGGCATTCCGCAATCCACATTGGTCCAGATGCTGTTGATTCTGGCCATCACCCTGATTGCGACCTGGTCGGTGGTTCGCGGCATCGACAGCGGTATCAAACTGCTCAGCCAGATCAATGTCTACATGGCTGTCGGGTTGATGCTGTTTGTTCTGCTGATGGGGCCAACGCTTTTTATCATGAAAGCGTTGATGGAAAATATCGGATTTTACTTGCAAAATTTGCCGCAGTTGTCGACCTGGAACGAAACCTATGAAGCCACCGACTGGCAGCAGGCCTGGACTATTTTTTACTGGGGCTGGTGGATTTCCTGGTCGCCCTTTGTCGGCATGTTCATCGCCCGGGTCTCCTACGGCCGTACGGTTGGTGAATTCATCAAGGGCGTACTGCTGGTGCCGACTTTTGTCACCTTTGTCTGGATTACCGTATTCGGTAACAGCGCCATCAATATCGAAATGTTCGGTGCCGGAGACATTGCCAAGGCGGTACAGGAAAATGTTCCGGTTTCCCTGTTCAAACTGCTTGAGCACTATCCGCTACAGTCGGTTTCTTCTTTGCTGGCTGTGATCGTTGTCATTACTTTCTTTGTCACCTCATCTGACTCCGGATCGCTGGTGATCGATATTATCACCGCCGGCGGCAACCCGGAACCACCGGTGATCCAGCGGATTTTCTGGGCTTTGTTGGAGGGTGCCGTAGCCGCTGTGCTGCTCTTCGGCGGAGGACTGGTCGCCCTGCAGACAGCTGCGATTACCACGGGGCTGCCCTTTTCTGCAATTTTATTAGGGATGTGCGTCGCCCTGCACAAAGGGTTTACTGAATACAAAGAGGGACAGAGCTTCAAACTGTCCATCGAAGGGGCGAAGACGCGCGAACTGCGGCCTAAACCGACCGCCAAACTGCCAACCTTCGGTCGCCGCCGCCTCTGGTAAAACGCCAAACTGAAACAACTCGCAACAGGAGGAAATCGATGAAAAATCTGCTAGGATCCATTCTTTTTTCACTGTCAGTGTTGGGCGTTATCACCTTTTTTACGGTTAATCCGAACACGCTTGCTGCAGAAACCGTCAAACTGGCGTATGTGGAATGGTCGTCATCCATCGCTAGCGCCCACGTGGCGCAGGCGGTGTTGCAGGAAAAGCTTGGGTACCGGGTTGAACTGCAGCGCATGGATGCTGACCAGATGTGGCAGGCGGTTGCGGAAGGCCGGGTTGACGGGATACTCTCGGCCTGGCTGCCAACCACCCACGAACACTATCTGGCCCGTTACCGCAAGCAGCTGGTCGATCTCGGCCCCAACCTGGAAGGGGCCCGTATCGGCCTGGTCGTTCCGGATGTCAGTGTCGGCCGGCAGACAGACGACCTCGGTCAACGCACCCGCCCTTATATCAAAGCCAAATCCATCGCCGACCTCCAGCAGTATGAGGATCAGTTTCGACGGCACATTGTAGGGATTGATTTCGCAGCTGGAGTCATGAAAAAAGCTAAAGAGGCGCTCCAGGTCTATAATTTGAAAAATTACCGCCTGATTGATGGCAGTGAGGTTTCGATGACCGCGGAACTCTCCCATGCGATCCGTCATCAACGCTGGGTGGTGGTGACCGGTTGGACGCCGCACTGGATGTTTGCACGCTGGAATCTCAGGTTTCTGGATGACCCGCAGAATGTTTTCGGCGGCGTCGAAGCGATCCATACTCTGGTCCGCCATGGGTTGCATAAAGATATGCCAAAGGTTTTCGCTTTTTTGGACAGGTTCAACTGGACCCCCGAAGAAGCGTCGCAATACATGGTCTGGAATCAGTCGGATCAGGGACTGTATCCGTACGAAAAGGCCTTGCGCTGGCTGCGGATGCATCCCGACCGGGTTGCGCAATGGCTGGAAGAGTGAGACAAAGCCTGGATGAACAGTAGTTCTCAAGATTAGTTTTTTTCTCAATGGAGATCTTATGTTAGGAGCGGTATTTCAGAAGTTCAGTGGCGGTTGCATGATGGTGTTTCGGCGTGATGGTGACGCCGTTCAATTTTTAGGCACGGCCTTTCTGGTTCATGAAGACGGGTATCTGCTGACGGTATCGCATACGATACCGAAAGAAGGGCAATTGATCGTTGTACCGGCAGAGTCCGGCACTGAATTTACACCGATCAGCCAGGAAACCGTGACGTCAATTCCGGTCACGGTGGCTCGACGCGATATCGATCGCGATATCGCCTTGTTGAAAATGCAGCAGAAAATCGACATGCAGATGCCCGATCATTTTCTTGGCACTGCAGAGAGTGCGCTGGTCGGCAATCAGGTTATGGCCCTGGGCTACGCGTTCGGCCACCAGGCCTTGCATACCCTGGTGGCAAGCAGCGCCGTGACCAGTGCCAAGGTTCTGTCGCGTAACGAAAGTAAAATTCTGTTGTTCGACACCATGATTCATGATGGCGATCGAGGAGGTCCGCTGGTAGGAGTTGAAGACGGCCTGGTAATAGGAATTCTCAATGGCCGTTTTGATGCGATGGAAGCTTCTAAAGATTATACCGACGGCAGCCAGACCATCAAGTCGAACACCAACATATCCTACGCGGTGGCAATTGATTACGGCATCGATTTGATGAGAGAAGAAGGTCTGATATCGGCTCCTCTTTAATGGTTTTCAATGCGCCCTACAGTGCAGTCTGAGAGGGCATTGCAGGGCGCCCAGCCTAAAACCTCTGTCTTTTCCTCATGGAAGAACCCAGGTTCAGGTTGTTCACTAAAACTCCAGCAAACAAAAAAATTTCCTCTGCCCAGCTACCGGCTTTCCACCAGTTCTTTAACCGGCCCGTGAAACAACCTTTTTATCCTTTTTATGTTTTTTTGACTTAGATCAAAGAAATTTTGCAACAAATGATTAAAATACGTGCCACATTGTTCCAGCACCCTGTCGAACGCGACAACAAAAAACTATACAAGGAGATCCACCATGTTTTGTAACCAGTGCGAACAGACCGCGAAAGGAATCGGCTGCAACGTCGTTGGCGTCTGCGGCAAGAACGAAGAAGTGGCCGACCTCCAGGATCTGCTGATCCATGTCCTCCAGGG
>JBFJXW010000050.1:0-21393 GCA_041622895.1 Desulfobulbus sp. | reverse complement strand
CCCCAGCCAGCTTGATCTCCGGCACCTCCCACAGGGCCGGGGTTTCCAAAGCCTCGGTGCCGCCCTGAGCAAACTGGTGGCCCAGCCCCTTGAGCACGGTGGCGGCCTTGGCGTTCATGGCGTCGAACCAGCCCGCATTGCCGGAGATATAAAGGTTGCCGCGCTCGGTACGCTTGAGTGCCTGGGCATGGTAGCCGTGGTGGCCGAAAAAGTCGTAGAGGTCGAAGTCGGTCATTTGGTCGATCTCGCGGATCACCTCGGGACTGAAGTTGTCGCCCAGCAGGTGGTCGATCAGGCCGCGGCGTTTCTGGGTCTCGATCCAGAGTTGACGGAACTCGTCGAGATCGTGGGCCTCGGCAACCACTCGCTGGATTACCTCGCGGCGGTACTCGTCCACCGGAATCGGCGTGTCGCGACCGTCCCGGCTGGTGAGGATGAAGCGGCCCTGGGGGGTGGCGGTCACATAGTGTCCGCTCATCTCGGCCACGCTGGGCGGTTCGGGCGGTGGCCATGGCGGGTCGACAATAATCCCGACATCACCCCCTCCACCTCTCCCACCAGGAGGACGCGGCGGCTTGGTAATGAAATCGGTGCCGAACAGGTTGGTGACATCGGTGTAGTCGTAGAGCCAGAACTTGAATTTCTGGGTTTCTTCGTGGATGCGGGTTCCGCGTCCCACCATCTGGTAGAATTTGATGGGCGACTGCAGATAGCGGAAGAAGACCACGGCATTCAAGCGCTCGATATCCACACCCGCCTCCAGCAGATCCACGGTGCAGGCGATAAAGGCGCGCTGTCCGGAACCGCGCATGGGTTCAATCATGTCCGCGCCGTTGTTCGGGCCGCCCATGCACTTGAAGGCGTATTTTTCTTTTGGCGTCTGCTTTCGCTCCCGGCACCAGTTGACGTAAAGATTGTTCATCTGCATGGCCACCCGGTCGGCGTGGATCTCGCGGTTACAGAAGATGATCACCTTCTGTTCCGGGCCACCGTTGGCGCAGAGCAGTTTAAACAAATCCTCGCACATGGCGGGCGTGCGCAGCTCGATGAACAGCTCGTCGTCGAAATCCTTGCCGGTGTATTCGTCCTTGGTCAGGTCGGCCTCGGTGAGCGGCCTGCCGGTGCGGATGTCCTTCACGCCTGCCTTGAGGATCTCCTCTTTGGTAAAGACACGCTTGTCGATGTCGGCCTTGCGCTTGACGATCTCGCAGGCGGCCAGATAGCCGTCCTCCTGGGCCTGAATGAGGGTGTATTCGTAGACCGGTTCGCCGAAATACTTGTGGTTGTTGGCGGTGATCTCCTGATCCTCGGCAGTGGCGTGCTTCGATTCCTGCAGCTTGCGCGGCGTGGCGGTCAGGCCGATATGGATGGCGTTCGGGTTGCGTTTGAGCACTTCGGACCATTTGCCCCAGGCGGAGCGGTGGCACTCGTCGATGATGATGACGGAAAAGGCATCATCAAAGTAGTGTTCGGACAGAAAGCTGGCAAAACCGTCGTCCTCATCGTCCAACCCGAGGGTCTGGTAGGTGGCGATATGAATGCGGGCGTTGGCTGCGGCGTTGCCGCCTTTTTCGGTCTTGACGATGCGAACATTGTCGCCGAAGGCGGCTTTGAGCTTGGTATAGGCCTGTTCGCGCAGCTCGTCGCGGTCACAAAGGAAGAGCGCAGGTTTGGGCAGTTGCCCGGCCTGCGAGAGGCGCCAGAGCAGGTTGGTGGCGATGATGGTCTTGCCCGATCCGGTGGCGAGCGTCAGCAGCACCCGGGCCGGTTCACCCTGCTGGCGGCAGCGGATGATCTTTTCAAAGGCGGCGCGGATGGCGGCGTCCTGATAGTAGCGGGTCAGCGACCAAGCCGGGCTGTCGGCCTGGAACAGCATGGCCGCCTCGGGCCTGGCGAAGTCGATGCCGGTGTCTCTGGCAAAACGAGCTGTCAGATCTAGGTGCGGCGGAAAATCGGCAAAAGGGAACGGCCCACCTTGCAGGTTGGTGAAGAAATCAAACTCGCCATAGAGATGGCCGTTGGTGGCAAACACATATTTCACCTCGAAACGCTTGCAATCAGCATACCCCTTGGCCTGCTGCATGCCCTTGAGAGGATCTTCCGTCTCTTTCTTGGCTTCGAGCACTCCGACCGGTAAAGCTTTCGGCATATCACCCACCTGCACGCAGAGCAGATAGTCGGTGCGGCCTGCCCCTTTACGACGGCGGCCTTTCGGGCCGGTCGGTTCCACTGGGGCAGGGGTTTCCATTTTCAACCATTGATGATCGTTATATCCTTTGTTCCGCAATACAGGATCGATCAAAAAGAACCGGGTTTCCTGTTCGTTGTAGCTCATCGCCAACAAGCCTCCAGACGGGATACTACCTTTTACAAAAAGTTATCCCTCAAGAAAAAAATCGGAGTCAATCCGTTTGACGTCGTACCGCTCAATCGTCGAAACTCCCAGATCGTAATCAATCATCAGATCAACCAGTTTGTTCCCATCAATAAGCACTACTCGCGGATCAATAGTGGCCACATACTGCTCAGCATCCTTGGTAAAGCCCGATGTCGTAATGAATACACCTCTTTTTGCCCGTTGACCATGCAACGCACCGACAAATTTTTGGATCTCGGGGCGTCCCACTACTCCTTGCCACCGTTTTGCCTGGATGTAAATGACATCAAGGCCGAGTTTGTCCTCTTTGATGATACCATCAATGCCACCGTCACCTGTTCTGCCAACGGCCATCCCCGCATCCTTGATCGAGCCACCGTACCCCATTTTAACGAGCAGTTTAATAACCAACTGTTCGAAAAACGCCGGTGAATTAGTCGAAATCAGCGCGAGCAGCTCAGCGGCCAGGTTCCCACGCATCTCCTGGTAAGCCGCCTCGAACGTTTCTTCAGGAGTGGCGGTTTTCTCGATATCATCCGATGACGTCACCTTTTCATCCGCACTCCCATTCTGCTGATGAAACGCCACGAATTCGGGGTACTGTTTCAGGTGCTGGACGCGCAGCGTTTCAGGCTTATCAGCCAGCAACCGTTTGCCGCGATCAGTGATACAGAAAAATCCGCGCTTGGGGCTGTCCAATAATCGCGCCTTGGCGAGATAAACTCGCGCCCAGGCAATCCGGTTTTTGTAAACAGCCTGTTTCCCGCTGGGCAGCATCTGCTGCAGGTCGTCATCGGCCAGCTTGAAATGCTTGGCCAAGGAATCATAGGCATCTTTCAGGCTATGAATGGCACCATCTCCGGCAAGCTGCAGCATTGGCAGAAAGAATGATTGGAAATCCGGTACGGCCACGGCTCACCTCCAGTGAAAAATCCCTCAAAAGCCTCACATAAAAGCACCCTTGAGACCTTGAGCGCTCTTTCGCGCCCCGCCCAGCAGAAAGGGGGGACAGTCTGCTAATACAGCCTTGTTCGGGCAACAGCGCCGTAAAAAAGCGCGCACAACCGTTTGGGGCAGAACAGCGCGGCGGAAAACACTGCGCAACCCTCAACGAGAGGACTTTTGACGAACAGAAAGGGGGCTGAAAGAGGATCCAGGTCTCCCTTTGGCGAGAAAGAATTACATCCAATAGACTGAAATTACAATAATATTCAGGAGGAATCGCACCGTTCGGCCACTTTGCCAACTATACGAACCTATTATTAGAGAACTCGTAAGAAAAACGATTGAAAGAATAGAATTCTCGCCGTGTGGAGGGAGGATTCTATTCCCACGGTGATTTTTTCAGTGCCCCTAACAGGAAAAATGTGGGCAAGTCAATGAATTACCAGCAAAAAGACAAGGCCGAAATTCGCATTCACCAGTGGCAAAATCGAAAAATCAAAGGGCACGGACAAGAGCACTGCCAACCAGGTCGAGTATTCAGACATGTGTTTGAGTAATGCGGGTTTGGATACTATTCCGATATAACAGTAAATCAGACGGAATCCCTAAAAAATATATTCATTTCATATACGTTTTTCCTCCATTGCTTTACTGCCACTGAAAGTTTTTAATACACTACCCAACAACTCCTGTTTCTCGTTTTTCTCGACGACTGAAGGATGAGCAGCTCCTATCTGCATCTTTCATTTTTTTCGGAGAACGGTCATTGCTGTTGGATAACTTTGTGGCCAGGAAGTCTTTTCTTTTGGCAGTGTTGCAACGGATGCGCCGCTGCCCTGTGAGCGATCTGGCGGTCGTGGACGAAGTCAACTGCAGGCGGCTCCCGGTTGGCATCGGCGACTGATCGTGATCGCGTTATCGAGATGATTTTACAATTGCAGCCGTTTCAGAAGCAGTACTGTACTGTCGCACACAATCATGACCCGCGTTTCTCGACCAGTTAATGCATTCAGATATTGTTGCAATGACAGGCCATTGACATTTCGCATCGAGATGTCGGTACAAACTCATACATAAATGCAGCTGCGCCTATTCTCAGGTAACTCGGCATCCGAGCCAACCACGAGGCTACCAAGCTTCCTGACGGTTTGTTTTCCCCGAAGCGGCGACAGCAATACTCGCAGAATTTATTTTTCAATCGTTCGGCTGAGAATTGAGCAGAGCCACGTTGGAGGTTGAAATTAAGATAAAGCCAAACCTATCGTAAAGCAGAGACGGCAAGTTGCGGGTTCTATTACTCCTGCCTTTTCAAAATAGCCGAACTGACAAAGGAGGAACCCAGAGGTTGGTTCGGTTTCTTAACCAATCTGAATAAATTTTATTCAGAACTATTCGGATAAGGAGGCACAAATGAAGAAGCGTAACTGGATACCATTTTTGTTGTTGATCGCTTTCCTTTTCTGTCCCGTCGCTGGCTGGTCCTTGGGGGAGGGACAACTTAAGCCACTTGCCACAGGGGGGTTCGGTGACTCCGCCAACAGCTATTCCTGGGGACTCACTGAATTTAAGGGCGATATCTACGTCTCGACAGGTCGTCATCATCTCTGGAGCGTGATGACGGCCGTAGGTAGCATGATAGGAGAAGGTATCGATATTGGAGCATATATTGAAGGGCCTCCTGATCCTGATTCATGGCAACATCCAGAAACCGGTGGCGCAACTGAAGCCTGGGCCGATGCTAATCGCGCAGAAGTATGGAGGCTAAAGGCCAGTGATGGCAAATGGGAAAGAGTGCTCCAGTCAGGTACGTATTTCTTGAGTTTTACCGATGCCATCTATAGCCCCCAGATTCCAGGACTTCCTCTGATGGGATATTATCCCAACGCCTATGCCTACAGGACACTCGGAACCTTTGACGGCCGCATTTATGTTCTCGGTGTCGGCACCTGGATGCCCCCGATTGCAAACACCACCATCCTTCGTTCTGCCTCCGGCAACCCGGGTACCTGGGAAGTCGTATCCGGAAACCTGGCACAGACCACCAATATAAGAGGTTTTGCCCAATGGGGGGACCACGTCTATGTTGCGGTGGCGGTTCCAGGAGATGGCATCCTGGCAGGCGGTAGTGTCGTATATAGAAAAAGTAACGATGAGTCAGCCGGCGTATATTGGGAACCAGTCAGCGACATCGGCTTCAACAACGCAGATAACGAGGAGGTTAATTACCTTCAGGTCTTCAACGATTGCCTCTACGCCTCCACCGTGAACTACGACACCGGCTTCGAAGTCTGGAAAACGTGCAACAATACACTTGGTGCTGCTGAAATGATTTCGACGTGGGTGAATGTGATCGATGGAGGCTTCGGAGACACCTGGTGCCAGAGTGGATTGCACATGGAGCCTTTCGGGGATTACTTATATGTCGGCACTGCAGTCCCCATCGGTATGGTTCTTAAAGATCAGCAACCCGTTGGGAGCCGGGGCACTGATATTATCCGAATTGATACAAACGACCATGCCGAGCTGGTTGTCGGCGCTTACATCCCCTCTGATCCGCCTGAAGGGTGGCCAACCTCAAGAGTTCCCTTGAGCGGTTTGGGTGCGGGATTTGGTAATCCCTTGAATGTATATTCGTGGCATATGGGGGTCTATCAGGGGTCCCTTATTGTAGGAACCTTCGATATGACCGGAATTACGCTTTATACGCTAAAAGAACAGATTAAGTCCGCCCCCGAGGGAGTGCTGGAGGCGATCCAAGATCTCGCAGCCTCCAACAACTCCATCCCAGAAGAATTGCTGGGAGCCCTGCAAATTCTCGATTTGACGGATCCTGCACAAGTCGCCGCTGTGGAGTATATCATCGATTACCTCATTGACCAATTTGGTGGCGGGGATTTGTGGCAAACCAAGGACGGAATCAACTGGAAACCCCTCACCTTGAGCGGTTTGGGCAACTGGCACAACTACGGGTTCCGCAGAGTTGTTCCGGTACAATTGGATGGAGAGGAGGCCCTTTTCCTCGGTACGGCCAATCCGTTTACAGGTATAGAGGGGGGTGGCTGCGAAGTGTGGTTTGATGGGCCCAAATCTTTACGTAAACTGATCAAGAAAAATAAGAAAAAAGCAAACAACCCCGACCGGAGGCCGGGGCATTGAGGGGCGCCCTCAGAAGGAGCATTGCCAGCTACCCCTCTTTGGGGGGAGCTGGCAATGTTGTTCCCACAGCCAAACAGGTTAGAATGAGAGCTGCTGTTGTGCTATGAAAGGAGGAGCATATCCCAGCGCTAAGCCTGCTTACGCACTGCGTCTATCAATGCACTTGGCTCAGGGGCGCGTTTGACTACCAGGACGGCGCAGGGCAGGCCGATGACCACGCGGTCCGTCGTTTGACCGGCGATCTTCCGCGCCAGACCCTTGCGCTGGTCATTGCCTATGATAACCAGATCGGCGCCGATTTCCTCTGCTGCGTCAATGATGGCGCGATCTGGTGACTTGCCGACAACGATGCGGGCCGTGCCATCGATCCCCTCCGCCTTGAGCAAATCAAGTTTATAGGCCACCTGCGTCTCGGCTTTTTCGCGCTGCGACTCGGTATCAACGCCGGAGAGCACGGTCACCGGAAGTTTTGACGCCTTTATGATCTGGATAGCGACTTCGATAACGGTTTCACTGATCTGGCTGTCATCAACGGCAACCAGAATATGTTTCCGCCACGGTTGAACCTGCCAATTCGCCACCAGCACATGGCATGGGGAATTAATCAGGATCTGTTCGGCAATGTCACCCATCAGCCGCTCCTTCATGTCGCCGCGCAAAGGACGACGGCCGATGATGAGGATATTGGTGTGTGCCTTTTGGGCGGTGGCCACGACCTGTTCCACCGGGTCCTTGCCATAACTGATCCAGGTCTCGCATTCCACTCCAGCGGCCTCTGCTTTTCTATTGGCATGCGTTAGCGTTGCTGTAGCGATTTCATCAGCCTTCGACGATTCAACACTGGTCATCAAATCCAACTTGACGCCAAAATCCTTGGCCAGGGCAATGGCGACCCCTTCCGGAGCATGACTGAAGGCGCTGCCGTCGGTGGCGAGCATAATGCGCTGACGACGTAACCCGCCGGGCAGGACGCCGAGTCGGCACTCTTCAAAAATGCGCACCTTGCAGTCGCGACAGATATCCGGGTTCAGTTTCCAATAAATGGCTCCGGTGACATGGGTCATGACCGGGAAAAAGGCGCCTTCGCCAAAATCCTTGAGGTAGTTGCCCTGGCGCAGGAATTCGTAGATAGACTCCTTCAGGCGATAAAAATACAATCCCCCCCCTTGACGACGGCGACGACGCGCCTCCATGGCCAAGGCCTCCGCACCGGCAATATCGATATAATTGAAACTCGCGGCGGCGATCAGCACGGATTTGCATTGAGGATTTTCGGCGTCGATGCTACGCAACGCCTGCTGCACATGGCCGGCGGAACCGAAAAAAATCGGACCGTTGATCCGTACGATCTTCAGTTGCGGACATTCGGCCTCATTATGAGCAAGGACAAAATGATAGGCACCCGCTTCGTTGGCCGGCACCATCGTCATGACTTCCGGTTTTGAGGCACGGTACAGGTAGACCACCAGCGACAGGAATACGCCGCTAAAAATGCCTGCTTCAATACTGGTCAAGGTGCCGCTGAAGGTACAGAGCAAAATGACCGCCTCTGCTTTGCTGGTCTGCCAGATGTGGTGGATCTGACGAAAATCAATAAGTCCCCAGGCCACCAAAAACAGAATGCCCGCCATGGCGGCATTCGGCAGGTAAGCGGCCAGTCGCCCGACCAGCAGCAGCAACAGCAACAACAGGATCGATGCAAAAACTGACGCCAGTGGGGTTTTGGCACCGGCCTCGAAATTCACCCCGCTGCGGTTGAAGGAGCCGGATGAGGCATAGCCGGAGAAAAAACTGCCAATAATATTGGCCAGCCCCTGGCCGATGAATTCCTGGTTGCCGCTTATGCATTGCTCGGAGCGCACGGAGATGGCTCGGGCGATGGCCACGGCCTCGGTCAGCCCCAGCATGGTTATAACGAGAGCGGGACCGACAGTAAGCCGCAGGCTTGTCAGCGACAGGTCGGGATGCGACAGGGGCGGAAAATGGGCCGGCAGGGCGCCCACGGTGCGAATCCCGGTGGCGCTCTCACCCAGCCAGAAATTCAGCAGGCCCGCCGCCACGCTACCGACGACCATGGCGGCGACCATAAACGGTATCTTGGGGCAACAGCGCTTGATTACGATGCCGGTGGCCAGGGTTACCAGGCTGATGCAGAGTACCGGCCAATGGATCTTGTCGATCTGCAGAACCAGTTGATGGAGGGTTTCGTACAAAGGCGCGCCGCGCACGATCTCTATGCCGAAAAAATTGCGGATCTGGCTGGCAGCGATGAGCAGGGCGGCACCTGCGGTGAAGCCAACGATCACGCTGTGCGAGATGAAGTTGACCAGGGCTCCCATGCGCGCCAGCCCCAGAGCTGCCTGGAACACCCCGGTCATGAAGGTCAAGGTCAAAGCCATACTGATATACTGGCTCGAACCCGGCACATAATGTTGAGATAACACCGCGTAGAGTGCCACTGAAATCGCCGTGGTCGGACCGGAAACCAAATGCCAGCTGGAACCGAACAAGGCAGCGATCACGGTTGGCACCATGGCGGCATACAAACCGTATTCCGGCGGCAATCCAGCAATGGTGGCAAAGGCCACACCCTGCGGCAAAACAACCAATGCACCGGTAGCCCCGGCCAACAGATCGTCGCGCAGGGTGTGTCGGTTAACCATTGGCCACCAGCGCAGGAAAGGAAAGAGAGCGTGAAGATTGCGGACTGGAATTTTCATTGTTGCCATGACCTGTTCTCGAATGCTGCCTTTCAATATGGAATGTGAGTGAGGGGTACCTCAAGCGACGATCAGGAACTCTTCACCTGTTCAGGGTGAAGGTGGCGGTCACAACACACAATGAAAGATCTGTGCTTTCACTTTGCAGTTGCTTGACTGGTGGCCTGTTCTTACAAACAAACGCCCGAGATGCTGCCGACACTGCTCATTGCTTGCAAAACCTCGATGTTTCAATCATTGCCGTCTCATAAAAACAGCAGAAAATTCCAACGAATAAAGGCTCTGAGAGCTTCCCGTGGCATATTGAATCTGCGAAAAAACAAAACATCACAAGGAGATCCGAGCCATGGCCTATCATAGCACAATCCTGAGTCTAATTGCTGCATTTCTTCCACGACTCGAAATCGACGTTTTGACCAATCGGCATCATGTTGGGCAAAAATTCCGATCATTCAATCGCTGAACCCAATGCATGGCGCTTATTCATCGGCCAGCTCAGGACGCAAGAGCCTCTGGGATATCGTCATACATGTCAAATCCCAACAACAGCCAGCTTTGGCAAAACATCATTGTCGCCGTACGCAACAGGACCGGGTCTCAAACAGCAAGCGATGCGGACAGCGAACAAAAGCTCACCCATGCACTGCCACGCTCAAACGGCGTGGTCTTTCCCTTCACCGACGATTATGCTCCGGTCGACTGGTATATCGGTTAAAAACGGTCAGACGGTGAAAACAGGGGCGGCCTTCCGCCGGCCTCGGCAACCGTGAGGCGGGGGCCATCGCAGGTGGTGGCGGTCTTCATCCCGGTGGGATTGATGGCGCGGATCAGATTGTGCGCAACATCGTACGCCAGCCGTCACCCTGTATGAATAATCCGGGTTAAGGCCGGGCCAGATTGTGAACCGCATGCGCCAGTCCGTCAATAACTTTGGCGGTTCGCTGGCAATCCAAAGTGGTTGGGAGATCAGAGGCGCGATGGTAATGTGGGTTACGGTAAAAAGCTGTATCGGTGACCATCAGGGCGGGAAAGCCCATTTTGTTAAACGACCAATGGTCGGAGAAATCGATACCGTAAAGCAGGGACGGTGCATTTAAGCACTCAACCGGCAGGTCCGTGCCCTTGCGGAAAAGATGTTTGACCTGTTTGGTCCAACCACGTGAACGGAGGTTGCCGACCAAGGCGATGAAATCCCCCTGGTTCGGGTACCACCAGCGCATGCCCGGCAAAGGATAGGACTGACTGCCTGGAGTATCGACAAAGTAGCCGATCATCTCCAAGCAGATCATACCCTGCACGAACACCTTGTGCTGTTTGAGATCCGCGGCATAAACATAGCTCCCCATAAGGCGAGAGTGAAAGGCCGGTGGCTCTTCCGGGCAGAAGGCAACCAGTCGTAAACTGGAGGGAGGGGAGCCGGCAAAAATACGGGCTAGTTCCAACAGCCCGGCTACCCCGCTCGCGTTGTCATCAGCTCCGCGAGTGGTGCTGACGGTATCATAATGAGCACCTACCACAAGGAGTTTCTCTCCCCTGCTCAGGGCATCAGCCCCTTTGGGCACAGCTATGATGTTATTGTAGGTCTTGAGACGGTGGTGGTGGGGTTGCCTGAGCACCTGATAACCAAAGGTTTGAAAGATCGATTCCAGGTACTGGGCCGCCTCCTCCAGTTTTTCCGGATATCGCGCGGGTCTGGATCCAATATCATTGGCCAGGTACGCTATCCAGTGAGCAATATTTTCCGGTTGGGCTGGGTGAAGCCGTGGATGATGATTGGTCGTGCGGCAGTATCTGTTTTGTTCTTTTTTAGCCATCATCTTCGCCAGCCCGCTATTCTTGGCAGCACGTTTCCCTGTTTGTCCCCGTCTTCCTCCAGATGAACGGATTAATTACCGGCAGGCTTGAACACCATCTAAGGGCAAAAGGAGAAGCGGGGAACGGTTGGTTTACATGCTGAGACTAGGTGTTCCTGAACTGTTTATGGAATGAAACCTTGCTCTCAAGCCGTTGGAGAAAGGTGTCTTTTTACCATTATATATCTTCTTTGATTCCATCGCATGAAAGCGTTCTTTTTTTCCTTCCTTTTTTGGTATGCCAGCTCTCTCTTGTGGGGAGCTTTTTTGACGTAAGCTGGAGCTTGACCAGGCCGGTTTAAATCTCGATTCACTGTTTATTAATTTTGCTCATGCCTTTCATGATAACAACAAATTTTACATTTCCATCTGCAGCCAACAACTGCGGGTATCTTACCGCTATCCTGGCAACGGAGAAGGTGTTGAAGATTCTTCCGGGCAAACCGGTAATGCTGGGCTGGGCAAGTGGGAACCCATTAGGCTGAAAATCAAGAAACTGGAGGAGAACGGGGTGAGCTTGACCGCTCACATCGCCATCGCAGCCCGGCAGAGGGCTGAAAAGAAAGTCCAGGCCGCTGCCAAACGTGAACAGGAGCGGCGGTAACCACCACCGTAACAGGTGAAGGCCACAGCGGTTAGCGATGTCGAAGAAGAGACCGAAGAGGCCGTATCGGAATAGATCCCAGGGCACAGTCCGCCCCTTCCCACCGAGATCACCTCTTCGACAGCAGGACTCACGGACTACGCAGTGATACGACCATTTTTTTTAACAATAGATCAAAAACGCGATTGAAAATACCGCAAAAGAGACCATCAGTGCTGTAGAAGCAGTAGCATATTCATCGGCATGGTTCGGCTTGCGAATTCATGACGATGTTTTTTTAGAAAAGCAAATAGGACGGCAGTTTTGTTGGTCTAGCGCGCCAAACCCGGGTGCTCAGAGGTCATAATATTTCCTATACCTGGATTGGTAGGGCATGAAGTCGGATTGAGATGGAAGTGGCTTTGAGTTGCAAAGAGTTGAGTGGTCGGCCTTGAAAAAGAAGAAACGACATCAGGATATCTGTTGCGACATGTGGAAGCCCTATGTCGAGGTGATCAAGGAATGTGTTCCGTAGGCGACCTTTTTTTAAGATGAGCAAAATTTTTTGCTTTTTTTATTTTTCACTTTCATAATTGTTTCAGTAGCTGTTTGCAGTAGGGCAACTCTCAACACAACCGTGTTTTAGCAGGCGCAGTGCTGCTTCCATAATTTCTGGACGCTACGCACCATTTTTGATCTGCCTGAACGCTCCAATAGCAGAAATTGCTACTTTTGCTGTATTTCAAAAATTTATCCTACAGCTGATCGCGTCGGATTCTCCAGTGGCGTGCTTGACAGGGCATGCCGGAGGCGGAAACTCTCATCCGTTTCGCATCCATTGATAAGATGTCGAAATTCGTGCTGAGTTTGTTGTCTAAAGTTGTCAGGGACAATGATGTTTTATCGAACTGACCTTCCATGATGCCAACAACAGCTGGGATGGATCATTACTTGATTCGTGGTTGTCTGGCCTGGCATCATCATATGGCCACGATTTACCCCTCCCCGAAGAAGTCCTCCGGTAGATGAAGGTGCGGCATCGATAAAGAAAAGCCGCAATGGACTCGGCATATATGAGACGAGCGACGGACGGAAAATGTGACAAAATAAAACTCAACTTCAGTAGGATTGGGAGGCATTATGAAAAAGCAAACGATAATTATCGGCCACATCATCTTTTTTTTCGGATGGTACCTGCCATGTTGGGCTGAGACGATTGTCCATGCTGCAAAGGTCAGATCCGTCCCTGTTGTCGACGGGCGTGATACGGATGCCGTCTGGAATGAGGCCCAAGAAGTCATTACCCGTGACCAAGTAACCGGGATTGATATCCGTATCAAGGCCGTGTACACCGATGAAACTCTTTCTTTCCTCATTCGATTCCCCGATCCTGATGAATCACGACTTCACAAGCCATGGCTCTGGAATCGGGAGAAAAAAATGTATGAGATCGGCCCCCAGCGGGAAGACTGTTTTGTGTTGAAGTGGGCAATGGACCAGGAAACAAAAAACCTGAGCGTTTTTTCCGATGATCCGCATACCGCCGACATCTGGTTCTGGAAGGCGGAACGGACAGATCCCGCCGGTTTTGCCGACGACAAAATAGACTCCCTCGTAACAACGGCAGAACCCAAGGCAGCGCAACTGACCTCCGGGACCGGCAAGATCATGTACCTGCTGCGTATGGGCGATAGTGGAGAAGCTGCCTATAAATCTGTCATGGAATTGGATTACAAGGGTGAGATGATTTCCCAGTTTGCTAGTCAGCTCCCTTCGGGGAGCAGGGCTGATGTCAAGGCCAAAGGAGAATGGTCTGACCAGACATGGACAGTTGAGTTCTCCCGATCCTTGAATACCGGGCAAAGCGATGATGTTCAGTTTGATACATCTGCAACCTTCCTCTTCGGTATTTCGCGGCAAGAAATAGGTGGAAGAAAACCTGACATGGCTACCACTCAGCCCTTATACGGCGCTGGCGACGTGTCTGAGAAACTTATCCTGGCTTTCGACCGTTAATATTTCGCGTAGGAACACCATGGCATTTCGCACCATTCGCAACATAGGGGTCGGCATTATGCTTCTGATCCTTATTACCGTGGGGTTTGTTCCGACCACGGTCCTAATGAAGATTACGGATCAGGACAAGCTCCTGACCGATAAGATAGAAGAACTCAATATACTCCTCAGCCTTAACAATCAGCTTCGTGGAATTGCTTTCGACTTTGATCATGCCATCAGGGCCAGGGAAAAGGATTTTTCCGTTGTCGTGACCAGACTCGAGAAGGCCATCGACACCTCAAGACAGCTGGAAAGCCTGGTTGAAGCTAATTCGGGAGGACCTGCAAATATCGGAAAAGCCCGGCAACTCATCAAGCACGTCCGGTGGTTCCATCTTGCCGCCTACAATTATGGCAAAGAAGCACAGTATGATCTCTCTTCCGACACGGCGGCACAGATGGAACGCATCGCCCTTGATACTCAGAGAAAAACCGGTGAAATTTCATATCATTATCTCAATGACACCTACCAGGATCTCCTCAAGGGTCAAGCCGAGATACGACGCACCGTCCAGGACGGGCAGACTCATAGCGTAACAGGAATAGTCATCGGTATCATTACCGGCATATTCATCGCGATTTTTATGGGTCGTTTCTTGGCCAAACCTATTGGACGTCTGGTGGAAGGGACTGAGAGAGTGAGTCAGGGTGACCTGGATTTCAAGATCGCAGCAACCGGTCATGATGAGTTCTCGCGCCTGGCCTCGGCGTTCAATGCGATGACCGACCGTCTGCAATCTTCAGCAAGGGAGAATAAACAGATTTTGGGAGAACTGGAAAGAACAAACCTGGAACTTGAAAATTCATCCAGAGCCAAGAGCAGTTTTCTAGCAAATATGAGCCACGAAATACGTACTCCGATGACCGCCATCATCGGTATGACCGAACTCGCCAGCAAGGAAACGGAAAAACATACTCGAGACCACTATCTGCACACAGTGACCTCCTCGGCAAGGAGTCTACTTGGCATTCTCAACGATATTCTCGACTTTTCCAAAATGGAAGCGGGTCAGCTACAGATAAGCCATCTGCCGTTTGACCTGCGTCAGGTGCTGGAAGAGGTAAAGTCTACCATGGGTGTCCCCCTGGCGGAAAAAGGTCTCAAGCTTGTAATGTCCATTTCTGACGATCTTCCGACTATGTGTATCGGTGATGATTTGCGACTCCGTCAGGTTCTACTCAACCTTATAGGTAATGCTGTAAAATTTACCCAAACCGGTCACGTTGCGATCAGAGCCTGGATTGAAGAACTGGAAGGAGAAACTGGGTGGGTTACACTCAATTTTGCTGTTGAAGATACCGGAATCGGTATCCCTACAGAAAAGCTACCTTCTGTTTTCAACATCTTTGAACAGGTAGACAATTCCTACGTCAGGCAGTTTGGAGGTACTGGCCTGGGATTGTCAATCTGCCGTCAGCTTGTCGAGTTGATGAATGGAACAATATGGGTTGAAAGCCAGCAGAATTCAGGCAGCTCTTTTTATTTCAACATCAGGGTCGAATTGGGCGCTAATGAAGCACAAAAAAATTCCCCTGGAGAGGAATTTCTGCAACCCCTACAGATACGTGGCTTGCGAATACTGGTGGTGGATGACAACGACGTAAATCGCGAACTTGTGCAGGTATCTCTTCAGGCAGATAATGAAGTTATCACCGTCACTAATGGTTACGAAGGAATTCTGGCCCTTGTCACTGGTTCCTTCGATGTCATTTTCATGGACATACAAATGCCTGTGATGGATGGTCTTTCAGCCACATCTCATATTCGTGCCCTTGAAACAGGCCGTCCTTTTAACAACGACCGATTGAAGCCATATGTCAAGACTTTGAAGGAACGTTTGGCGGGAAATCATGTGCCGATTATTGCCATGACGGCACATGCCATGAAAGAAGATCAAGAAATGTGCTTTGCAGCTGGAATGGACACCTATCTCACTAAACCGTTCCGGTTCGACGAGTTAACTGCTGCTCTGGCTAAAGTGGTGGGACGTAATGGAATCGCCCGTGAAAACAACCAATCTGCTGCCCCCAACGACAAATGCCAGGCAACAGCACTTTCGCCTGTAGACACCAAAGCCATAATTAACTTTATCAAGAAAAATTCAAATTTGACAGAACCTCAGACCTTGCAGATAGTCAAAGCTGCTCGCAAAAGTATCAGGGAAAATCTGGACCGAGCGGATCGGGCGTTTGCCGATAAAGATATCTCCTCTTTCTCCCTAGCCGTTCATACCCTTAAAGGACTGCTTGGCCAGTGTGGCATGTCACAGTTATCCAGCATAGCGCAGGATGTATACAGCTCCACTAAAAGGACAACTGAGTTCTCCGATATCGAAAAAATTAGGTTGCTTCGAGCACAACTAGAGATGTTCCTCCGAGATGATTGTTCATCGAACATGGACTCGATGATCGGCAACTAAGGGCCGCACCCAACTTATTATCTTAGCTATGTACACCCAGAGCCAGCTTTTCACCATGATGGAAATGAACGCTGAGGTTTGGCGATCGGAGATTACGCTGCTTTCGTAACGGTTCGGCACGATATCGAAACAGCCCCTTTACCCCTGGAACACCACAAGGGTTTCCACGTCCGGTACAATGCCGATCCGTTTGCCGATCCGGTGATTGTGGTGACTGGACACCAGGGCCAGGCAGGTCTCCCGACTGGGCAACTCCAGTTTGTAAAGGATGTTCGGCCCTCGGGAAGATTTATGGAGAACCGGCCTTGACCGGGGAGCGATCGTCGTGAAGGATGTCCTCCGGACGAACGAGCAGGTTGACCGGGCTGCCGCCCGAACAGGGGAGCGAGAGCGTGCCTCGCAATTCTCCTAGACCGCAGCGCACTGTTCCCGGCACTGTGACCGTACCCTGTATGATTGCCCCATCGCCGACAAAGGTGGCCACGTCCAGAGTGGCGGGGCGGTGATAGATATTGTACGCGCTGTCCCACTGGCACAAGTTGCCGTCAAAAACCACACCAACCGTATCCGCCACGGAATAGGCTTCATACTGGTTGTGGGTGACCATCAGAGCGGTTGTCTCCGATTGCTTGAGGATATCCCGCACCTTCACAGTGCGTTATTCTCGTAACGTGCTGTCAAGATTGGAGAAAGGATTTTTCAGTAACAGCAGTTTCGGCTCGGGCGCCAGTGCCCGGATAAGGGCGACCCGTTGCTGCTGCCCACCTGACAACTCATGGGGATACCTCGTTCCCGCGAGTGGAGAAAATATCCCTACGTTTGAAAGCCGGGAAGCTGTTGCAGCCGGTTACTCGACAGCCTCAGCCAATCCGCCCGGAATTCTCGAACAAAAAAACAAGGCGCGCCTTTCTTGAGCATCGACAGGGGGTGCGGAAGAGAAAATGAATGTTTCCGGCGGATATTTTAACTGAACGTTCTGCTCACTCCCTCTTCGATTTGATCGGGTGGCAGACGGTCCCGTTCAGGGATAACGAAACGTTAACCTAACATTTTTTCGAAAAAAACGTTGAAAGAAGCCGGCGCGTATCGATTGCTCCAGACCGTTGAGCGCCGTTTCAATGGATAGAAAAAGTATCTATAAAGTATCTGATTATTTCCTGTTGTCATTTTCTGCAAGTGCATCACACTATCGCCTAGGCCTGAAATCAATGTTCCGATAATTCGAAACCGAGACAAAAGGTGAGCAATGAATCAAATGTTGATGAAGCAGTTATTCCAGTTTTCCGCAGGACACCCGCAGTGGATCAACTATGCCCTCGGCTGTATCGACGCCGAGATTTGTCCTCTTTGCGGAAACGACCTTGTGAGCGATGAGATGAGGTTTGACAAGACCAACGGAGAGCCGGTTTTTTTCGAGTGCCTTTCCTGCGGTTGGCATGAGTACGTGTGCCAGTGACAGAAGCGGCCGTGAAAATTCCGATAAGCCGTTAAAGGAGATATTCGCTTGCCAATAAGGCGGTTGGATACCCCTCCCTTCATTACCACGTGAATAATAGAGTCATTATTCAAGGCTGGAAAGCGTCACGACTGGAAGTCTGAACAGCAGAAAAACCGATGCGCTAACAGATAATAAAGCAAAGATCTCAAAATAGGCTCCATGTCGATCTAGGATGGCTGGACCTGCAGCGCATAGCGCAAGTCAATCTCATGTCCGAGGATGCGGCACATCCGATCGAGTCGGCACTGCAAATTCCCGAAAACCGCCGTCAGTCAGTTCTCACCTGCCGCCATGGGTGTAAAAACTTTGCCGCTAAAAATGGTGCGATCCTGGCTTTCGGACAGCATCGACAGGAACCTTTGGTGGGTATCAGCAGACCACCAGCAACCGGATGGAACTGAAAAGAACGCTTGTCGTCAAACTCTATTGACAAGACGGCTCCTGCGTAATTATTTTCCCCCAAACGAAGGGGAGTAGTTATCAGCTGGAGAAATGGCTGACCTGGATTCCGTCAATACGGTCGAAAGACCCGGGACCAGAACAGATATTCTGTAAACAAGACCTTTATTTAGGCGGTTTAGCCTAGGTAAAGGTCTTTTTTTTTACCGATGGATCTGGAGCTTTATGGAGCCCGTCAGCATTGTCGGAATGTGCAAAGTTTGCAGAAGTGGGAAACTATACTGTTGCAGAGAAATGGCAACCTGTATGAACCGCTTGATTTTGCAAGGATTGGTACGAAAATTAATGACGAACCATCAGCTCAAACAAAAAATCAAAACCTATCTGGGGGCAGGCCTTGTCGGTTGTCTTATGATTGGTGCCCTCGGCGTCTGGGGAGGTATTGCGGCCTTCAAGAGCGTCGCAAGTATCGGAACAAATCCTATTGTACAGGAGAAGATTATGCGTCTGGAAACTGAGATCCAGAACATACCCGCCCTTGTAAGGGTTGGCTGTTGGGGAACAGTGAAAAGCCTTATGAATGCAGAGCGTTGGATTGAGAAGCCCCTTGCAGAAAATTACAAGAACATACAGTCTGCCTGCTTCAACCAATGAATGGTTACCAAGAAGAACAGATGAGGCGATCGGATGGACTGGAAAATCATAGAAAAAGAACTGGCTAAGGTCAAGGTTGCATCCGGCAGAGACAATGGACTTGTTACTGTAAAGAAAACTTCCGATGCATTCGAGTGTATAGGCATAGGCACAGATGCGGCAGTTTTTCGTTTTATTGATAGTCCAAACTTTGTATTTAAGGTTTTCAGCAATGACAAGATCTATAAGATCGATTTAGAGTCAAGTGTGTATTCAAGATTAATCGAATCTCATTATTATCCTGTCTTTTATGGAAAAGGTTCGAACTTCATGGTGATAAGTTACGAAGAGGGTATGACGTTATACGATTGCCTGTTGAAAGGAATTCATATACCAGAACAGGTCATACACGATGTAGATGATGCAAGGAAAGATGCTTTTGATAGAGGGCTTAATCCAAGGGATATCCATCTGAAAAACATTCTCCTTCACAATGGCAGAGCTAAAATTGTTGATGTCTCTGAATACCTGAAGCCAGGAGACGATAAGCGATGGGAATATTTGAAGGAAGGATATCAAGAATATTACCACCTGATCGATGGTAAAGCTTTGCCTCACTGGATCCTCGAAACCGTAAGGAAATGGTATAACCAATCGCCTTCCGAAAGTTTTAAAGTTCATGATTTTGCAAAAGAACTGCTTCTCCTTTTCCGATTCAGAGGATCAAGCTTTCAACAGACTGCAACTGCTCGGGGGTAAATGATGTTTGAATGGATTCTTATACCTGAAGCCTGGATAGCTTTAACAACGCTTCTTGCATTGGAAATCGTCCTGGGAATAGACAATATCATTTTCATTACAATTCTGGTGGGCAGGTTGCCGGAAGGACAACGTGATATTGCCCGATCTTTGGGCATTGGTTTTGCCATGGTCTCCCGGCTTGCCCTGCTCTTCAGCCTGTCTTGGATCATTGGGTTGGTAGACCCTTGGTTCAGCCTGTTCAAACAAGAAATTTCAGGCAGGGATTTGGTGCTCATAGGGGGTGGACTTTTTCTTTTAGCCAAAGCTACCCATGAAATTCACGGTAGCCTGGAGTCCACGGGTGAGCAGGAAAAGCCTCGCGTGGGATACGGTTTTTATGCCACGGTCATGCAAATCGCCTTGTTGGATGTCGTTTTCTCCCTTGACTCGGTGATTACCGCAGTAGGATTGGCTCAGCACATTTCCATTATGGTGCTTGCGATTATCGGCGCGGTCATTGTTATGCTGTTTGCTGCCAAACCCATTGGTTCGTTTGTTGATTCCCATCCAACTATAAAGATACTGGCACTCTCGTTTCTCATGCTGATCGGCTTTACCTTGGTGGCTGAGGGATTGGATGTGCATGTCCCAAAAGGGTACATTTATTTTGCGATGGCTTTTTCGTTCCTCGTCGAGTTGCTTAATATTCGAATTAATCGTCGAAAAATCATTGTACCGGTAAAACTGATTAAAAAGATTGATGCGTAATACAACTGTTACGATCGATATGAACCATGTGATTACTCTCCTGTCTGTAGACAGGGGAGCGTGAAAAAAACTTCAAAATCGGAGGAACTCATCGTGTTTAGAATTGTGTTGTTTCTGGCAACCAACTTGGCCATCATCATTTTGCTCGGTATCGTCATGAGCATTCTCGGTGTCGACTCCCGGAGCACCTCAGGGCTAATGGTTATGGCAGCGATCTTTGGCATGGGGGGCTCTTTTATTTCACTGGCTCTGTCAAAGTGGATCGCCAAAAAAGCAACCGGCGCACAGGTCATTGTCAATCCAGCCAACCCGACCGAACAGTGGCTGCAGAGCACCGTTCGCCGGATGGCAGAACAGGCAGAAATCGGGATGCCGGAAGTGGCAATCTACGATTCCCCCGACATGAATGCGTTTGCCACGGGTATGAAGAAAAATGATGCCCTGGTGGCTGTCTCGACCGGACTATTGCAGAATATGTCGAGGGATGAGGTCGAGGCGGTGCTGGCCCACGAGATCACCCATGTGGCCTGCGGTGATATGGTGACCATGGCCTTGATCCAAGGTGTCTTGAATACCTTTGTTATCCTGCTGTCGCGTCTTGCTGCAAACGTGATCAATAATTTCTTGAGCAGTGACGAAGAAGGCGGGGGCCTCGGTTTTTTTGGTTACATGGCTGTAACTATTGTGCTGGAGCTGGTGCTAGGTCTTTTTGCCTCGATTATCGTCATGTGGTTTTCTCGAAAGAGGGAGTACACCGCCGACAAGGGGGCTGTGTATTTGACGAGCAAGGAAAAAATGATAAGTGCCTTGCGTCGACTGCAGGCCCACCAGGAACCTTCGCATCTGCCCGATCAAGTAGCGGCTTTTGGGATCAGGCCAAAAGCCGGTGGCATGGCATTGCTTTTTAGAAGTCACCCGCCGCTTGAGGACAGGATCAAGGCTCTTCAAAATTCTAACTGAAGAAAACTGCTGAATCGAACAGTGGCTGTTTGTTGCCTGGACTGTGGTTCGGAAAGCGGGATGAGCAAGTTCGTCTCGCGGTCACCAAGCAAGAATGATCGTCAACCGTCAGGAGGCGCGGCATCAATTCTTACTGCATCATATGGTACGAATTGGTTCCGCGCCTCAAAATGTGAGGAGAAATCGATAACGAGTGGTTGAAATCCCCCTGAATCGGTTTTTTAAAAATAAGGTATCTCTTAGAGTTCATGCCTATCAAGGCTATTGCCCGAAAAAGAGTGTT
>JBFJXW010000049.1:0-21419 GCA_041622895.1 Desulfobulbus sp. | reverse complement strand
CTGGTGGCGGTACCCGTAAGCAATGGTGTTCCTGCCTCGTAACGAAAATTCGCGGCAAACGCGCTGGCATAACGCGTTTGTCCACTCCACCAACTGCCCTTGCGCGTGCAATCGATATGGAGATGCAAGGATGCCGATCATGCCCTTGCTGCACCACGAGTAAGGCACAGGCGTCAAACCTTCCTTAACAACGGGAGCATACACACATGCAAACCTCACTACCGGCACTTCGACAAGAGATGCCCTTGAAAATGACACCTCTTGAGGCAATCACTAAAAATGTTTTATTAATCAATGAAAAAATACGAAGAGAGCAGCGGTACAAAAATCAGATTCGCCAATGGGCCACTCCCTTCACCATCGGCACCTTTCTCCTGACAGCATTGACGGGAATACTGCTCTTTTTCAAGGTCAGTATCAGCCTGGCTAAGCCTGCCCATGAATGGTTAAGCTGGCTCCTGGTTATCAGCACCCTGTTCCACCTGTATGTTAATTGGGGCTCCTCCCTTCACCCGCTTTCCTACCCCGCAGGTAAAAGAATCCTTGGTTTCTTTTTGCTGCTTATCTGTATCGCAATCCTTTTTCCGGGCGGCACACCGGTCGAAAAACACTCCTCAAATCGACTGGCAGACGCACTGATACAGGCCCCCTTGTCGACCATAACCCTGTTGACTCATCATACTGCAGATGAAACGGTAACAATACTTCGAACCCATGGGGTCAATCCGATCAGCATGGACCAAACCATTCAGGAAATTGCAAAAGACAATGACAGTCGAGCTATGGATGTTCTGACACTGCTCTTTTGAGCAGCATGATCCTTGGTACAATTTGTGCCCCAAAAAAAAGACATGCGCCTGGGCTGTCCTGCCATTGGGCGATATTGTCTTGGTTACTTGCCCTGTGCCCTTGGCGCAGGCACTGAAACATGAACCCCTCCTGTGTAAAAAGACAGAGGAATCCTTGTCATGATCTTATTGATAGCGTGAGCATGCAAACAGTAACAAGGAAACCCTGGAGGCTGAACGCGATCTGACCAGCCAGGAAGCCAGCCACACCACGGTGGTACAGCAGCAGGGGGGAGGCTCGCAACGCCCTGGCCCTGCCCTTTGTGCAGTAGCGTGGCATGCATCGCACACTCAAAATTTCTGCGTCCGAATACCAGCAGACGGTCGTTACGTACCGTCAGACACTGTACAGTGCCATGGCTGAAGCGGAAAACAGCCTTTCAGCGCGGCAGCAGTATCTGGCTCCAAGGGAAAAACCGGAACGCACACTGGATGCTGCCCGCCAAGCCGAGACCGTATACCGAAATCGCTGCCGGGCCGGATGCTGTCTGCTTAAATCTTGGCTGGACGCCCAGGAAAGCCGACGACAGGTAGAGATCAGCCTGGCCCGGAACCAGTTGAATCGGCAGGACAAGCATAGCGCACCCTGTGCAAAGCCCTGGGCGATGACCTGGAGCAGACCCGGGAAAAAACCAAGGAACGACAAGAGCCCGTCCATACGGGTTCAATCCTCAGCCAAGGAGAAAAACGACTAGTCCGCCGACAAACGTCAGGACCATACCCTTTCGATAGACCTGGTCATATTGCTTTTTCCAGGTTTGCCACAGTTTGGCCATAACCAGCATCACTCCAATCAGGACAATCGCACTCAGCAGTGATGCTGTCACACTGAAGCGCTGCGCTACCAGCCCCACCAGTGATTGCCCCTGCCACATCGGTCGATACAGCACCTGCAGATGGATGCAATAGACCATCAGGGTCTCCTGACCAGCACAGACGACGGACGACGTCAATTGTTCCCGGCCACGGCAGAGCCAATAACACCCCCCAAGGAGAATGAGCACACAGCCGAGCCGTGCCAGGAAAAAAAGAACATGGGGGCGCTCATCAAAAAGCACCCCTGGCTGATGGTTGAGCAAGGACAGCAGAGGCAGGCAACCCAGCACCAGCACCAACCCGATGCCTGCCAAATGGCGCAGGAATCGATCTTCCCGTCCCTGCACCGCTGCCTGGTGAAAAGACCGGGAAACAAGCACACCAGCGGCCATGAAACCAAACCAGGGCAGCAGGGGGAAAAGCGTGGAACCAACCGGGACGAGATAGGACGCAAACCACAGCGGCAGAACCGAGAGCGGATCCATCTGGTAGATTCGAGAGGCCGGCAAGACTGCCGCACAACCCAACAACGTTGCGGCCCCGAGAAAAACCCGATCGCGTGTAAAAACCAGGCGCAGGAGAAAGAGCAGCAGCAGGCCGCAGGCAATACACTGGAGGATATCGATGCTGAAAAACTGCTGCCACTGGTCCGGCGTGGCATCCTGGCGCCAGGATCGCAGGGAAAAAGAGGGGATATGGAGCAGGTAGCCGAGCAGCCAGATCAGGCCAATCCGCGCAAGCGTTTTCCGAAGCGCTGGACTCCAGCTCCGCAAAGCGGCCGGATTTCGTTGAGTGGTCGCATGAAAGGCAAAGCCTGCGAGAAAAAGAAAGCCAGGCGCTACCAAACCGTTGACGAAATCAAAGGGAGCAAACCAGGGGGATTCACGGTACCCGGGATGCATCAGCCCATTGACGACATGCACCTCGATCATGACCATCAAAGCAAGGCCGCGCAGCAGATCAACAAACAGCAAGCGCTCTTTCGGCATGGTATTATACACTGTCCACTGCATGTTCCGCATCCTCGCGCACCCCCTTCCGCCGCGAGTGCTGCCCGTGCCTCGCGCGCAGCGCACCACCAGCGCTATACATTGGGCAGGCTCCTCTATTCAAGGTCATAAGACAAGAAAAGCCCCATGCAATTGTTTCAATTGCATGGGGCTTTTTTATATGGCGGAGAAGGTGAGATTCGAACTCACGGTACTCTCGTACACACGCGTTCCAGGCGTGCACCTTAAACCACTCGGTCACCTCTCCGTGATGGGTTCAGCAACGCCGGAGACGATTGCTTCCGACGTGAAGGACATTATCTAAACTGAGTGCCGCTTTTTTTCAATAAAAATTTAACGCCTGTTGCGAAAAAAATCCCGCAGCAGCCTGCTGCACTCATCCGCCAGCACACCGCCGGTCACGGCAAAGCAGTGGTTGAGCTGCCCATCTGTGCCGATGCGATACTTTGAGACAATGGCACCGCCCTTGGGGTCCGTGGCACCGAAAACGAGCCGGCCAATACGTGCATGCACCAGCATGGAGGCGCACATTGGACAGGGTTCCAGGGTCACATAGACACTCACACCGGGCAACCGGTAATTATTGACTACGCGAGCGGCAAGACGCATGGCTGCCATCTCTGCATGTCCAGAGGGGTCGGCTTGGCCAATGCAGTTGTTCCCCGCCTCGGCCAGGATCGTACCATCGGCTGCGACCACAACAGCTCCCACCGGCACTTCACCTTCGGCGCCTGCCTGGCGGGCCAGGTGAAGCGCCCGCTCCATCATATGGATATCCTCGGCTGTCGGCTCCTCATTCATTGCCATCCTCTTAATATAACATTCAAAAAAAAACGTTAAAACTGTCGTTTGCTTTTCACGGCACAGGGTATATAATTACAAAAAAGATATTAAAAATACGGATTCGAAACTTATAACCGGGATCCCATTGTATGAAGGAAAAAAAAATAGCTGTACTCGCCTACCAATGTCCCCAGGAAAATAGAGCTAATTTCGAAAAAGCCCTGGCAGCCACCGCTACCATTACCTTTCGGGACGACCCAAAGGCCTTCCAGCAGGAGATGACCAAAAAACAGTACGATATCATCTTCCTGAACGTTCACCCGGATAGCGGGAACAAGATCGAACTGCTGGAAGAAATCACCGACTACACACCCGTCACCCCGATTATTGTCACGATCAACATAGAAGACAGCGACAAGATCGACGATGTGATCGAGGCAGGGGGATACGAAGTCCTGACGACCCCTTGTTCGCCGTCGACAATAAAGAGAACCGTGCGACAGGCGCTGCAAAAGCGGCAACAGGAGAATGAGCTCACCTATCTGCGCGGAACGCAGAATATTGTGTACAGCTTTAACCGGATTATCGCAGAGAGCGATAATTTCAAGGCGATCATCAAAAGGCTTAAAAAATTTGCCGCCACCGATGCCACCATCCTGATCACCGGCAATACCGGGACAGGCAAAAGTTTCCTTTCCGGCACCATCCACTTCAACTCTCCCCGACGCAATCACCCTTATATAAAAATCAACTGCGCCAACATCCCGGAAGCACTCCTGGAAAGCGAACTGTTCGGCCATGAAAAAGGTTCCTTCACCGGTGCGGACAAACTGCGTATCGGCCGGTTCGAGCAGGCCAACGGCGGCACGATTTTCCTTGATGAAATCGGCGAGATCTCCATGGAACTCCAGTCAAAACTGCTGCGGGTGCTGGAAGATAAATCCTTTGAACGGGTGGGCGGCAACAAAACCATCAAGGTCGATGTGCGGCTCATTGCCGCCACCAATAAGGATCTGGCCGAGCAGATTGTTGCCGGAAAATTCCGGGAAGACCTCTATTACCGGATCAATGTTCTGCCGGTCCACCTGCCGCAGCTGAAAGACCGGCCCCGTTGCCTCGCCCCCCTGGCGAAGGAACTGCTGGACAAGGCAGCAGCTTCCGCGAAAAAAAAGAACATCAAGGGGTTCACCTCAGCAGTATTAACCTTGATTCAAGGCTACGAGTGGCCGGGCAATATCCGGCAACTGGCCAACACTATCGAGCGGGCCGTAATCCTCGAAGACGGCAACAGCATAGACCTTGACTCGTTTCAAATTCCGGAACTTGGCCGGACCATGGCGCCATTGATCCAGGTAACCGAACCTCTGGAAACCCATGAACGGGAACTGATCCTCAAAGCACTGCGCGAAAATCTCTGGGTGCAAAAAAACGCGGCCCGCTGCCTGGGCATCAGCCCCCGGGCCCTGAATTACAAAATAAAAAAATTCAGCATCACCCACCCGAACTGGCGAAAACATAAACAAATGTGATCCTGTACAAAACGGCTACGGCCTGATCAATGCAACTGCCCGCCGGTGCTCGACATGGTCAGATTCCCATCCTTGACGCCGCGCAGAGCCATCAGGTTTTCCGCCAGTTCCCGTACCTGCGAAGCCCTGCCTTTGACAATTGTAACCTCAAGGCAGTTATGATGATCCATGTGCACATGGGTTGTCGAGGTAATCTGATGGTAGTAGGCATGCTGCAGTTCGGTGATCTTTTCCTGAAGCTGCGGCTGATGATGATTGAACACCAGGGTGACGACGCCTACCACCTCGCTGTCCAGCTCCCACTCTTCATGTATCAATACCTTTCTGATCAGATCGCGAACCGCTTCGGACCGATTGGAATAGCCTCTGGGCCTGATGTAGTCGTCAAACTGGGTCAGCAGCTCTTCATCCAGTGAAATGGAAAATCGTTTCAGCATGGCCTGTCATATTCCCTTTTCCAGATCCTCAAGTTTGTCGAGCATAGTGCGAGCCTCGACACGTTGTTGTTCGGGCACACTCTTATCCTTGGATGTCCGGATAAAATACTGTTTGGCTATTTTCAACCGTCCTAGATAGAGATTGTATTTAGCCAGATAAAACATACTGCTGCCGTCCCTCTTCCGGTTGGCCTCGATCCTTCCCATATCAAAATAGAGTTGCGGGTATTCAGGCATGACCGCCGCTACCCGGTGCAGCAACTGTTCCGCCCGGCTATCATGCCCTTGCATCAACTCGGTCTTCGCCAACTGATAGACACCGTACATATCGTTGGGATCACGTTTGACCCCTTTTTCGAGCAACAGCCGCGCTTCCTGAAGACGGCCATTTTCCGTTAAGATGACGGCCCGGTCGATGGTTAAAATATCTTTATCGGGATACTGTTTGTGCACTGCATCGAGGTGCTGCAGAGCCTGATCCAAATTATGTTCATCGGCGGCCAGCAGCGCCATTCCGTAGTGGGCCATGGCCTGCTGCTCTTTCTCTGCCGTGGGCGACGACAGGAGTGTAGCGCAGTTGATCCGCAGCTTGTCGTGATCAACCGTCTGCATCATCACCCGGTATTTAAAGCGCAGAAAATCGAAATTATCCGTTGTGCCGTAAAATCCCTTGACCTTCTGTTTGGGATCCTGTTCCAGCAGCGACTCGACATACCCCTGTCGGGCCTCCGGATTGGGATGGGTCAGCAGGTATTGGGGCGTATCGCTGCCAATGCGGTAACGGGTAATACGCCGCATGACCTTGAGCATGTCTTCCATGGCGGCAGGATTGCGCTTCATCTGCTGCATCCAGCCAAAGGAAAGTCGGTCGGCCTGTTCCTCATCTTCACGACTGTACTGCAGATTGATCGCCTGACCGGCAGCCATGGAACCGACCAACAGTCCTGTTGACAGCCCGGGTACGCCCAGAGCCAGGCCGGCCAAGCCAAGAACCAGAGAGGCGGCACTGACTTTGGTTCCTTTATCCAGTCGCTGGGCAATGTGACGGCTGACCACATGGCCGATCTCATGGGCAAGAACACTGACCAGCTCATCTTCGGACTGCATGGTTTCGATGAGACCGGAATAAAAAAAGACAAGGCCGCCGGGAGCGGCAAAGGCGTTGAACTGATCGCTCTTGACGACAAAAAAACGGTAATCGAAATACTGCGGGCCGACAATGGCCAGCACCTTTCGCCCCAGCGTGGTGATATACTGGCTGATATCCGGATCATCGAGTACAGCCAGCTCCTGGCGTACCGAATACAGCAGCTGCTCGCCGATCTTACGTTCCTCGCCGATGCTTAAGGCCCAGGACTGGGTGGGCATGACCAGGGTAGAAAGAAGCATCAGCCAACAGACAAGCCGAAAAAAAATCCTTTTTGCATTCATAAGCTATCGTGAAAAATTCATAGGGAAAACGGCCATCTCGATTACAACAGTATGTCCATTAAGGTAACGCGTTCCGGTGCCCACCGCAACTCCGCCCAGCGTATTTTGCTTACCGCCTTCTGTTGAGCAGCCGATCCATCCGGTCCACGGCGAGGGAACAGGGAAAGGTCAGGAGAAAATACATGGCGGCGACGGTCAACCAGACCTCAATGGTCATGTAGGTGGAGGCCATCAGCTGCGTACCCTGATAGGTCAGTTCCTGGATGGAAATTACCGAAACAATGGCCGAATCCTTGATCAACGAGATCAACTGGCCGGCCAGGGGCGGCAACACCCGACGAACCGCCTGGGGCAGAATGACATGACGCAGGCTCTGGCCACGGGTCAACCCCAGGGCATGGGCCGCATCCCACTGCGGACGACCAATGGATTCGATGCCGGAACGGAGAATCTCGGCCACATAGGCGCTTTCAAAAACGGCCAGGGTCACCAGGGCCGACAAAAAGGGCGAGAGTTCGGATGGAGGGGCGAACAAGGTGGTTACCACCCGCTGCCAGAAAGGTGAGAGCGAGAGGACCAGGGTATCGATTTGCAGCAGCGGAATCAGCTGATCGGCCAGAAAAAAATAAAAGAGAAATATGATGACCAACGGCGGCAGATTGCGCATCAGCTCAATATAGCTGCGTGCCACCAAACGCCAGTACAGGATTTTTCCCGTTCGGGCCAGGGCCATGAACAGCCCCAGCACCAGGGCCAGGATGCTGCTCCACAGACTCAGGCGCAGGGTGGTGAGCAGTCCATGGATCAAATAATTGGCTACCCACCGCCCTTCTTCCTGGTCGTAGCGAAAGAGAAACTGGGGCATGACCGACCAGTTCCAGGTGTAATTGAGACGAACGGTGATCCGGTACACAATGAACCCTGCCGCAGCGAGCAGCAGGGTCAACAGGATCGCATCAAGCGAATTGAAGGGACGACGGGTAGAGTGCACGAAGAGCTGATGGCAAAAAAAGATTCGGAATTACTGCACCAATGATTGCCACTCGGTCGAGCCGAACCAGTAGCTGTACCGCTCTTCAACCCACCCCTTGCTTTTTACGACCTCGATCCAGTTATTGAAAAAATTGAGGGTATCGACATCACCCTTGCGAATACCGAAGCAGATCGGCTCCTTCATCAGCTGTTCGGGATAGGCAACAAGCAGTTCCGGGGCGGTGGCCGCACTGTGGGACGGCAGGGGCTGTCCGGCAACCATGGCGTGTACCCTGCCGTTTCGTACTTCCTGAACAGCAGCAGGTTCATCGTCAAACAGGCGCAGGGTGGCCTTGGGAAAACGTGCTTTGGCGGCTACGGCAGCAGTGGAGCCCAGACGGGCGGCCAGCGTGATTTCGGGTTTATTGAAATCGTCGATGCCCATTCCCTCGGTCATCTTTTTGTTCGCCAGCAGGCCCTGGCCGGTATAATAATAGGGGGTGGTAAAATTGATTTTCATATTCCGTTCCGGGGTAAGGGTCATGCCGCCGATGATCACATCGAACTTGCCGGCAATCAGTGAAGGAATAATCCCGGACCATTTGGTGGGTACAAACTCTATCTTGACGCCCATATCCTTGGCCAGTTGCTTGGCGACATCGATTTCCAGGCCGATCAATTCACCCTTCTTGTCCTTCATGGCGTAGGGCACAAAAACATCCATGCCCACCCGGAGCGTACCGCGTTTGTTGATCTGCTCGATGGTGCTTTCGGCTATGAGCTTCTTTTGAATCTCACCGGCAACCGCCGATTGCGCCAGGGACAACAGCAATACAGCAAGACCGACAAGTAAAACCGTACTTCTTCGTTTCATTGCAACCTCCTTGTTTTCAATGGGTTCTCGTTGACTGGCATGGCGTACAATCTATGTAGAATACCCGCACACATCAAAGGATCTGACGTAGAAATTCCCGGGTCCGCTCCTGAACAGGCTGGAGAAAAAAGTCTTCTGTCGCCCCCTCCTCCACGATCCGCCCGGCATCCATAAAAACCACCCGATCGCTTACTTCCCGCGCAAACCCCATTTCATGGGAAACCACCACCATGGTCATCCCTTCCTCGGCCAGGGTCCGCATCACATCCAGTACCTCACCGATCATTTCCGGGTCCAGGGCACTGGTTGCTTCATCGAAGAGCATCACCTTGGGTCGAAGGGCCAGGGCTCGGGCAATAGCGACTCGCTGTTGCTGACCGCCGGAGAGATCGTCCGGGTAACTGTGCATCTTCTCGCCCACCCCAACCTTGTTCAACAACGCTTTGGTGGTTTCCGTTGCCTTTTCCTTGCTCTTCTTACGCACCAGGCACTGGGCCAGATTGATATTCTCCAGAACCGAGAGATGGGGGAAAAGGTTGAACGACTGAAACACCATGCCGACCTCGCGACGGATAGCCAGCCGGTTGTTCTCGTTGTCGTCCAGCGGGATGCCATCGATGACGATAGCACCGGAATCGATGGCCTCCAGGCCGTTGAGACAGCGAAGGAAGGTTGATTTTCCCGATCCGGAAGGACCGATCAGTACCATGACTTCACCCCGCTTGACCCGGACCGAAAAATCGTCCAGGGCTTTGATCGGCCCGGGAAAGGTTTTAACCAGATGATCGGCAATGATGATCACCTCGTCCCCGATGCTGTGCGTGCTGGTTTCGCGCTCCATTCAAGCAATCCGCGGAAATCGTCGTTCCAGGCCGCTGGCCAGGGCCGACAGGGTCAGGGTAAGTGCCAGATAGATGGCGGCCACCAGGAACCAAATTTCAAAGGTAAGAAAGGTTTCGGCGATAATCGTCCGACCCTCCATGGTCAAATCGTACACCGCAATGGTGCTGACCAGAGCGGAATCCTTGATCAGGGACACCGCCTGGCTGGTCAACGGCGGCAGAATACGGCGTACCGCCTGCGGCAGGATAATCCGGCGATAGGTATGATAGCGGCTTAACCCCAGACTATGGCTGGCTTCCCACTGCCCCCGGCCGATGGATTCGATACCGGCGCGAAAAATCTCCGAGGCATAGGCGCCCTCGAATAGGCTGAGAGCGAGTACCGCGGTGGCGGTTCTACCGATATCAAAAATCGGAGCCATGACAAAATAGAGGAAAAAAATCTGCACCAGAAGAGGCGTGTTGCGGATCAATTCCAGATACACCCTGGCCATCCACCTGCCAACCATCGAGGAGGAGAGGCGCAAGAGCGCGGTCACCAACCCGATGACTCCGGCGAGCACCAGGCTCATGGCCGTGATTTCCAGTGTCACCACCAGCCCTTTCAACAGCGGACCGGCAACAAAGTGGCCATCGGCCAGAGTAAAAAAATACCGGGGGATCTGCCGCCAGTGCCAGTTGTAGCCAAGCTGTTCGCTGCCTCGTTGAATCAACCAGAAAAGGCCGGCAACGGTGAGACCGAAGGCGAACAGATCCCTGATCGATGTAGAGGAGACGAAAGGTGAACGCATGTAATCCGGTGGAGGGGGTATAATATTGTTTCTGGCCCGGTACAGTGCACCCAGCTGCGTTTTGGGCCGGTCTGTCAGCACGCTCGATACTCTTTCCCTGAAACTGTTTCTTGGGGGTCAAAGGCATCAATCCAGAGGAGAAAGATCTGCAAATTTACTGAGCAGATGTAGCATAATACGTTGATTTTTTCATATAAAAAAAAATCAGCGCGCAACAGAGCGATCCCAATCGGCCATCAATTCCCTCGCACAGCATTTGCTCTGAAAAACCATGGGCCGCGCAATTCCGGTAAATAAGAGCAGGTGCCATCGAAGGATAGCAACGAGCATAGAGGGGCAGTGTACTGATCATTGCGGTGGAGCCGATGGATCAATGCGCTGTTTTCAGGAGGGGCAGATGGATCTCGACAATCAGGCCATCCTTGTCTGCGGCATTTGTAAACAGCAGGGAACCACCGTGCAGTTGCACTGCCTGATTCGCAATGGCCAGACCGATTCCAGTGCCGCCTTTATCACGACTTCTGGCCTCTGCAACCCGGAAAAAAGGTTCCACAATATGCGATAATTTTTCTTCTGGTACGCCGGGACCAAAATCCCGAACACGAATAACGGCAGTGGGTATCCCGGTCTCATCCGACACCATGGCATGCAGAGATATTTCTACCCGGGTGCCCGTACGGGTGTAGTAGGTTGCATTGCGAATTACATTTTCCACGGCTTGCCGCAGCAATTCATGGGATCCTGCCACCGACAAACGATCCACGTTCAGAATGTGCACGCCTTTGTCCACATTCCTTGTCTCAAAATCGATATCCTCGCTGATTTCTCGCAACAGGTCATCAAGGCGGACGGGTACGGCTTCCTGAATGCTTTCCTGACTTTCAATACGCGTCAGGGTCAGCAGTTGACCGATCAACTCGTTCAATCTTTCTGATTCTTTGGCAATCCTTTCAAGATTGACATCATTTTCCGTTTTGAAATGCTTTCGTGCCAGCTCCAGGGCAAGATTGAGCCGGGTCAGCGGCGAACGTAACTCATGGGAGATATCAAGCAGCAGTCGTTTCTGCGACTTGATCAGCCCCTCCATTCGCTCAGCCATGTGGTCAAAATCCCGTCCAAGATCGCCGATCTCGTTTCCCGGTTTGCCCAGGCTGGTTCCGACTCTGGCCGACAGGTTCCCCGCGGCGATTTCGCGACTGGTCCTTCGAAGACGATCCAAGGGTGCACTCAGCGACCTGGCCAGCTTGAAACACACAATGACGGAGATCAGCAACAGCACGAAGGTGTGCATTTTTTTGTCGTTTTTAACGAGTTCAAACCAGAGCCACTGTCGAGGCGGCAAGCTCTCTGGATCATGTCCCCCAAAATGAGGAGGACGTTCTTCCGGGGGTGGACCGCCAGGACCGGGTTTATCAATAAACCGAGGCCCGACACCTGGAAACGGCGGTACGGGCCGCTGGTGCAACCCTATAACGACATACGGTTTGCCGTCCGGTGCAGCAAGACGCTGAACAACGATCAACTCTTGCCCCTTATCTTGGATATACGGGGTTTCGCTCTGGAACGCAGCAGCGGGCAGGGTGTCAATGATCGATTGTGCCGAACCATTCTGTGGAAGAATGGTGTTGTCAATACCGAGATACAATCGTATCCGCATGGATTTTTCAATTTCCCTGATATACGCCTCAAAATCCCCGGCGCTTCGGTATTTGTACATCACATAAGCGGATTGCCCCACAAGTACCATGGACCGGGCGATATTGCTTTGCAACTGCTGATGCATGGTCTCCTGAAAGGATTCGAACGAATGGCGGGTCAGGGAGAACATGACCAGGGCCGTGACGAATCCTGCGAGAAGAATAATCAGGGAAAAGCTGAGGAAGAGTTTGAAAAAAATACCGCGCATAAACAAGAGAATCCGGCCTCCGGTTTCAGTTGATTCGGGTGGCGTACATGTAGCCGACACTTCGTATGGTCTTGATCCGTTCGGTTCCGTTGACACTGTGCCCAAGTTTTTTGCGCAGGTTGCTGATATGGACATCTATACTTCGATCAAACATCTCCAGTTTACGGCCGAGCACCTCGTCGGACAAATCATCCCGGTGGACCACCTGCCCGATATTTTTAATCAAGGCGTGCAACAGAGAAAACTCAACCGCAGTTAAAGCAACCTCTGCACTGTCCTGCAGCACGGTTCGTGTCCCTAGATCAAGAACGATATCATCAACCACTATCCTGGACGGACTGCCCTGAGCGGCGTTCAGTACGGTTTCACCACGGCGCTGAATAGCCCTGATGCGGGCAAGGAGTTCGCGGGGATTGAAGGGTTTGGGCAGATAGTCGTCCGCGCCCATCTCCAGACCAACAATGCGGTCGATTTCATCGCCGCGAGCGGTCAACATAAGAATGGGTACCGAGGAGGTCCGCCGGACCTGCCGCAACAGGTCAAAGCCACTGAAACCGGGGAGCATGACATCCAGAACCACAAAGTCATATTCACCGGAAAGGGCAGCGGCCAAGCCTTGGTGCGCTTCGAAGCTGGTTGTTATTTCAAAGGACTCCTGTTCGAGATATTCGGTCAACAGGGCACACATTTCGGTGTCGTCGTCAATAATAAGGATCTTCATGAGATGGTAACTGCGTAAAAAAGAGTAATAGGCGTATGTACAACAACCTCGTAGTTCTGACAGTAAAGAAGTGTAAAGCGCTTACGATACCACGGCTGGCGGGTGCGTTATATCGATGGAGCCGTCTCGAATAAATCCACCGCGTCTTTTCCATGCGCCCTTCTTCCCCGCACATGTCTCCCCTCTTGTCCAAACAGTCACCCGCACACGCCTCTTAACGGATGTACGGAAAAACCACCTGCCCGGCCGCACCGCATCACGTCCTCCCGCCAGGCAATGCGCAGCGCAGGTGCGGCAAAGATTCCGTTACCTCCTGTTACTCATGCAACATTCAGTTACCTTCTACCGTCAAAACACCTTCCCTGGTGACACTCTTCCTATAAAATACCCAGCCAACAAGGACGATTGAAAGATACAAGAACCTTTTTTATTCCGACTCGAGGAACAGCAACAGAACAGCATGCTCCAGGGAGGTGCGTATCATGTCAGTTACATTCTCAGGTTTGGCAAGCGGAATCGATACTACGTCTATTATAGAATCCATTATCGAGGTCGAAGCTGCGCCTAAAACCCTGCTGGAGGACCAAAAGGAATATCTGCAAACCAAGATTGATACCTATACGGAGTTCAACACCTTACTGGACAGTTTTTATGCTGCGGTCATCGGACTCAACAGTACCAATGACCTGAATTCCTTCCAGGCTACCAATAACGGCGCGGAGTATTTTTCGATCAGTACCAATAGCCTGGCAAACGAGGGCACCTATTCGGTCGAAGTTGTCAGTCTTGCCCAGCAGCAAAAGGACGTGAGCTCCAACGGAATTGCCGACAAGGATACAACCACCCTGACCGGCGAGCTCCAGATCGGCGACGAAACCCTCAATTACGACGGCTGTACATTGAACGAACTCGTGGATCTGATCAATACGGGGGATTACGGTATAACCGCTTCCCTGATCGACGACGGCCTGGGCAACGGATATCGCTTGATGGTAACCGCCGATGCTGCGGGAAAGCAAATTGAGATACTGGGCACAGGAGACCTCACCCTGGATACGCTCACCAACGGTCACTCCGTGCAAGGAACCAAGGCCCATGTCATCGTTGATGGAATAGATTACTACAGTTCAAGCAATTCCGTGACCAATGCGATCAAAGGCGCCACCCTCACGCTGCTGGACGTCAGCGATTCAGGTGCGGACAAGGTCTCCATTCAATCCGATGCAGAAAGTATTATCGCCACCCAGATGGAAGAGATGGTTGCCGCTTTCAACACCATCAACACCTATGTCGACACCATCTACGCTTCTGATTCCACACTGGGCAGTTCACTCAAATCAGTGCAACGCAGTTTGAAAAATTATCTGACAAACAGCGGACTCGTGTCGCTTGGTATTGCATCGGATTGGCAAACCGGCGAACTCTCTTTTGACAGCGACACTTTTGCCACGGCCTATGCGGCAGATCCTGACGGGGTCAAGGTTACGTTGTTGGGCGATGGCGACAGCGAAGGCATCATGAATCGCCTGGACGATTACATGAGCGACCAGCTCAACGCCTCCACCGGTTTCATGGTAACCAAAAACACCACGCTCGAAAACCAAATATCTCGACTGGAAGATAGTATTTCCGCTATGGAAACCCGGCTCGAAAAAAGGCAGGAGGTATTGGAAGCCCAATTTTCAGCCATGGAAACCCTGATGAGCAGCCTGAATTCACAAGGAGACTACCTGACCAGTTTTTTTGAAAGTTACAATACCTCAAGTTGAAGGACGACCTGATTGCCACCCAGGTCACTTGGGAGCCGATCAGGTGCGCGCCCGCGACCGTTGCGCACATTAACGCAGTAAGAAACACGCCACTTCCCCCTGCCCTCCTGAATATACCTGATTTTTCCGCACCTGTTTTGCTGATGGACAGCCTGCACGTGCCATCTGAAACCTGTCACACCTTCGCAGAAGGGTGCTGAATCCTGCTTTTTCAACGGCAGAAAGCATGCCGGGCACAGACAACGAACCCTGAGCAGATGCCTGCTGTTGCTTTTGCTGCTGCTGTTACTCAACTTTACATAACTTTTCAAAAGATTGACGGTCTGTTAACAGACAATGACGAAGAAATGACCGATAAAGAAGAGGGAGCTTGGAACCACGACACCAAAGGGCTCCCGTTCGTCATCCATACCTGCTTTCAGTAAAAAAAAACAAAGATGTGAAATATGTCAGCCCCTCAAGATTCCTGCCAATCGATCGTAGTACTCACTGATAACGAAAATAACGCCAGGCCGCTGGTTAACGCGCTGGTTCAGGAACGGTTCGAGGTCCGCCTGCAGCCAAAAACGAACAACCAGCTGGATATGAAATCGCTGCCTGCTATGGATCTGCTGCTCATCGATTCTTCCCAGATTTCTCTGGAAGAACTCTCGGTCTATCCGCGTATCCGCGCGGTTTACACCGGCCTGTTGATGCTGCTCATCGAAAATATCGACGAAATGCTGCAGGTACTGCTGTATGAACACGGGGTGGACGACTTATTGGTCAAGCCGGCAAACAATCTCCTGATCATGGCGCACATCCGTGCCCTCCTCCGTCGCAACAGCAGCAGGATTGCCCCGGCCAGCCTTCTGTTTAACGGCTTGGAAATCAACGGAGGGTTACGCCGTGTCATTTATGAGGGACGTGAAATCGATTTGACCTCCCGTGAATTCGATCTGCTCTGGTACATGGCCAAAAACGCCTGCACCACCTTGAGCCGAGACCTTCTCTACAAAGCGGTCCTAGGGGTCGAATACAATGGCTACGACCGATCCATCGATATGTATATTGCCCGAATCCGCTCCAAAATGGCATACGCCCCCCGCCTGGCACAAATGATAAAAACGGTGCGGGGCAATGGGTATCTCTTTGCCGCTGAGCAGTAAAGGGTACCTTTTCTCAATCGTGACAATATGAACGACCGCACACCGAAAACGTAACGAAAGACAACACTCCTTACCTCTTCGTATCGTTGCGTGTCCCCTTCAGGCGGCAATCCTTGGTTTCAGGGATTGCCGCCTTTTTTTTGACCATAGCCCCGGGCCTGAAACATGGCGTTACAAAAGATACAACCGGCAACCCATGAGTGACAGAACAAGGAAGAACATGACACAACTGCGCTGCACATGACGTAACTACACTAAATAGCGGGATATTTACAGGTCGATATGCATACTGAGCAAAGCAATAGCAAGGACTGCAGGAGTCTTGAGCCACACATGTAATCGCGGCTTTCCTGGACCTGTCCGATCGCTCTTTTACGATGTGAGATTTCCAGGAAGGAGATCTCTGTTTGCATGGACGCGCAATCGCCTGCAGTCGAACCTACTGCAGGAAAGGCTATCGAGGCACGGCTGCCGATATCCCACTGTTATAGGGGGAAGCGGTCTTTCTGCTGCCAGGATGCAAGGAGGAACAATGGGGCTTTCCAGCGCGCTCTACTCGGCCATCAGTGGACTGCAGAGCAATTCACAGGCCATGACCGTCACCGGCAACAATATCGCCAACAGCAACACAACCGCTTTCAAAAGCAGCTCGACCGTTTTTTCCGATCTGCTCTCGGCCAACATTGCCAGCTCCAGCGGTAACTCCCAAGTAGGCAGGGGATCCCAGGTACAAACGGTTCAGACCAGCTACAGTCAAGGGGGGTTTGAATCAACGACAAACGCCACCGATATTGCCATTCAGGGAAGTGGATTTTTCATTGTCAACGCCCCTTTGAGCGGTACGAACCTGTATACCCGCAACGGCAATTTCAGTTTTGACGACAACGGTTACCTGGTTACCGCAGACGGTTATCGGGTCCAGGGGTCGACCTACAATGCCTCAGGTATTCTGGAGAGCGGCAATCTCAGCGATATCCAGGTGGATCTGGTCTCGCAGATAGGAGCCCAGCAAACGGAAAACGTCAGCCTGCAGACCAATCTCGATTCCGATTCCGACCTTATGGGTGCCTTTGCCATTGCAACACCGCAGGACACTTCGAACTATTCCACCACCACAACCATTTATGATTCGCTGGGCACCTCCCATCTGGTATCCTGCTATTTCACCAAAACCGGCGCGCAATCATGGGATTGGAACCTGGCGGCGGACAGTACCGAACTGAGCGCCGGCGGTGCTGACGACCTGACAGTAATCGGAACCGGCACCCTTACCTTTGACGCATACGGCAATCTTCTGCTCGGAGATACGGCGTCCGTCGGTGCCATTACCTGGAACAACGGTTCCGCTGCCCAACCGTTGACCTATACCTTCGATACCACGCAATTCAACAGCGCCTCCACGGTTTTTTCCCAGGACCAGGACGGATACTCCTCCGGCAATCTGACCGATGTTGGTATTGCCGCCGACGGCACGGTCAGCGCGCTCTACTCCAATGGTGAGACCATTTCGGTGGCCAAGATTTTGCTGGCCTCCTTCGCCAATCCCGACGGCCTTGACGCATCAGGCAGCAGCCTCTTTTCCGCCTCTGCCTATTCAGGAAATCCCACCATAGGATACCCTGGTGATTCGCTGGGGTCGCTGATTACCAATTCATTGGAACTTTCCAATGTCGACCTGGCCTCGGAATTCGTTGATCTGATCACCATCCAGAATGCCTACTCTGCCAACTCGAAGGTCATCACCACTGCCAATGATATGCTGACCGAATTGATCAGTCTGATACGCTAACCGTTGAGGTGAACAGCCATGCATACCGCAATACCACTGAAAACCACGCTTCAGACCCTCAATGATCTTCTGGTTAAGGAGCGAGCCGCAATCACCCGCCTGCAGATGCATCACCTGGAAGCCATCCAGCAGGAAAAAAAACGATTACTCCTGCTGCTGCAGCAGGCCGAGAGTCCCCTCGATGCGGAAAGCACCCGATTGATCGGCACGATTAAAAGCAACAATGAACGCAATCGCCTGTTGCTGCAATCCGGTCTCAAACTGATTCGCAAGCTGCAGGATACCGTCTTCCGGCGCCTGGCTCTTACCTATGCCGCTCATGGACGCTCGCTGGCCATCGGGGCGGGACCACGTCTTCTTAACCGGAGCGTATAATCGTGAGCAGCCTCATTTCCTCGCTCTATGCCGGGGCCAGCGGCCTGTTCACCAGCCAGACCGCGGTCCAGGTGGTCGGCAATAATATCGCCAACGTCAATACTGAAGGGTATTCACGGCAGACTGTCAGCATCACCAGTTCCACGCCCCTGCAACAAGGCAGTTTGCTCTACGGCACCGGCAGCACCGTGGACACTATTGATCGGGCCGGCGATTCCTTTGTTACCAGACAGCTCATCGCCCAGAGTGCCGCCTGCGGCGAATACGATGCCGCCAGTACGCCGCTTGCCGATATCGAACAAATCCTCGACATTAGCGATTCCAGCCTGTCCAGCGATATCGACAGCTTTTTCGACGCCTGGGAAGAGTTAAGCACCAATCCCGCGGGGACAACGGAACGACAACAGGTTCTTCAGGAAGCCGAGAACCTGGCTGCCCACTGCAACCGGATCGACCAGCAACTGACCGATGTGGTCGATGGCATCAACAGCACTATCGAATCGATGGTTCCTACCCTGAATGATCAACTGCAGCAGGTGGCCGAACTCAATACCACTATCATGCAGACCGAGAGAGCGGGAGGCGATGCCAACACCCTGCGGGATCAGCGCGACCTGTTGGTGCAGCAGGTGAGCGAAACCTGCGGTGCCACCACCTATACCGATACAAACGGCATGACCTGCCTGCAATTGAGTAACGGCTTGCCGCTGGTCACCGGCAGCGCGGCTTCGACCTTTGCCATCACCCAGACAGAGGGACGGGCACAGCTCGACCTTACAAGCGGCAATTCCACTTTTACTGTTGCGTACCAGGATTTCGGCGGAGAGCTCAAAGGACTGCTTGCTGTACGCGACGTCACCATCCCGGCCATGCAGGACGACATCGACCGACTGGCCTACGAGATCGCAACTGCGGTCAATGGTGTGCACACCACCGGCATCGACAAAAACGGCAATGCCGCTGCCGACCTGTTCACCCTTACCGCACCCACAGATACCACAGCTCCGGTCTGGCAGGGCGCTGCCGCCACCATTACCGTCGCCCTCGACGACCCTGACCTGATCGCTGCCGGCACGACCTCCGCGACCGGAGACAACAGCCTGACCCTGCGTATCGCCGCCCTCCGCGACACCGGTGCCATAGACGGCTCCACCTTTACGGAGGAATATGCGCGTATCGCCGCGAAAGCAGGGCTGTTGGTGAGCAGTAACGAGCAGAAATTAAGTGCCAGTTCAGATCAGCTCGATGCACTCAACAGTAAGCGAGATACCATAGCCGGGGTATCCACCGATGAGGAGATGCTGCTCCTCATCCAGTACCAGGCCGGCTATGAAGCGGCATCCAATTATATAGGGGTTGTCCAGGAAATGATGGATACCCTCCTGCATATGTGAGGTACAACGTGATTATCACCAGAGACGCTTCGGTCTATCGAACGCTACAATCCAATCTGAACAAAAATTCCACAGCGCTCAACGAACTCTACGTCAAAACATCCACCGGCCTGGAGGTTGCCAAGGCCTCGGACAAGCCTTCGGTGGTCGGCTCAATCATCACCGGCCGCAGCGACATCCTCAAGGGCGAACGCTATGTGGAAAACTGCACGCATGTGCAGGATAGCCTTTCCATGGCGGAAACGTATATCGACTCCATCGAGGAACTGATGACCCGGGCCAAGGAAATCGCCGTGGCCGGGGCAAACGACAGCCTGTCGCAGGCCGACCGCAACACCCTGGCCGACGAAGTGAACCAGTTGCAGCAATCGCTGCTTGATCTTGCCAATACCCAGGTGGACGGCAGATACCTCTTTGCCGGGTATAACGATCAGACCCAACCGTTCTCCGGCTCACCCACAACCTATTACGGAACCAATGACCACCAGATGATCGAAACAAGCCCGGGGAGCACTGTCGCCAAAAACATCACCGGGGAAGAATTATTTATGAGTCCGGTTAACCTCTTCACCACCCTGGAGGATCTGGCAACAGCCCTGCAAAGCGGCGACAGCGGCACGATCTCCAGCCAGCTGACACCGCTGGAGGATGCCGCCGAGCAGGTCCGCACCCGGCAAAGCCAGCTGGGCAACACCAGTGCCCGAATGGACGACATGATCACCATGCATGAAAATTCATTGCTCCTGATGCAGAGCGCCCTGTCCCGCGATCAAGACGCGGATCTGACCGAGGTATTGTCGGAAATTGCCAAGATGGAGCTCTCCCTGGAGGCGACGATGCAAGTCACCGCCAGGGTTTCGGCGCTGAATCTGATGGATTACCTGTAACGCGTTGCTGCAGGCAGGCGGGAAAAGGGTCCCGGAAACGGCACCAGAAAATGGGCCGCGCAGCAAGGAGGTTTCTACACATGCAGACCACCCGTACCGGCGGCCATTGCCTACAGACTACGCTTGATCGCCTGAGCCAGTTCGTGTACCGCCATGGCGTAATAGGTGCTGTGGTTGTAACGGGTGATAGTGTAGAAATTGGAATGACCTATCAGGTATTGATCGTAGTTCTGGTGGCGAAGCAGCAATAAGCGCAGCGGTTCCTCGGCGCTGCAGGGGCCTGCAGGCTGCAAACCAGCCTGCTGCAAAGCGGCGAGCGAATACCGGGGTTCCAGACCCGGCTCCAGGTTGACCGCTTTTCTCTGGTTCAAAGGCGTGGTTACAGGTTTTCCGGCTTGCCAACCGTGTTGGGCAAAGTAGTTGGCCACGCTGCCTATGGCATCTTCCGGGTTCCACAAATCGCGCCGGCCATCACCGTTAAAGTCAACGGCCCAGCGTACAAAACTGCTGGGCATGAATTGCCCCAAGCCCATGGCCCCTGCATAGGAACCCACTGGTTTGGCCGGATCGATGCCCTCGTCCCGCGACATCAGCAGAAAATTTTCCAGTTCGCCACGGAAATATTCGCCGCGTCGAGCATAATCGAAACTCAGGGTGGTCAACGCATCGAGAGTGCGGTGACTGCCCACATAACTGCCGAAAGTGGTTTCAACAGCCAAAATGCCGAGGATGTATTCTTCAGGAACCCCGTATTGCCGGGTGGCACGTTGGAGTGCATCACGATGACGGCGGGCAAAATCAACTCCGGCGACAATGCGGCGCTCATCCAAAAATTTTGCCCGGTAACGAGCCCAGCCCCCTATTCGCGGTTTTGCTTTCAAGGTCTGATCCGACTTGGCGAGAAAATCCAGCGTCCAATTTTTACGCTTGGCTTGCGAAAACACCCCCATCAAATATTCACGCTCAAAGCCATGCTTGTGCACCATTTGCTCAACAAACCGCTGCAGGCTGGCATATTCGGCAAAATCGCCGGTAATACGCGTGGCGTAATATCGGTTCATCCGACTGTGTGGAGACCAATTCGTTTTGTCGCGCTT
>JBFJXW010000048.1:0-21708 GCA_041622895.1 Desulfobulbus sp. | reverse complement strand
TTCGCAACCGGCGGGGCAAAAACTCGCTGCGCTCAAACAGTTTGCCCCTTGATCCGGTCCCGAACCTCGCCGCCCGGCTCAGTGGCAATGGCCTTCTTCATCCCCGGATACGCTCTTTCCCGAAAAATAACGCCTTGGACGGGGCCTACATTGGGGGGTGTCGCTTTCTCTGGTCTTTTTTCTCTTCATGGGGCCAGATGGTTACTGGTATGGAGTCAGTGATGCCGCCCTGGTGGCAATCATCTGTTTCGGTTGGGGCGTAATGGGAATGAGGGCGGATAAGAGCATCGTGGATCGGACGGAAATAATGTATATCTTAAAAAAAGGTATCGTTGTTTGCTTGTGCCGTTGGCCGCAGCGGAAATGGTGTCGTGCCGTAACCTGTTGTTCGGGTCCAATCACATTTCCGCTTGTCGGTTTCACTGTTCCTGATTTTCAGCATCCCGGGGAGGGCTGCATTATGACAGAGCAAAAGCGCCGGTTCGGTTTCGCCACCCGTCAACTCCATGCCGGGCAGATCGTTGATCCCGCCACCGGCAGCAGGGCCGTACCCCTGTATCAGACCACCTCCTATCAGTTTACAAGTTCCCAGCATGCCGCCGACCTGTTTGCCCTCAAGGAATTCGGCAATATCTACACCCGGATCATGAATCCGACCACCGATGTTCTCGAGCAGCGGGTTGCCGATCTCGAAGGCGGAATCGCCGGCCTGGCCGCCAGCAGCGGTCATGGCGCCCAGGTCCTGGCCTTCTTCACCCTCTGTCAGGCCGGTGATCACATCGTCAGCAGCAATCAGTTGTACGGCGGCACGCATACCCAGTTGCAGCACACCCTGCCGCGGTTGGGTATCGAGGTCAGTTTTGCCGACCCTGCGGAGCCGGTTTCGTTTCTCCGTGCGCTGCGGCCCAACACCAAACTCATCTACGGCGAAACCCTGGGCAATCCCGGCCTGACGCTTTTTCCTTTTGATGAGGTGGCTGCCATTGCCACCGCGCACCAGTTGCCGCTGGTGATCGACAATACCCTGGCTACCCCCTATCTGTGCCGGCCCCTCGAATGGGGCGCCCATATCGTCAGCCACAGCACTACTAAGTTCCTCAACGGCCACGGCACCTCCCTGGGTGGGCTGTTGGTCGATGGCGGCACGTTTGACTGGACCGGTGAACGCTTTGCCAACTTTAATGAGCCGGATCCCTCCTACCATGGTCTGGTTTACAGCAGTCTCGGTGCGCCGGCCTTTATTCTCAAGGCGCGGGTGCAGATGCTGCGGGATCTGGGTGTTTCCGCCGCTCCTTTTAACAGCTGGCTGACCGTGCAGGGCATCGAGACCCTCAGCCTGCGCATGCAGCGCCATGTCCACAATGCCCTGGTGGTTGCCCGCTTTTTACAGGACCATAGTAAGGTTGCCTGGGTATCCTATCCCGGCCTGCCCGATCATCCCAGCTATGCGCAGGCGCAGCGCTACATGCCGCAAGGGGCCGGGGCCATCCTCACCTTTGGCATCAACGGAGGCCGGGAAGCCGGGCAGCGCTTCATCGACAACCTGCAACTGTTCAGTCATGTGGCCAATGTCGGCGATGCCAAGAGTCTGGCCATTCACCCGGCAAGTACCACCCACAGTCAGCTGGGGGATGAGGAACTGGCGCAGTCCGGCGTGACCGCGGATATGGTGCGGCTGAGCGTGGGTTTGGAAGATAGCGACGATCTGCTGTGGGATTTGGACCAGGCCCTGGCAGCAGGGCGCTGAAGCCAAGCAGTAGGGACGGCTTACGGGGCCGACGGTCCGGATGTCCCGCTGGTGCCGTCGGTGCAATCGGCGGACACCTGGCAGCCGTCCGCTGTCTCCAGGCCGGGGATGGTTGCCTGCGAGACAGGTGCAGGGGTGGTATAGGTGGATTGGTGCAAGGGCTGGGATGGAGGTGTGGGGTCCAGGACGGCGTGGATAGCGCGCTCACCGCGAACAATCGATAACCCCTCGCTTGTTTTGGTGATCAAGACCGGGATCTCATCAATGCCCAAGGCGGTCAGCAGTGCTTTGTTGGCCGCCGACGAGTAGCCGTCGCTGTGAATGGCATTGGCAAGATCAATGCTTGAAACCTGGTCGATGGGGTTGAATGAGACTGTGGGCAAGTCGTTGGTTTTCAAGGTGGCAATGACCTTCTCGCAATGGGGGCAGGTCGAGGAATAGAACAAAAAGTGTTCGGGCTGGGGCTCCCGTCCGGTTCGGCTGGCGAAAACACCCCGGCTGAACGCGGATTCGCTGCTGAGAGGTTCGTTGAACTCGAGGCTGGCAAAAGCAAGAGATACACTGGCGCAGAGTACCAGGCCCGAAATCGCCTGTTTCATGCCCAGCAGGAGATTGAGCAGAATGATTACGCCGAGGATGCCCAGGCAATAGGCACAAAAGGCATGCGCAACCTGGTATTGAAAACTGATCAGCACCCCTTCAACGGCAAGAGCGGCCCACAGCAGGATTTTCACAACCTGCGGCACTCGCCGCGGTTCACCGCGCGAGGCGCGCAATCCCCAAAAAATGCACTGGAAAAAGAAGAAGCCGACCACATTGAATACCAGGGGGGGGACCCTGGTCAGTTGTTCGACCACCTTGCAGCCGTCGTTCAGACAAAATGCATCCCCCAGATAGAGGGTAAAACCAATCTGACCCGCGATCAGCAGGCTGACGATGAGGGCGATAAACTGGCCCAGTTGGAGAGCTTTACTCTTTTTTTTCAGCATGAGGTACCGGCGGTTACGCTGCCATGGCGTGACAAGGGATGCGGACGCTTTTAATCTTCATGGCCGCGAAAGTGTAAAACGCTATAATGAACGATTCTCCTTTTTGTGTCAACAGTGCTCGCTGCCGGTGAAGCTGAGCGACGATCAGGTGCCGGAATTGGCCCTTGCCGCCAATGCCTGTCGGTACAGGGGGTCGGCCTGGTAGGAACTGCGGACAAAAGGCCCGGCGGCCACGGCCCGGAAACCCAAGGCCAGGGCTTCCGTCTCCAGGGCGGAAAATTCCTCGGGCGGAATAAAACGTTCCACTTCGAGGTGGCCCTTGGAGGGCTGCAGATACTGGCCGATGGTGAGGATATCACAGTCCACCCGGCGCAGGTCGGCAAAGAGTCGGCGCAGTTCGTCCGTTGTTTCTCCCAGTCCCACCATGATGCCGCATTTGGTCACCGTATGCGGGGCGATGGTTTTGCTCTGCGAGAGCACCTCCAGGCTGCGCTGGTATTCGGCCTCGGGCCGCACGGTCGCATAGAGGCGTTCCACGGTTTCCAGGTTATGGTTGAGCACATCCGGCCGGGCATCGAGCACGGTGGCCAAGGCCTGGGGATCGCCCTGGAGATCAGGAATCAGCACCTCGATCAGCGTCTGCGGATTGGCAGCCCGGATGGCCCTGATGGTGGCGGCAAAGTGGGCGGCCCCGCCATCAGCAAGATCATCGCGGGTCACTGAGGTGATGACACTGTAGCGCAGGCCCAGGGTTCGCACCGCGTCGGCCACGCGCGCCGGTTCTTCGGGGTCCGGCAGTGCGATCGGGCCATGACCGACGGCGCAGAACCGGCAGTTTCTGGTGCACCGTTCCCCCATGATCATAAAGGTTGCCGTTTCTTTGGCAAAGCATTCGAACTGGTTGGGGCACATGGCCTGCTGGCAGACCGTGGCCAGCCGCTGGTCCTTGATCAGGTGTCGGATACGTTCGTACTGGGGGCCGGTGGGCAGTTTGCGCCGCAGCCAACGGGGCTTGCCTTGGTTTTTGGGTGAAGTCATGAGCGCGTGTGGGGAGAAGGGAGTGGGGCGAGCAGGGTTGCTGCGGGCAGGGTGTGCAGTTGCACCGAAAACAACTCGGTCAGGTGCTGCTGCATTCGGGTCTTGATCTGGTCCATCGCACAATCGCTGCCGCGTTCCCGAGCCAGCGAAGTCATACCGATATGGCGCAGACCGCAGGGATTGATCCAGCTGAACGGTTCCAGGTCGAGATTGACGTTGAGCGCCAAACCATGGAAGGCGATACCGTGGCGGATGGCGATACCGATGCTGCCCAGCTTGTCGTTGCCTACCCAGACCCCGTGGTTGCGGGGGTCACGATTGGCCGTCACGCCGAAATCTGCGGCGACGCGCAGCATCAGCTCTTCCAGCCGGTTGACATAGTCGGTCACCGACAGTCGTGCCTGCCGCAGGTTGATAATGGGATAGAGGATCTGCTGGCCCGGGCCGTGATAGGTGATCTCGCCGCCCCGTTCAATGGGCACCAGCTGGATGCTGCGGCTGGTGAGAAACGATTCGCTAACCCCCAGATGTTCGCGGCCGCCGCGGCGGCCGAGGGTGAACACCGGCGGGTGTTCCACGGCAAGAAAGCAATCGGCTGCCATCGCGCCCGTTTTGCGCCGCGCCGCCAGGTCGACCTGCAGTGCATGGACCAGCGCATAATCCCGCAGGCCAAGGTCGCAGAAGGCCCCTGTTGCCAGGGGCCTTTCCGGTGTGCACACAGACAAGGGCTTTTACTCGTCCCCAGAAGGACCGATCAGGCAGGGGCAACGGGCGGCCTGCACTTCATCGAGCCGCCGTACCTTGGTCCGCTGCGGAGCCTGGCGCAACAGCTCGGGCTGTTCCGCCGCTTCCTGGACAATGGTTCTGAGGGTGGCGATGAACTGGTCGATATCCTCCTTGCATTCGGTTTCCGTGGGCTCGATCATCATTGCCCCATGGACCACCAGCGGGAAATAAATGGTCGGCGGGTGGTAGCCGTAATCGATCAATCGTTTGGCCATGTCCAGGGTGCTGATCTTGCTTGCCTGCTGCTTGAGATCGGAGAAAACGCACTCATGCATGCAGGGCCGGTCATAAGGCAGGTGGAGGACGTCCTTCAACTGTTCCTTGATGTAGTTGGCATTGAGCACCGCCAGCTGGCTGGCTTTTTTCAGGCCTGCTTCACCCATGGTGAGGATGTAGCTGTAGGCCCGCACCAGCACGCCGAAGTTGCCGTGGAAGGCATGTACCCGGCCAATGGACAGCGGCCGGTCACTGTCCAGACGGAAACGGTCGCCCTCCTTGACCACCCGAGGCACGGGCAGGAAAGGCTCGAGTTCCTTGACCACGCAGACCGGTCCGGCTCCGGGACCGCCTCCGCCGTGGGGGGTGGAAAAGGTCTTGTGCAGATTGAGATGCAGCACGTCGATGCCGCATTTCTTGGCATCGATCACCCCGAGAACTGCATTCATGTTGGCGCCGTCGCCATAGACCAGGCCGCCTTTGGCGTGGACAATATCGGCAATGGCGCGGATATGCTCTTCGAACAGGCCCAGGGTATTGGGATTGGTCAGCATGATGCCGGCGGTGTCCTCGTCCATGAGCGAAGCGATCAGGTCCGGGTCGAGCATGCCCTGTGCATCCGATTTCACCGGCACGGCCTTGTAGCCGCACAGGGCGGCGGAGGCCGGGTTAGTGCCATGGGCCGTGTCCGGGATGAGGATTTTATGGCGCTGGGCGCCGCGGCTGCGATGGCAGGCATGGAAGATCAGCATGCCGGTCAGTTCGCCGTGGGCACCGGCAGCCGGTTGCAGGGAAACCGCATCCAGACCGGTGATGGCCGCCAGGTAGTCCTGCAGCTCGTAGAGCAGATGCAATGCACCCTGGCTGAGGCTCTCGGACAGCATGGGGTGGGCGTTGGCCAGTTCCGGGGTGGCTGCCTGCCGTTCATTGATCTTCGGATTATATTTCATGGTACAGGATCCCAGGGGGTACATGCCGCTGTCCACGCCGAAATTCCATTGCGACAGGCGTGTATAGTGGCGAACCACATCCACCTCGCTGAGGTCGGGAAAATCCACCGCTTCGCCGATCAGGTCTGCATCAAGGGATGCGGCAGGGACATCGCTGTCCGCAATCGACATGCCGATCCGTCCTTTCTTGCCCTTGTGCCAGAGCAGGGGCTCGTTGAGTATCAGCCCGCCTGTGCCTAACTGTTCGCTCATGCCCGTACCTCCGCTGCAATGGTGTCCATGGTCTGCCTGGTAATTGTTTCCGTGACGCAAAAGAGATAGTGGTTGGCCAGGTGGGGATAGAGTGCGCCCAGTTCCAGGCCGGCGATGATGTTCTTGTCGAGTAACCGTTGATAGCACGGACCAAAATCCCGGGGGAAAGACACGACAAATTCATTGAAGACCGGTGCCGCGAAAGTGAGGGAGGCGCCGGCGGCAACGAGCTGATCTTTCAGGTACTGGGTTTTGTCGTAATTGAGTCGGGCCAGCTTGCGGATGCCGGTCCCGCCCAGCGAGGCCATATACATACCGGCGGTCATGGCGCAGATACCCTGATTGGAGCAGATGTTGGAGGTCGCCTTTTCCCGGCGGATGTGCTGCTCACGGGTAGCCAGGGTCAGCACATAGCCTCGTCGGCCTTCGATGTCTTTGGTCTCGCCGACCAGTCGTCCCGGCAGATTGCGGGTAAAGGCTTCCTTGCAGCCGAACATGCCCAGGGCCGGCCCGCCAAAGGAACGGGAAAGGCCGAAACTCTGGCCCTCGCCGCAGACAATGTCCGCGCCGCACTGGCCAGGGTTTTTCAACAGACCGTAGGCCAGCGGTTCGCTAAAGCAGGTGATGACCAGGGCGCCGGTGTCATGAATGGCGGATGCGGCTGCGGCCAGGTCCTCGATCACTCCGAAAAAGTTAGGGGACTGCAGGGCCACGGCGGCAGTATCGCTCAATTCGGTCAGCCCGCTGAGGTCGGTCCGTCCGTTGTCCAGAACATCCAGTTCCAGTATCTGGTACCCTGCAGGTTGAAGATAGGCCCGAACCACGGCACGGTAATGGGGATGAATGGCCTTGGATACCGCCACGGTTTTTTTCTTCTTGGCGATTCGCAGCCCCATGAGCAGGGCTTCGGCCAGGGCCGAGGCGCCGTCATACATCGAGGCATTCACCGCATCCATACCAAGCAGGCGGGCGGTCAGGGTCTGGTATTCAAAGATACCCTGCAGCGTTCCCTGGGCCATCTCCGGCTGGTAGGGCGTATAGGCCGTGAGGAATTCCGAACGGCCGGCCAGGTGGCGAACGGTTTCGGGGATATGGTGATGATAGCTGCCGGCACCCACCAGGACCTTGGTGTGCTCGTTCACCCGCATGGTAGCGGCGAGGTCCCGCATGTACTCGTTCAGCTCCCATTCGCTTTTGGGAGGAGGCAGTTGCCAGGCGTTGGTCATGCGGCAATCGGCGGGAACAGTACCAAAGAGGTCATCCAGGCTGTCCTTGCCGATGGTCGCCAGCATGGAGGCGATTTCTTCGGAAGTGTGGGGCAGGTAGCGCATAAGCTTATCCTTTGAGGAGGTCGAGATAGGCGGCAGCCGTGTGCAGTTGCTGGTATTCGCCGGCATCTGCTGGTTTTATTTCGATGATCCAGGCGGCGTAGGGATCCTCGTTGATCAGCTCCGGTGAATCTTCCAGGGCGGTGTTGACCGCAACCACCTCACCGGACATGGGGATGTACAGCTCGGAAACCGCCTTGACCGACTCAAGGGTGCCGAATTCGTCACCCTTGCTGAATTGATCACCAACGGCGGGCATCTCGACAAAGACAATGTCCCCCAGTTGGTCCTGGGCATAGTCACTGACACCGATGCGTACGGTTTCGCCGGTGATTTGAGCCCATTCATGATCGTCGGTGTAGCCGATATTGTCCGGCAGGTTCAATGCTTCCAGTTCTTTCATTGGCGGATCTCCTGATTAGAGGTGTTTACAGCATGCTCTGCATGGGTTTGCGGGCGGTGCGGTCCGGTCGGATGTCGTCGCGGATCTCCACCTTGAGTTTTCGTTTGCCGTCGGTGAGGACCACTTCAGTGCCGGCGGGGAGCATGCGCTCCAGCCGGACAAAGCCGCAGCACAGTCCGCGTGGCGTAAAGGATTCGGGGCGGTCGTTTTCGCGAGGGGTTGCCAGGGAGACGATGGCACCATCGATCCGGTCAATGGCCATGTCCGTGGTGCAGGTGAGGATGGAGCCGATAGGCTTGCCATCCTGATCGGTCACCAGGCTTTTGTCGCTGACCGGTATTTTGCGGGGATCATATCCGGCAAAGGGCAGGGTGCAGGGGATGTCGCCTTTGGCCTCCAGCGCCGGTGCACCGATGAAGTCCTTGGTGAAGGTGGTACCGTTTTCGCTGTGCGGCAGGACAAAGAGCCAGGGATTGCAGCCAAAACGCCAGGGGCCGATGTCCTGATGGGACAGCGGCAAAACGGCACCGGCCCGCAGCGAATCACGGGCTGCCAGGCCGCAGGCCACGATGTTGTCAGGCTCTCCGGCTGCAAGCAGCTGATGCCACAGCGTGTCGATATGCCGGGGCGCGACAAAGAGTTCAAAACCGAATTCGCCGGTATAGCCGGTACGGGAGACCATTACCGGCGTGCCATCGAGCAGGTACACCGGCTCTGCGGGCAGGAGGTCAGCATTGAACGAGCCCTTGAAGGAAAAATAGATCATTTTTTCAAAAACAGCTGCCGGGTCTTTGAGGATACGCTTCAAAATGCGAGCGGATGCCGGACCCTGGAGATCCATCTTGCCAACCTGATCCGTATGGTCGCTGATCATCGCCCCTGGTGTGTCGCCCTGTTCACTGCGCAGGTGGGCGGTAATAGGGCCGCCCATGGAGGCGTTGACCACGATCATATACGCTTCGTCGCCGTACTGATAGACAATGGCATCATCGATGACTCCGGCCGCGGTATCGAGAAACACACCGTACACACAGCGGCCGGCAATCAGCGGCAATTTTTGGGGACCGATACAACGTTCCAGGTCCTTGGAAAAACAGCGCTGAAGCAGGGCGCGGACCGCAGGGCCGTGCAGGCTGAGCACGGCCATGTGGCTGGTGTCGAACAGTCCGGCACCGGTGATCACGGCCAAGTGTTCGGCCTTGGCTCCGGTGGGATACCACAGCGGCATCTCATAGCCACCGAAGGCGGCCATATTGGCGTTCTGATTGACATGCCAGCTGTGCAGAGGGGTGATGTTCATATTCTGGCCCATGGTTTTCTCCTCGTCAGGTTCCGTTGCTCAGTACTTGCTGCGCCGCAGGTAGTCGGTACGCGCGGGTCAACTGGTCAGAGGAACGTTGAGATTGAAACTCTTGTAGACGACAAAGGTTTCGACGGAACGCACATTTTCAATAGTGGCCACCTCTTGGGTGAAAAATTCGAGCAGGCCGAAATCCTTGGTCAGCATGGCGGTGACCATCAAATCGAATTGACCGGTGACCACGCATACCGAGATGACGCCGCGCAGTTTACTGAATTCCTCTCCTTTTTTCACCAGGTCCATGCCTTTGACCCGGACCCCCACCATAATGATCTGTTGGTCGGGCAGAGCTTCGGGATTGACCAGGCCGCTGATCGACAACACACCTTCCTCGGTCAGTTTTTTCACACGGGAGCGAACAGTGCCCTCGGCCAGTCCCAGGTCCTCGGCTATCCGTTTAAAGGAGACCCGGCCGTCTTTCAGATGGTTGATAATGGCGATGTTTACAGCGTCGATAAGCATATGCGTTTTGGCTGAATTTTACAAAATGTACAATACAACTATAAAAAAATAGTGATATTGTCAATGTCGATGTGCGATTTTGCCGAATTCGGCAGTTTGCTGCAGGGGAAAAGGAGGCGGTCGAGGTGTTAGGGGTGCGTAGATAATGGGGTGGAAAAGGAAAAGACTGTGAGGAAAGGAAGGACTGCTCCGGTCTGGGTGACCGGAGCGGTACCAAGAGCAGGCCGTCGTGTTACTTGAGGGCTGCGAGGGCCGCGTCGTAATTCGGCTCCTCGGCGATTTCGGGAACCTGCTCGGTATAGAGCACTTTACCGTCGGCATCGAGAATGACAATCGCCCTGGCCAGCAGACCGGCAATGGGACCGGTGGTGATGGTCACGCCGTAATCCGCACCAAAAGCCGGGGAACGGAACACCGAGAGGGACTCCACATTTTTCAGGCCCTCGGTCTCGCAGAATCGGGTGTGGGCAAAGGGCAGGTCAGCGGAAATACAAAGAACCACCGTGTTGTCCATTTCGCCGGCAGCTTTGTTGAAATGCCGAACCGATGCGGCACAGACCGGGGTGTCAATGCTGGGGAAAATATTCAGCACCACGCGTTTGCCTTTGTAATCGGCCAGGTTCACTTCGGACAGATCGGATTTGACCAGGGTGAACGTCGGGGCGCTTGATGCTTTCGCCGGAAGTGTGCCGGAGGTTTCTATTGCGTTACCTTTCAGGGTGATTGTGGCCATGTTGGGTCTCCTTTCAATAAAGGGTTATGGAAACGGACTGTTTAACACTGGTTGAGCGTTACCACTACGATGAACTGTGCGTGATTATATGAATAATAATGATACGTTGATGCTTACGATAATCATTACCTTTCTTCTGTAAAGCGTAATTGCTTGGTAAAATACCAGGTTTTTCTGGAAAGAATAAAGGTCATCGCTACGAAGAAGCACGGCGGTACCGGAGCATTGGCTCAACAACTACCTGGAGAACGTACGCAACAGGGAAGGAATGGAAGCGGCAAGCGTTCTTTTAGGAATTGCTGGAAGAGCACTCAGCTTGCAGGCAGGTGGCGCATGTACCATTAACGATCACACTGGTACGGCTGATGTGACCGATTGGGTCGAGGTCCGGTGGCAGGTCCATGGCGTCAAAGGACGGCCAGGAGAAATCAAAGACCTGGCCGCATTGATCGCAGAGGAAATGATGGTGTTGTTCGCCCAGAACTTCATAGCGCGCCTGGTTTTCACGAGTTTCCAGGCGGTGAAGGAGGCCGAGCTTTTCAAAGGTGGCCAAGGTTCGATAGACCGTATCCAGTGACAGGTTTGGCAGTCGTGTTTCCAGTCGGTTGTGGAGGGCTTCAGCGGAGGGATGGTCCTCCGCTGCAAGCAGTTCCCGGTAGATTTCCAGACGCTGATGCGTCACCTTGAGGCCTGCGGCTTTACAGGCCTGTTCAAAGTGATGCAGTTGTTGTCGGAAATCAGAAGTGCTCATGCGTTGGCAGTGATAATTTTTATTAGAAAAAGAGGTTGTTGTTAGTTAGTAAAGGGTATTTGTGACGGCGTCAATCAGATTCGTCTGCACCCTCCTGAGGTGGAACGATGTGGTTCTTTTTTCGCGGCCGTGCAGCGCTCATGGAAGCAGATGAAACCGGACCGTTTAATCGGCATGCGCACCAGAGGAGAGCAGGGCGGTGATATGATTATACTGTATCATTCCGGAGAGCCATGCATCGGGGATAGCCTTTGTTCCCAGATGGGCCCCGAGGACCATGCCGGCAACGAGCCCTCGGGCTGCTGATTCACCACCGGCCATGACATTTTCGATCAGGGCTGTTTGCAAATCCGTTTCATAGGTGGCGATCAAATGAATGGCGCCGGGCAGTGCTGCAGCAATGCCGCACATCTGGCCGAATTTTTTGATCACCGTTCTGGTGTCCTTGCCGATGGTATCAAGAGCACCGCGGATACGGTTATCCAGGTCGATATCGTTTACTCCTTCTTCGAGCGCCGCTTCCATGGCGGCTATCGGGTTCGTTCCGGCAAGGACTCTCCAGACGGTTTTGGCAATGAAATCGGCTCCGGCAAGGGTGGCAGGGTTGTTATGGGTCATAGCGGTCTGCTGGCGTACCGCCTCCAGCAGTTGCTGCCGATCATCTCGATAAAAATACAGCAGAGGAGCAATGCGGGCCGCACCGCCAAGATCGGAGGAGGTAGAACCACACAGATCCGGCGGCAGATTATTGTTCATATTCTTCAGGGTGGCGGCGGTTGCCTTGTCGACATAACCGGTGTAGCCGGTAAATAGGGCTTTCCAGGCAGCCGCGAAATCGGTCAGCGAAAAGGTTCCGGTTTGTGCCACAGATTCGAGCAGTACCAGTGTCTGGTCGCCGTAATGGGTGAAGGCTCCCTGTTCCTTGTTGGCATGGTATGAGTCGGGCAAGGGTTTGCGCAGGCTGTCGACCCGGCCGAGCTGTTGATCAATCTGCTCGGTCGAGTAAATCCAGTGCGCCCCCAGGGCAAGGCTGTCTGCGGCAAATGAGGCCAATACCAGTGCTGTTCGCTGTGTGCTCATTATTCTCCTCCTGGTTTCCAATTAAACAGGGTGTATCCCTTTCTGGCGCAATGGTGTTTGCCACCTAAAAAAACCAATAGAGCCGGTGGCCGGATTTGTCAAATACAGAGGCCGATCAGGTGGAAAAAGGTGCGAAGAGGCATATCGGCCGTTTCTCGTTCAATCTGCTGGGCGTTCCATTGAGAAGGGGAACCATGATGCATGGCCTTGAAGGCCGCCCTTGGGAGAGATCGGCGGTGTACTGTCCTTGTTGTCCAGGGGGACAGCAGCAAGGTGTCCTCCTCTTGTCCGCCCGTTTGCGATCCCGTTGCTCAGCCGGCATACGGATTGTTCGTTCACTGGTTGCCAGCTGAGAAAGCGGCGGACTTCGGCGGCCCTGGTGAAGCTTTTCAGTCCACCACGTGCAGCACACTGCCAGTTCTCGTCTTTGCCGTGAATATTGCGAGCTACTCATGCGGTCTGCCTTGGGTCGGCAGCGTACTGCCGTAATTGTTCACCGAGGCCTGAATGACGGATAATCCGTCGTTGGGCGGCACGGCACAGCAAATCCTTGCGGCCATAGAGGATGAGGCGCTCACGGGCTCTGGTAATGCCGGTGTAGAGCAGTTCTCTGCTGAGGATCGGTATATCTTCCCAAGGGAGTATCAGCAGGACCTCGTTAAATTCCGATCCTTGCGACTTGTGGACGGTGATGGCATACGAGGTCTGCCAGACTGGCAGACGGGCCAGGTTCACCGAGCGGATGGCATTGTCTTCATCGGCAAACCAGGCATGAAGCAGGCCCCGCTCATCCGGCCAGAGGATGCCGGTATCTCCGTTGAACAGATTCAGGCTGTAATCGTTGCGCAGAATGATGATCGGCATACCTTGATACCAGCGATCTCCGTGGGTCAGGTACCCTTTGCGGCGAAATACCGTTTCAGCGAGTTGGTTGATGCCTGTAACGCCACCCGGCCCTTCTCGAAGGGCGCAGAGAATACGGCAGCGGTTGAGTTCCCGCAGCGCCGATTGCGGAGATGACGCATTGAAAATCGGGGTGAAGAAGGCGTTGATCTGCTCCCCGAGCCACGTCGTTTGTGCGGGGCCAGCGGGCTCCTCTATGTGCAGGTCTGGAAAGCGTTGGCTGAGTGTTTCTTTCAGGGCATCTGCAGCGCCGCTGTTGATTGCCCGCGACAGGACATTGATACCGCTGCTTTCACGAAACCGGTGGCTGGTGTGGAGGAGAACCAGCGAGTCGGCCAGGGGGGCGGAGAGGTCGGTGGCCGGGTTGCCGGGAAAAGTGAAACCAGTGAGAGACTGTAATTGAGTGGTCAGTGCAGCCGACCACTGGGGGGCATCGCTGCCGCAGAGATCGCCGAACAGGTTGCCGGCCTCCACCGAGGCCAGCTGATCCCGGTCGCCGAGAAGAATGACGCTGCAGGACGCGGGCAGGGCGGCCAGGATGGCGGCCATAAGCGGAACGTCAATCATCGACGCTTCGTCGAGGATCAGCAGATCCAGGTGGAGCCGATTGCTGCTGTTGTAGAGGAAGCCGGGCCGGGCGGATTGAAAACCAAGCAATCGATGCAGCGTTTGCGCGTGATCAGGGATATGCTCCGCCATGGAGGGGGGCAAGGAGGCTTTAGCGGCGCGGATCGATTCCTGCAGACGAAGGGCGGCCTTGCCGGTGGGCGCAGCCAGGCCGATGCGCAGTTTTTTAGCAGAGAGGAGCGCCAACAGGGCGAGCATGCGGGCCACCGTATAGGTCTTGCCGGTACCGGGTCCTCCGGAGATGACCACAAACCGCTTGAGCAGGGCCAAGGCTGCCGCGGTCCGCTGCCAGTCAATGGTCGTCGGTGTCTGGGATGTGCGGGGAAAGAGTTGGCCGAGGAGGATTTCAGCCGTGTCAGTGGCAATCGCTTCCATCCCTGTTGCCCGTTCGCGCAAGGCCCGGGCAATGCCTTCTTCGTATCTGAAAAAGCGCAGCAGATAGAGCTGGTCTGTTTGGTCAAGGATCAGGGGCCGGATTTCGCCGGGACGGCCAACCACAGTTGTGTGCAACAGCATTCGGTGCAATGCGGTGACATCGGCAAAGGAGGTTCCATCCATACCGGCTTCCGTGAGCACCGTCGACACGGCAGACAGGGGGAGACAGGTGTGGCCCAGTCCGGTTGCCCTGCTGGCCAAGGCGGCAACGAGCAGCAGTTCCGGGCAGTTATCGCCGTTGAGTCGTTCCAGCAGCCGCGCGGCCTGGACATCGATCGGACGGAGTTGGCCTGCGGCGAGCAGGTGTCGGAGCGCACTCATTGTTGCACCTCAGCGCCCCGGCAACAGGCGTCAAGCGCAGTGATCAGGGAGTATTCGGGCCTGGCGGCATGGATACCGGTGCCTGGAGGATGGTCCGGATGCATGGCCCGGAGAAACAGGTAGTAGACGCCGCCGAAATGGGTTTCATACTGATACTCCACCAGGCGGGCCTGGAGAAATCGGTGCAGCGCCAGGGTATAGATAAGATACTGCAGGTGATACTGATGGTCGTCCATGCTTTGCCGTAACGCGTCAGGCCCATAGTGTTGCAGGCTTGTGCCGAGATGGTTGGATTTGTAATCAACGATGAAATAGCGGCCTTGCCAGCGGAAAATAAGATCGATGAATCCTTTCATCAAACCCTGCAGGAGACTGCCTGTTGCCGACAGCGGCCGCAGTCCGGATGATGCCAGGAGGGTATTGAGCCGTCGCATCTGGACCTGCTCCAGAGGAAAAAGAAAACTGAGTTCATTGATCCGGTCGCAAGCGGCCACTTGATTCAGCGCGCAACTCCCCGGCAGGGCAACGCGGAGCAGATCGTCCAGCCAGCGAACCGAAGTTGCAAGCCAGCGCGGATCGATACCGGCCTGTTCCAGCACCTCGGCGACCAGGGGCTGCTGCGCACTGACCGGTTGGTTGAAATTGAGCTGTTCGAGAACGGTATGGAGGCAGGTGCCGGCAGCCGGACCACGGGGAAAGGTGAACACACTGGTGAAATCTTCCGGTTGCATGGGCTGGTAGCTGTCCAGCTCATCCTGGTCCGTATCCGTGGGGCCGTCGCCAACGGCGGTCAACCGTGAATAGCTGGTGAGCGACCACCCGGGGGTGATCCGTCCCTGAAAGGATCGTGGCTGCAACACGGGGTGTTCGTTTGCCGCCGCCTGGGGGGCGGCGCTGGAAATCCCGGAACCGGCCTGGAGCGTGAGCACCCTTTCCTTTTTATTTAACCGTTCGAGGTCACGTTGCAGGTCCGTATCGTCGCACGGCATCTGTCCCTGGTGGAGGAGATGGGCCAGAGCCGTCTGTTCCAGTCCTTTCACCCGGCCCCAGCAGAACAGACAACAGTATTGTGCCCTGGTGACGGCCACATAGAGCAGGCGAAGATCTTCGGCCAACTGCTCTTCCTCGGCCCAACGGCGATGCTCGTCCGTACCGGTGCCCAGATCCACGGTCATCTGCAAGGTGTGACGGTCATGAAAGGTGAGTGGTTGATCAGACGGAAGGGGCCGGCCATGCCAGAGGAAAGGGAGAAATACCACCGGGAACTCCAGTCCCTTGGCTCGGTGGATGGTGACGATGCGGATCAGTTGTTCATCGTTTTCCAGGCGGATCAGCTGATTGGCGGCATTGTTGTCCGGGGAGTGCATCTGCTGGCCGAACCAGCGTAACAGGCCGGCCATGCCGTGTTGGCTGGCCGGACTCTCCTGCAGCAGTTCGGCCAGGTGGAGGAAGTTGGTCAGACTGCGCTCGCCGCCCGGTTGAGCCGACAAGCGGCGGGTCACCTGCTGCTCGGCAAAAATCTGTTGGAACAGGGGAATGAACCCCTGATCCCGCCACAGGTGCTGATAGCGAAGCAGGGTCGTCAGTTGTGCTCCCCAGGCCTGTTCATCGCTGTTCAAGGCATGGAGCTCATGAGCCTGCAAACCGAACAAAGGGGTGGTAAGGCAGGTGCGGATTCGAGCCGTGACTGAGAGGTCGGCCAGTGCCGTCAAAACCAGTGCCAGTTGCCGCGCCTCTTCAGTGGCAAAGACCGAAGACTGGCTGTAATAGACACTGTTCAGTCTCCGGAGCCGCAACCCTTGCTGCACCGCCTCGGCTTCCCGGTGGGTGCGAACGAGAATGGCGATATCGCCGGCAGCAAGAGGCCTGTCTCCGATCGTTGCCCTGCCGATTTTTCCCTTTTCCAGGAGCAGGGCGATGGTGTCGGCACAATAGTTCACCGCGGCCTCGGTGGCCCGTTCTTTGCTGATTACGGCGGACTGATTGTTGCGCAGCAGGTCGCTTTCCAGGATAAATGTTGTCAGGGGCGTGATGGCGTGTGCATCGAGCAGCAGGGGATGCCCCGTACCGCTGTCAGCGGCTCGGGCGGGGTGAAAAGCGATATCCTCGCTGAAGATAAACGCATCCTGCCGACGGGTAAAAAGGGTGTTCACCGCACCCACCATGGCGGCGGTGGAGCGGTAATTGGTGGCCATGGTATAGCGATGTTCCGGTGTGGTGTCGCGGCGGGCCCGGATATAGGTGAAGATGTCGGCTCCTCGGAACGAGTAGATGGCTTGCTTGGGATCACCGATCATGAACAGGGTTCCGGCTTGCTGGCTATAGACCCGAGAGAACAGTTGGTATTGGACCGGATCGGTATCCTGGAATTCATCGACCAGCGCCACGGGAAAACGCGTTGCGATACGCGTGGCCAGCAGGGGGCCGGTGCGGGGTTCGTTCAGCGATGTGGCCAGGCGGGTGAGCAGGTCATCGAAGGAGAGGCAGCCCTGCCGCCGCTTGCGCCGGTCGAGTTCCTGCTGCAAATAGTGCCGGGCCTCGTGGAGTACACTGATGGCGAGCGCGTGGAGAAACTGCCGGGTGCACGCATAAAAGGCATCAAAGAGGGTGAAAAAAGGATGAGAGGGGGGCGCAGCGCATTTTTTCGTGCAATGGCCGGCCATGGTCGTGCTCCCCAACCGATCGATCCCCTTGGGCAGATGATACGGGCGCTCGCATACGGCTGCCATCTCGTCCATAGCAGTGAGCAGCATTGGGACCTGATCGTGGAGGCGGTAGGCCTTTTCATTTCGTTTCAGGCAGGGATGTTGTTCAAGGATTGATCGTACCTCCTCACGGGCCGTGGCCCACAACTGCTGCACCCTGAAATAGAGATCGCGGCTTTCTCTCTCCAGGTTGATACGATGCGCAGCATCCACTTCCGGCAGGATGTTGACGGGAACAGCGGTGGTCGCATTACTCACCATCCGCAGTAATCCCGCCGGCTCCTTCCATGTGGCAGCCGCCCAGGCCGCCTCCTCGGTTGAAGCCGAATAAAAACGGTTGCGCCAGAAGTCTTCGATGATCTGCTGGCGGAGTGCTGTTTCACTTTCCAGTAAGGTAACATCAAACATCGAGCCCGATTCAAAGGCATGATCCTGGAGGATACGCTGGCAAAAGCCGTGAATGGTGTAGATGGCGGCCTCATCCATGCGTACCAGGGCATCGGTCAGGCGCTGCTTGCCGAGCTCCAGGGGGACGGCCTGGAGCAGGGCGGCGAGTTGCGGGTCGGTCTGGCCTCTGTCTTCGAGGAAATCGAGAGCCTCCCGCAGACGCTTGCGGATGCGACCGCGCAGTTCGCCGGTTGCGGCTCGGGTAAAGGTCACCACCAGAATCTGGTCGACCTCCAGCTGTCGTTCGAGCAGCAGACGAAGAAAGAGCAGGGCCAGGGTATACGTTTTGCCGGTGCCGGCACTGGCTTCCAACAGACGGCTGCCTTGAAGCGGGATGGTGAGCGGATCAAGCGGTTGCACTGCTGTCCTCCAAATGCATGAAGATCGGGGCGAAGAGCGCGGTCAGAGCAATAAATTCGCTGGTGAACGGATCTCCGTTCCGGAAAAAATACCCGTAGGCCGGATCGTCTCCTTCGCCGCTGCGTTGAAATCCTCCCTGCCAGACGGAACGGGCCTTTGCTTCCTCGTTGCCGGTTCCGGCAGCCTCGGCCCAGGCCCGGCTCGATTCGGGAAAGAAGGGGAGTGGTGCCGATACCCCCTGCCAGTAGGCGTCGAGGAGTTCCGCCAGATAACGTTCCGGTGTTGCCACTGGTTTGAGCGTCAGAAGCGTTGTCGGCAGGGAGGGTTGCGCAGTGTTCCGGGCTGCGTGGAGCGAGTATAGCGGCATGTCGGGCGGCGCCAGCAGGTTGAGCATCAGGTGATATATCCACCACTCCATCAGGGCGCCACTTTTGAGAGTGGCGCTGCGCCAGGTGATTCGACCGTCTGCGTACAGATCGCCAAGCCAGCCGGAGAGGTGAAACGTGCCGATGGTGCAATCGATTTCCAGAGGCTGTCGCGGGTCGGCCAGCAAGGGATGCAGCAGCTCGGCAAATTGGCCGCCACTAATGGCCAGAGCGTTGAATTGTGATCGGCCAAAACCGCCTTGGGGCAGCCGGCCGCTGGCGGTCAGTGTGTGGAAGACCTGTTCAGGGGCCTGACCGGTGAGCAGGCCATGGACGGTTTCCTGACGTAGCTGGTACTGCTGCAGGTGGTCGAGTGCAAAAGGTTCGTTTTCCTCGAGGCCTGCATCCTCTTCCCGGAGCTGCAGGCCCAGGCGTTGTTGGAGGAAAAAACGGACCGGATGATGCCAGAACCGGACCAGCTGTCGAATATCCAGGGTGCGCCATTCCACTGGGGGCGGTTCAAGAGGTGCGGCAAAAAAGGGCGGCACGTTCCGTTCCCGGTCTGCAGGCAGCCAAGCCGCGTTGTAGCTGGCGGTGGCGGCGGTGCCGTCAAAACAACGCAGGCTGAAGGGCTGCATCGGGTGGCAGGTGGTCAGCTGGGCGCACACCGAATCTGATTCGCCCCTGCAGCTTTGATTGAGATAATCCTGCAGCTCACTGACCACAACCGAGGGGGGGGCAAGGCTGTCGTCGCGCAGGCTGCGGCCCACCCAGGAGATGAAGAATACATCGCGGGCCGAGAGCAGTGCTTCGAGGAACAGGTAGCGGTCGTCATTGCGACGGTTGCGGTCGCCAAGCCGCGGTTGCTGTGCCATCAAGTCAAAGGCCACGGGATGCTGGGAACGGGGAAAATCCTGATCGTTCATGCCCAGCAGGCAGATGATGCGGAAGGGTACCGAGCGCATCGGCACCATATTGCAAAAGGTGACCCGGCCGCTGAGAAAGGCCTGGCCGCCGCCTGGCTGCGAGAGCATTGTCTCCAGATGGGCCTTGATCACGGTCGGGGCCAGGGGTGCAGTATGACCGGCCAGCAGGCAGTCGGATTTGAGGGTATTGATTGCTTCCCGCAGGGTACGCAACCCCTGCTCTTCCGTGTCGGGATCGAAAAAATCCTCAAGCATCTGCAGCAGATGACGACACCAGTCGTCGGCCGAGGTGCTTTCCCGCAGGCGCAGCCGCCAGCGTGCCAGTGTGTCGATAAGTGTGGCAAAACCTCCCAAGTCGCTGATTTCACTGCCGGCAAGATGCGGATAGGGCTGGAGCTCTTCGTACGGCGCATCACATTCGCCCATCAGATAGCCGAGCAACAGCCGGTCGAGGCCAAACTGCCAGCTGTGCTGCCCGGTTGCGTGTACCTCCAACTGTCGGCGATGCTCCCGATCCAGACCCCAGCGGATGCCGGAATCTCCAACCCACTGGTGCAGACGGGGCAGGACTGCCGGATCAAGGGTAAAGTGTTTGAGCAGCGCTTGATTTTCGCAGACGGCCAGGACTTCGGGAGCGGTGAATCGTCCGGTAAAGAGCGTCAGCAGGTCAAGAAAAGAGCGAACGACAGGTTGTTCCTGGGTCAGGGTCTGGTCGGCCAGGGACCACGGAATCCGGTGTTCCTGGCTGGCCTCGCCGAAAACCCCGGAAATGGCGCCGGCGTAGAGCTGGATGTCCGGAGCGGTAACCAGGATGTCGCCGGGGGTCAGATCCGGATACATCTGAAAGCAATCCAGTAAACGATCATGCAGCACCTGGATTTCGCGTAAGGGCGAAAAACAGTTGTGCAACTGCAGGGAGCGGTCATCGGGGTGCACGATATATCGGTTTGCTTCCGGGGCGGAACGGTCGTAAAGGTTCAGGATATCGTTTTGCAGGGCCGCCAGCAGGTGTGGCTTTTCGTTTTCTGCATACAGATCAACCTCCTGGAGGTTGCAGTCGAGCAGTTGGCGGAAAAAATCCTGACCGGTCTTGCCCAGTGAGACCAAAAGGGGATTGCCCTGCTCGTAGTAGGAATCGAACGCAGGGGCAGGTTGTGGTTTTTTTTTGCGCAGGCCGGCGAGTTGTCTGGCGGAAACCAGATCGGCCCAGTAATGGCGGCAGGGGCTGAGATGAAAAAGATGCACCTCGGTCCATTGGCTGATCTGTTCAATGATATCGAGGTAGACCGGCGCCAGGGAGTTGATGCCGAACAGGTGGAAGCGGGAGGGCAGGTTGAAGCGCTGCGCAGGCCCGGACGTCAGGATTCGTCGAAACTGCAGGGGTAAGCGGGCCCGATGAGGTGTGGCATTTGCTGTCAACTGCCGCCACAGCAGTGCCTGCCACGAATCTTCCACCGGTTGGGCTTCCCATTGGCTGAGCAGGTCGGGGCGATAGGCCATGTATTGATCAAAAACATCGCTGATTCGGCCAGCCAGTTGGTAGCCTTTACTGCCGTCAGCGTCATCGTGCAGGTAAACAGCGATTTCCTGAAAGGCTGGATGGTCAAGACAGTGCGGCAGCAGGGTGGCTATTCGCCAGCGCAGCACCGGTTTGCCGAAGAGATCGGTTTCCGGGGGGGCGCCTGATAGCTGGTGGAAAAGATCCCAGACAAAGCGGGCGGGCAGCGGAAAAAGGAGATGTGCGGCAATTCCCGTGGTAAAAGCGATCTGCTGGCCTACCCATTGAGCCATGCCCTGGTTGTGGACCACAATAATTTCAGGTTCCAGAGGATCATCCGGAGGCACCTCAATAACGGCACAGAGTTGTCGAAAAAGTATTTCCAGTTGATTTGACTGATGCAGAAACAAAGACTTCTCCTGTAGCAAGGATACGCGAAAGCGGTCGCCCCATTTTTCCGACTCCAGGAACCAAGCGACAATTGTGGCGTCCAATTTCTGGTGATGACCATTTTTAAATTTTTGAAAATAATGCAGATTTGCTATAGTTGAAATATGAAAGGGTATCAAATCGGCATTTTGATGGGCTTTTGCAGATGAAACATCACGTTCGTTATCAACATATCGTTCTCGCGCTCCTGGCCACCCTGATCCTCGCCGGTTTGTTCTACCTGCCTTATCTCTCGGTTCGCAACAGAACCATCGAAACTTTCCATGCCCAACAGATCATGCTTGCCCAACAGGCCGGCGCCGATATTCAAGCCTATTTCTCCACCTATGAAAAGGCGTTGGCTTATCTGGTCCTTCAGCCGTCCATTCAAAGCATGGATGAAAACGGCAAGATGCTCCTGGAGAATTTTCTTTCGATTCACCCTGCAGATATCTCGGGTGTTCAGCGCATTGACAGGTCGGGTTCGATCGTTTTTTCCGTCCCGAAAGCGTTCCGCGGGCCTAACGCCTCTCATGCTCATTTCTGTGGACAAATGAAAGAACGACGGCTGCCGCTGGTCAGCGATGTCATGCAGCT
>JBFJXW010000047.1:0-21726 GCA_041622895.1 Desulfobulbus sp. | reverse complement strand
CAGGGGTATGCTGGTGCAACTATCATGGGGGATGGTCGCATCGCCCTGATCCTCGACGTCAGCAACATCGCTCGTATGGCAGGACTTACCTCCCTCGATGGATGTGAACGAGCCAGCGAACTTGCCGAGGCCGCCAAAGAAGCCATCACCAAAACCCGTGACAAGCAGGCACTGTTCACCTTTTTCAGTTCACCTGTCGAACAATTCGCAGTACCGCTTAACCAGGTCGAACGAGTCGAAAAAATACAGCGCGATGATATTGAAAATGTTGGTGGACGGCAAGTTATGCAGTACCGCGGCGGCAGTTTACCCCTTGTTCGTATCGATGAGGTCGCTTCGGTGATGCCGCTTGATGAACGGAAAGATCTCTTGGTTATCGTGTTTCATTTAGCCGGAAAAAACGTCGGATTATTGGCTATTGGCCCCATTGATGCCCTTGATATTTCTGCTGACATTGACGATGTCACATTGAAACAGCCTGGCATCATGGGATCCGCCATCATTTCCGGAAAAACAACCCTGCTGGTAAATATCTATGAAATTATGCAGGTATCCAATCCTCAATGGTTCGAGGATCATGTCGCCTATGCCCAAATCGAAGTCGATACCCATCGTTCATCAACCATATTGATCGTTGATGATTCCGATTTTTTTCGCAATCAGGTGAAAGGATACATGGAAGAGGCTGGTTTCAAGGTGCTTGAAGGAGAAGATGGCCTGGCAGCCTGGCGGATACTTGAAGAGCTGGGACATACCATTAGCATGGTGATTACCGACATCGAAATGCCCAACATGGATGGTTTTGAACTTACCCAAAAGATAAAAACCGATAAACGGTTTCGGCATATTCCGGTCATCACCCTGACCACCTTAGCGGCAGATGAAGATATGGTTCGCGGTGAGGCAATGGGTGTGGATGAATATCATATCAAACTTGATAAAGAACGGCTGATGGAAAGCGTACACCGATATACCCAATCGACCATTACTGCATAAATTCTGTACGGTACCCTCTGTCGTGATTGGGGTACACAATAAGGTGCAGTTGGGACAAAAAATGATGTTGCACCATTCGTTGACCGAAACAACACCTGCCAACCCATGCCGGAGTTGAACAATGGCTGAACCAGGAAAATTGAACCAAAAGAGTATTGAACTGGCCACTTTTTATGTTGGCGATGCTCTTTGCGGCATGGATATCCTCAATATCCAGGAAATTAATAAATTAATGGAAATGACCAAAGTGCCGCAGGCACCGGAGTACATAGTCGGGATTCTCAATCTCCGAGGTCAAATTGTAACCATTATTGATCTGGGTCTGAAACTGGGCCTTGGAAAATCTGAAGTCAGTGGAGAGTCGCGCAATATTATCATCAGTGTCCCCGGTGAACATGTTGGCTTGTTAGTCACCCGTATCGGCGATGTCGTTATGGCCAATTCGGATAAGATCGAACCAGCTCCTGCCAACATGCGCGGCATCCAGGGTGTTTTTTTTACTGGTGTTCACAAGACCGTGGATACATTAATCGGCATCCTTAATATCAAAGAAGTTCTACGAATCGACTCGGATAACCTGCGAAAGGGATTGGAACGGTGACAGGCACAGCAACAACTTTCCCCATCCATCAACAATAAACAAGACACTGTTTTATGGTTGGAAAAAAAATAAAAGTACTGGTGGTAGATGACACCATAGTCTACCGGAAGGCGGTCAGTGATATTCTCTCTGAAATGCGGGATGTTGAGGTGGTTGGGGTAGCCCATAACGGTAAAATTGCCATCGCAAAAATCCTGACACTCAAACCAGATCTCTTGACCCTCGACATAGAAATGCCGGAAATGAACGGCATAGAGGTCCTTCAATACTTACAGCAACACGCTCCGCAGGTTTCAGCCATCATGGTTTCCACACTAACCAGTGAAGGTGGTGACATGACGATGCGGGCATTGGAGCTAGGGGCCTATGATTTTATCCTTAAACCCAACACCTCCAATATTGCTGAAAGCAAAAAACATCTCCAGACCCTGCTGACGCCGCTGATCAAGGCATACCAGACCGGCAAAACCACCGTTGGGTCGATGCAGGCGAGAACACGGGACCTCACTGGTGGCCTGCGGGAGTCTCTTGCTGCAACACGCCACGCCCGATCCCGGGTTGCCCCTCCTGCCATTCGTTGTGGTCATACAACCGGTAAAACCACGCCAGGAGCCATTCGACGGCAAGGAAAATCGGAAATTGTTGCCATCGGCATTTCCACCGGCGGTCCGAATGCGCTTGCCCAAATGATGCCCATGCTTCCTGGTGATCTTGGTGTTCCCATTGTCATCGTCCAGCACATGCCGCCGGTTTTCACCAAGTCCCTGGCCAACAGCCTCAATGCCAAATGCGCGATATCAGTCAAGGAGGCTCAAGACGGCGAAACACTGCAAGCAAATGTCGCCTATATCGCGCCGGGTGGAAAGCAAATGAAGCTAGTGGCTTCTGCTGACGGAACAAACCGTATAATCAAAATCACCAATGATCCTGCCGAAAATTCCTGCAAACCATCCGCAGACTATTTGTTTCGTTCCGTTGCTGATTATTATGTTGGCAGGGTCACTGCGGTCATCATGACCGGAATGGGATTAGACGGTACAAAGGGATTGGAAGTTCTCAAGCATAAAGGAGCGTTGGTAATCGGACAAAATGAAGCGAGTTGTGTAGTATACGGTATGCCCAAAGCGCCGGCCGAACTCGGTTTGACTGACATTGTCACACCTCTTGATAAAATTGCCGGTGAAATAGTAAAGTCGGTCAAATATTAGATTCCTCCAAACTACATCCGCATGCTTAAAATATCCCCTGAAGAGATCAAGCTCATCACCAAATATATCCACGATATATCAGGAATATATCTTGATGAAAGCAAAAAATATCTTCTGGAAACCCGGTTGAGTACCATTGTTGAGGAACAGGGATGCTCCAGCTACCATAATCTGTATGTAAAAGCCAAAACAGACGCTACCAAAGTCATAGAACGGAAGATCATTGACGCCATTTCCACCAACGAGACACTGTTTTTCCGGGACTCAACTCCTTTTCAACTGCTGCAACACAAAATTATCCCGGAATTAATAGATGCGCGTAGCACTCCTAATCCTCTATTGAAAACTCCCCTAAAAATCTGGAGTGCTGCCAGTTCAACGGGGCAAGAATTGTATTCAGTGGCCATAATTTTACAGGAGTTATTGGGTGATTTGTCAAAATATTCTATCAAACTGCTGGGCACGGACATTTCGGATGCGGCGGTTGCTCAAGCCAGTGGTGGCAAATATAATAAATTCGAAATTGAACGTGGCCTTGCCATAGATATGCTGAAAAAGTATTTCACCATGACTGATCAGACCTGGAAGGTCAACGACCAGATCCGCGCCATGGCTACTTTCCGCAAACTCAATCTTATGCTGCCTTTCACCGGATTGGGAAAGTTTGATGTAATTCTCTGTAGAAATGTTGCTATTTACTTCACCCTTGAAGATAGAAAAAAGCTTTTTAACAAGATAGCCGATAGTCTGGAGCCCGATGGTTATCTGATTATCGGCTCCACTGAATCACTGACCGCAATTTGTCCTCAATTTATACCAAAACGTCACCTGCGATCCATTTTCTACCAGTTGAAATAGAAGGTATCAACTAACCTTTTTTCAGGGTAACGGTAGCCTTGAACGACAATGAAGTGTACGGATACTCAATGCCTTGCCTTGAGCTGGCGGTACTGATTTGGTAATGCCCGGAGAAACAGATGGCTTGGCATCGCTGAACATTGCTAAACGTAAAATACCAACATTGAGGCAATTGGCATCACGGCTCACTTGTCGGCCAATAACACTGTCGATGCTATGAAACAGAACCTAGTCGACTACCGGGGGAAAACCGGTTATTTTTCATGGACGGTTTCTGCGTTTGGAAAATTGCAGATGGTAACGCTCTGATGAAAAATGCAGGAGACCTGTGCGAGGCGATGAATGTCAGCGAATCGCCTGCTGATCAAGCCATTGTAATACGGAAATAATCTATTGCAACCTGCTGATACTGCGTAATAAACTGGAAGATATATTGGATGATTTCTCGCAGAAAAAAGATGCCCGGCTTGAGCAGGAACTGCAACTCTTTATAATTTAAAATATAAGATATGGATACGTTACGTCACAAAGAAAATACTGATGCCTTTGACAGGTTGCAGCGTATCGTTACAACCCTGCGAGGGGAAGGCGGGTGTCCCTGGGACATCAAGCAAACCCCGGCTTCATTGAAAAAATATCTGATTGAAGAATGTCAGGAATTGGCAGAGGCTATAGACCACGGCGGGGAAAAAGAAATCTGTGAAGAAATCGGTGATGTATTGTTTATTCTTGTGATGTTGATCCGTATGTTTGCGGAGCAACAGCATTTTACTGCAGACGACGTACTGAATCAGATTTCAGCGAAAATGATTCGCCGGCACCCGCATGTTTTTTCCGACGCCACCGTCACCGACGAGAGGGAATTGCGCCTCCAGTGGGAACGAATAAAAGCGCAAGAAAAACAATCCTCATAGGCTTCCCTGCCCTGACTAGCTTTTCTCTTGACACTTCCCTTAATTTTTTACTAAAATATCAAGTTTATCAATTATAACCTTCTCGCTCTCACCAGCAGGATGGAAGCGAGGGCCACTATGACCACGAGGAGGAATCATGCGTCATTACGAAACCACGTACATTCTTCGCCCCAATCTTGGCGAAGAGCAATTCACCGAAATTATCGAGCGCACCAACAACATCATTTCCAGTGATGGCGGTTCGGTAATCTGTCTTGATCGCTGGGGTATCAAGCGACTGGCATACGAAATCAAGAAGGAAGTTCAAGGGTATTATGTTTATCTGAACTACGCTGCTCCCGGAAAAACAGTCGACGAAATCGAGCGTATTTTCAAAATCGATGACAGAATGCTTCGTTTTCTGACCATCAAACTCGGCGACTCCATGAATGCTGAAGCTATTGAAGCCGAAAAACAGCGCATCGAAGAAAAAGCCGCTGCATTGGCATCTGCAGAGTCGGAAGATACTGAAGACGAGGAGTTTGACGACGAATCCTCTGAAGACGAATCCACTGAAGACTAACCCCGCGTCCACAGCATCACGTATCATCAAAGGAGTAGTACTATGGCTCAACCAAAAAAAATCTTTTCTCGCCGCCGTGTCTGCCGTTTTTGCACCGACAAAGATGTAACCATTGATTACAAAGATCCCAAGACACTCAGGAATTTTGTTACTGAACGGGGAAAAATTATTCCGCGTCGTATCTACGGGACCTGCGCCAAGCATCAGCGGCAGTTGACGGAAGCTGTGAAACGTGCCAGGCAATTGGCTTTGTTGCCCTACATGGGTCCGACCCAGTTTTAACGCTTTGTCCAAGTAATGGTATATACCGGGCCCGGGATGAAAAAATATTCTTTCCCTCCCGGGCGGCTTCTTTTATTCAGCGCATTTTTTTTCGTTCCGGCGTTAAACCCCTCTCTATTTTGGTGGCTGAACGGGTTGCTGGCTGTTCCTGTTTTTTATCTGTTCACTGTTAACGGTGTACAATCAGCAACGGCACAGCTTCGTATCAGTCTCCTTATAGCAGGGATTGTTGCACTTCTTGTGCAACAGATGGAAATCTTTCTTTTTTCGCTGACCTTGATTCCTTTGGGCTACTCACTGTATACAAGTGCGAATGCTCGTGAATCAGCAGCTGTGAGCGGCGGCAAGGGAGTGGTCGTCCTCTTCCTGACATGGTTGCTTTTTTGGAGTGTGTACGGAGTTGTTATGGGTATCAATCCGTACAAGCAATTACTTGCCGTGCTTGATCTAGGCTTTCAACAAACCTTGGAAGTCTACGGTTCCAAAGAGGCAGGACTGTCGCCGGAAATGGTGTATAATCTGCATCAGGTTACCAGTGCTATCAGAGAAACTATCCCGAAACTCATGCCGGGATTGCTGGCCTCAGTTGTGGTTATCACTGTCTGGTTCAATATGCTGTTAGCGAACAGTCTGATATCCCGCTTACGCGATACGGGGGCCCCCTGGGGTAGGTATTCTACCTGGCGACTCCCCGAACAACTGGTGTGGATGCCTATAGCAGCGGTTATAATTATGCTGCTCAGCTCGGGTACCCTTCAGCATGTTAGCGGTTGGATAGTGTTGATTTCGGTCCTGTTATATTTTTTCCAGGGATTGGCAGTTTTTATAACCCTGATGGAGCGATGGAAGGTTCCGGTATATGTACGGTATATGCTTTACGTTGTCTTGATTATTCAAAGCTATGGCGTGATTCTGCTTGCATTTCTTGGAATAAGTGATGTCTGGTTGAATTTCAGAAAAAAAACGGAACAAAAATGAGAAACGAGTGAAAAAAGCCTGGTTGAAAAAACAGGTCGCATCACTTTTACAGTTAACGTGGATAACTGATACATAAGACACAGGAAGAGGTTTTTATCAATGGAAATTATATTAAAGGAAACAATCGAGACTTTGGGCCAGGAAGGTGAAATCGTTAAGGTGAAACCTGGTTACGCGCGAAATTTCCTCATCCCGAGACAAAAAGCTGTCATGGTCGACAAAGCTTCTCTAGCTCGTCTTGAAAAAGAAAAACAGGCAATTGCCACCCGACTGGCTGAACAGAAAAAACAGGCTGATGGCATGGCTGCCATATTGGAAGGAAAAGTTATCGCTATCGAAAAACGTGTCGGTGATGAAAACCGATTGTTTGGCTCCGTCACAAATAATGACATTGTTGCCGCCCTGCAACTGACAGGAATAACCGTGGACAAAAAAGCCATTATCATGCCTGAAACCATTAAGGCTATTGGTGAATACAAGGTGGCTATTAAAACCGGTTACCAGACAACCGCTAACCTTTTGGTGCAGGTTGTTCCTGAAACCATCGGTGATGTCAAATAACGCGTGTTCTTACCTACATGGTATTTCATTTTCTCAACAAACCTGCCCGATTTTTTCATTTGTTCGGTCAGGTAACGAGGTAGATCGAACGCATCGATAATTCAGAACATTGAATTTGCCGAGTGTCGTACAAGTGCCTTTTCTGTCAGCAGGAAAGGCACTTTCATTTTCAACGTGCCATTCCATACCGGTGAAGGTATAGTTGCCCCTACCTAAAACTGTCTTCTATCATCCGTCAAATACGCAGGTCATGTCCTACACTTCTCCCTCGAACACTACGCAACCGACCAAAGGGCTACCTCCTCAGAATATAGAAGCGGAACAGGCCGTTCTAGGCACCATCCTCCTTCAGGATAACGCTTTGCTTAAGATAGTCGAACTGCTTTCACCTGAAGATTTCTATCGTGATGCTCACAAGACCATTTTCTCGGCGATGCTCACCCTGTTTGAAAAACGTGAACCGCACGACCTGATCACGGTCACAGGGCTGCTGAACGACCAAAACAAGCTGGAGAACATCGGCGGGGCCGCTTATCTGGCATCCTTGACCGATATCATACCCTTTACGGGCACCCTTGTTCACCACGCCCATATCATCCGGAAAAAATCTGTTTTACGCCGGTTGATTCAGACCACTTCTGAAGTTGCCGCCCGTTGTTACGATGCCCAAGATGATATTGAGTCGCTGGTAGATGAAGCGGAAAAGACTATTTTTGAAATTGCCCATTCCAACAGAGGACAGGGGTTCATCCCCATGTCATCCATTGTTCCCCGGGCTTTTGATCGGATTACCAAACTGTTTGACAAGCAGGAGCATATAACCGGGGTGGCGACGGGGTATGAAGAACTAGATCGGATGACCGCAGGCCTGCAACCGGCTGAAATGATAATCCTGGCCGCCCGCCCCTCTATGGGGAAAACAGCGCTGGCCATGAATATCGTCCAGCATGCGGCACTCATCGGTAAGGTGCCTGTAGCCGTTTTCAGCCTGGAAATGTCGATGGAATCTCTTGCCCTGCGTATGCTCTGCTCTGTGGGGAGAATTGATTCGCAGCGTATGCGGACCGGTAAACTTCATGATAACGATTGGCCGAAACTGACACGAGCCACCGGCATGCTGGCCGATGCACCAATCTATATTGATGACACTGCCGGCCTTACCGTGCTGGAAATGCGGGCCAAAGCTCGTCGTTTGAAATCCGAGCACGATCTCGGCCTGATTGTTGTCGATTATCTGCAGCTGATGCAGGGCAAATCCCATTCCGAAAATCGAACGCAGGAAATTTCTGATATTTCCAGATCACTCAAGGCTATGGCCAAAGAGCTCAATGTGCCCGTACTTGCTCTGTCCCAGCTTAACCGCAGCTTGGAAAACCGTACCGATAAACGGCCGCAACTTGCCGATCTGCGCGAGTCCGGCGCTATTGAGCAGGATGCCGACGTCATCATGTTTATTTACCGTGATGAAGTTTATAACAAAGCCGAAGATAATCCGAACCGGGGTCTAGCCGAAGTCATCATTGGTAAACAGCGCAATGGCCCTACCGGCATGATCAAAATGACCTTTCTTGGGGAATACACCACCTTTGAAAATTTTACCAGCCGACCGAATTCCAGCCACTATATGCCGGATCAGGATCTGGCTGCGGAAATTGATTTCACCTAACCGCTCCCCTCTTCCAGTCAATCACTTACACAGCAGAACCCGTCATGCAAACAAACGATAAATACGATTTTAAGGCTATTGAACAGAAATGGCAGCAACGCTGGGAAAAGGACAAAACTTATAAAGTAAGCCATCAGAGCGAACGCCCCAAATATTATGTTCTCGAAATGTTTCCTTATCCTTCTGGGAGGATTCATATGGGGCACGTGCGAAACTATTCCATTGGTGATGTTATTGCACGTTATAAACGGATGCAGGGATTCAATGTTCTCCACCCCATGGGCTGGGACGCTTTTGGTCTGCCCGCTGAAAATGCGGCTATGAAGCGTGGTATCCATCCTGCGGCCTGGACATATGATAATATCGATTATATGCGCAACCAGTTGAAGGCAATGGGCCTGAGTTATGACTGGGACAGAGAACTCGCCACCTGCAGCCCGGAATATTATCGTTGGGAGCAGCAACTCTTTCTCAAGATGCTGGAGCATGGACTGATCTATCGAAAAGAGACCACGGTCAATTGGTGCGACGACTGTCAGACTGTATTGGCCCGCGAGCAAGTGATCGACGGTGCCTGCTGGCGATGCGATCAGCCGGTGTTGCCCAAGACCATGCACGGCTGGTTTTTCAAAATTACCGATTATGCTGAAGAACTGTTGGCTGATCTGGATAAGTTATCCGGATGGCCTGAAAAAGTCGTTACCATGCAGCGAAACTGGATCGGCAAAAGTACAGGGCTTGCCTGCGATTTCAAAGTGGAAAACAGTGATGATACCATCACTATTTTCACCACCAGGCCGGATACGATTTTCGGTGTGACCTTTATGTCGCTTGCAGTTGAGCATCCACTGCTAAAAACCCTGACGGCCGGTAAACCTCAGGAACAGCAGGTCAACGAGTTTATTCAGCAAACCATCATTGAAAAACAACGGGCAACCCTTGAACAGGAGCCTGAAAAACAGGGCATTTTTACCGGCAGTTATTGCATCAACCCTTTTACCGGCGAGAGGATACCGATCTATGCCGCCAACTTCGTCCTCATGGAGTATGGCACCGGTGCTGTTATGGCGGTACCTGCGCATGATCAGCGTGATTTTGAATTCGCCCGTAAATACGGGTTGCCGGTACGTGTAGTCGTACAGCCCGACGGTCCTCCCCTTGATCCGGCCAACATGAGCGAAGCATCTGACGTGCCCGGCGTATTGACGGCTTCCGGTCAGTTTTCCGGTCTTGATTCAACCAGTGCTCAACAGGCGATCATTGAATTTGCCCAGAAATCGGCATTCGGTCAACCGTATGTCACCTATCGGCTGCGTGATTGGGGTATCTCCCGTCAGCGCTACTGGGGTACACCTATTCCTGTGATTCATTGCGACACCTGCGGCATTGTCCCTGTGCCGGAAAATGAACTGCCGGTGCTGTTGCCGGGTGCCGGTGAAGAGAAAGGCCATCACAATCCACTGCATCAACAGGAAGACTTTATTGCGACCACCTGTCCTCGCTGCGGCAAGCCTGCTCGGCGAGAAACCGATACTTTGGATACCTTTGTTGAATCATCCTGGTATTTTGCCCGCTACACCAGTCCTGGCTTGGAAACCGCACCGTTAGATCAGCACGCAGCCGCCTACTGGCTGCCGGTCGATCAGTATATCGGCGGGGTTGAACATGCCATTCTCCATCTCCTGTATGCCCGTTTTTTCACCAAGATGCTCCGTGATCTCGGATATGTAACCGTGGACGAACCCTTTACCAACCTGCTGACCCAGGGAATGGTAATTAAAGATGGCGCCAAGATGTCCAAATCCACAGGAAATGTAGTTGATCCCAACGAGTTGATCGAGCAGTACGGAGCCGATACGGTACGTCTTTTTTCCCTGTTTGCAGCACCTCCGGAGCGTGATCTGGAGTGGAACGCCCAAGGTGTGGAAGGAGCCTCTCGATTCCTCAACCGGGTATATCGGCTGGTCAGCCAAAATCTCTCCTGCTTTCAGAATACCGACACTGTCGAGATCTCTTCGCTGAATGATGTCTCCCGGCAGTTATACAGAAAAACCCATCAAACCATTCGTCGGGTAACGGAAAGCATTGAAACCAATTTCCACTTCAACACTGCTATCTCAGGGGTTATGGAACTCGTGAACCTCGCCGCCCCGGCGGCGCAGGCAGATATTGCCCCGGCCGTGCAACGGGAATCCATGGAAACAATCCTTACGCTCCTCTTCCCCATGGTCCCGCATTTCTGTGAGGAATTGTGGCAGTTATCAGGCCACGCTCAACCACTTGATACAGCCGCATGGCCGACCTATAACGTTGAAGCCGCCAAAGAAGACGAAGTGACTATCGTTGTCCAGATTAACGGCAAGGTCCGTGCAAAATTGCAAGTTTCCGCAGATACGGACGATCAAACCCTACAGCAGATAGCTCTAGCCGATGAAAAAATAGCCCAACTGGTGCAAAACAAAGTACCGAAAAAAATCATTGTGGTTCAAAAGAAACTTGTTAATATCGTCCTTTAACTCCTAAAAGCGGATATTCATTTTGACGCTGACTTCACAAGGAACACCATGCTGAACATCGGAAAATCAGGATTGAGTGTTGTGTTGCTGTTCACACTGCTATTGGGCGGTTGCGGCTACTATTTCCCCTATGCGTACAATGGACCGGCCCGTGTCGTCTATATGTCGAACTGGCAGAACCGAACCAGCAAGTTAGCCCTGGATAACTGGATTTATCAATCGCTGGCGCACTGGTTTCAAAAAAACGAATCCATTACCCTGACTAAAGAAAAAAACATGGCCGATCTCATTCTGGCCGGGGAAATTGTCTCTATTGATCTGCCAAGTGTTTCCTGGGATGGAGTTTCGGATGCCACCGGAACGAAAGTGAGCCTGTACGTCCGTTATGTTCTTAAAGATCTGAAAACCGGCGCTATTCTCTGGGAAGTGCCGAGAAAGCTGTATACCGCTGATTACGAGTCTTCAACTGTGGATTCCGCTGCGGATGATACAGCGTTGAAAGAGATCATAGAAGACATGTCGGAAGATATTTATCTGGGCACACTTAATAAAATCAGAAAACAAAATAAGCAGGCATCTCCCGTCAATTGACTTTTGATGAAATGCTTTTCCTTCAAGGCGCTGCAGACTTTTCTGGAGCGCTTTTTTTGTCCTCTTTGTAACTTACCCATGCCGATCTCAAACAGTCCAACTCTGGATGCCGTTACCATCGGATCCATTGCATTCCGCTCCCCTCTGGTTCTGGCCCCTCTGGCCGGATATACCGACCTCCCTTTTCGCCTGCTCTGCAAGGAAAACGGCGCAGCCTTTTGTTTTTCCGAGATGATCAGCTGTCACGGCCTTGTTTATGCACAGAAAAACACCGTTGAACTGATGCAGTCCGTCCCTGCTGAACGTCCGTGGGGCATTCAACTTTTTGGCAACGATCCCGAAATAATGGGCCAAGCAGCAGCCATTGCTTCTTCCCATCCGGTAGACCTTATTGATATCAATATGGGTTGTCCGGTTCGAAAAGTGACGAAAAAAGGCAGTGGCTCCGCTCTAATGAAAGATCCCCAGCGGGCGGAAGCAATAATTCGTGCGGTCTGTGCCCATACGTCTTTGCCGGTTACAGTAAAATTTCGCAGTGGCTGGACAGACTCAACCATTAACGCACCACAATTTGCAGCCATGGCAGAAGCGGCCGGAGCAGCAGCCGTAACCATCCATGCTCGAACCTGGGCCCAGGGTTTTGGGGGAGAAGCTGACCGACAGATTATTAAGGCGGTTAAAAAAGCGGTATCCATACCGGTGATCGGCAACGGAGATATTCTCTCTTATGACGACGGCCTAGAGATGATGGCGGAAACAGGATGTGATGCGGTAATGGTTGGTCGGGGTGCACTCGGCAACCCTTGGGTTTTTTTGCCAACAGGTCGTCCGGTTACTCTGTCCGGCCGTTTACCCCTGCTGGTGCGTTATCTGGAATTAGCCCAGCAGTATTTGCAGACTGACAGAGTTCTATTCAAAATTAAAAACCATACTTCCAAATTCCTGACTGGCCTTGCCGGGGCTGCCCGTATCCGTCAATTGATCTATTCTTGCCCGACTGTTGAAGAAATCGTTATTTTGCTGCACCAGTGTGCCCATACAGAGCAACAGTATCATGCAACCGATCAAGTTTGAGAATTCTGTTGGCTCTGTGATCCAACGCATCGCATTGCAAAGCGTTATGAAGTCAACGTGCGGTATATTTCCGGCATCCGAGCTGGTAACCGACTGACCTTATCAATAAAAATATAGTTTACCTCGCCGTACATATGGGCCATGTAATCGTGAGCCTGGCGGTCAATGGTGATACAGAAAGGATGGATACCTTTAGCTTTCGCCTCCAACAAGGCATGTCGAGTATCCTCTATCGCATATTCTCCCTTGTAATCATCGTAATCCTCAGGCTTTCCGTCAGAAAGAATAATGAGCAATCTGATTTTGGCCTCTACCTTGGCAAACATGGAGGTCATATGGCGAATGGCCGGTGCCATCCGTGTGTACTCTTTAGGTCCGATAGCCCCGATTCGCTGTCGTACTGCCAGAGAATATGGTTCATCCAATCGTTTAACTGGAAACAGTTCACAGCGCAAACGTCGCATCCCCGAAAACCCGTAGATACCGTAACGGTCATTGAGAACTTCCATGGCCTCGCAAATCAGCACCAGTGATTCTTTGATAGCCTTGCCAACCCAACCTTCGGTGGAATTGGACATATCAACCAGGAAATATACCGCAATATCGCGTTGCTCACGGGCAAGCCGGATAAAAAGTCTATCCGAAGGCGGTCGACCGGCTTGTATGTCAGCCAGTGATTCAACCATTGCATCAAGATCGATATCATTACCGTCTCGTTGCCGGCGGACAAAATGTTCATTGGTCTGCATCAGCTCAAATTGATGACGCAGCCGCCGTATCTGTCCCCGGTATTTTATTAAAGTCTGCTCAATAAAGGAAGACTGTACCTGGGGTATCTCTTTTTCCGTGATGACGCACCAATTTTTACGATACCCTTTGCGGCGATAATCCCACTCATCATAAACGATAGGTCCTGTTGCACCCTGATCGTCGGCAGGAACGGCTGGATTGGTGGCACTATATCCCTCCCCTGCCTGGCCTGCGGCACTGCTGATATAATTATCCGGAAGGGTGCCGATATCGTCTTTGATCTGTCGAGCCAATTCAATGAGTTCTTCGCTGAGTGGAATTTCCTGATTATCAATGCGCACCGACGTCAACGGCTGGACCTTTTGTTCGGTGACCTTATCGGTCTCGACAATCACGGCAACATCCTGTCCCTGATGGCCTGCCGCCGCACTCTTCTCCCCGCTTTTATCCACCTTTTCTGCGTCAGGTTGCTGAGAAAAATTTTTCAGATGTGCAGTAAGAGCTTGAATGAATTGTATTTCTCGTTCTTTTCTCTGCTTCAATTGAGCATTGCGCACGTCCTGGAGGCGAAGCAGTCCCTGAAAAATCAACGGTTCTGTTTTGCTGCAGTCCTCGTCATCCGCGAGCAGTGGCATTAATTCCGAAACCGCGTTGAGACTGGTCTGGTTGTCTGCCTCCTTGCGCTGACAACGTCGCAATAGTGCGATTGCACGATCATCGACCCTCGACTTCTTCTCTACAGACCATGTATCCCGAAGCAACCCTTGCTGCAATCGATCAAGCAACGTTGTTGTCGCTGCACTATCACCCGAAAGCGGAAGGTGAGGCAGCAGGAAAGATGCCTTGCGCATCAACCCAGGAAGTTCGTCCTGCAAAAAAATAAGTACTCGACTGGTTTCAAAAAAATGGTACAAACTTCGCGCAGTTCCTGGATCAGCAAACTGTGAGAAAAAGATTTCCAGAGGGGGGAGATCTGATTCAACTGCCGACAAGAATGGCGGAGTGGTGAACATGCCGGCTTTGATAGTGGCCCACTGAAAGGAAACTATCAGTTTATAAAGAAGAAAATTCTCCTCGTTTTTGGAAAATAACCCGATTTCCCGGGGGAGGAAGATACATTCCGTATTGGTAAAGGCGTACTCCGAGGAAACGAGAACGAGTTCACGACCAGCAAGCCCGTTGACATACGGTTGTAAACGGCCGCTGACCTCACCGAATTGCAAGCCGCCTTGGCCGCGTAGATGCCGGACAAAATGACGCTCCACATCAGCCATGAACAACTGAGCACTTCGCAAGCCGCCTTTTTCGTATCGATCAAGCAGGGTATGCACCCAGAGTGATAATTCCTCTGGAGCGAGGTGGATCAAGGCAGGACCGGCAGCGGAAAGATAGGCAAAACACAAGGAATGGGAAACAGGCCAAATAGCTGGAACCTGAGAAAAAACATCGTCTACACGAGCCTCTTTTTCCGAGGCTAGTGGAGATAACGCCTCTTCGACATCCCATTCATTGGGCAGACTGGGTGCGACAAGCTCATAAAACTTTTCTTTTAAAATTTCTAGATCCATGCCGGCTCAAAATAATGAACTGACCATTTCGTCCAGCGCTCCGAGCAACTCATGGTCATCGGTGAGCGCTTCGCTGATAGCGGCACGACAGGCGGTTTTTATCGGAATACCGCGGGAGACCAATTTGCCGGTCTGAATAAGCAAACGAGTCGACGCCCCTTCAGGAAGTCCCGAATCCTTCAGAGCACGGGTCATTACCGCCAGCTTGACTAAAGGACGAGCCAAGTCCATCTCCACCCCCCCTTCTCTGCAGACGATTTCTATCTCTTTTTCCTGGTTGGGATAGTCAAAGGACAGAGCAATAAAACGCTGCCGGGTAGAAGCCTTAAGATCTTTCAAAACGCTCTGATAGCCTGGATTATAAGAAACGGTCAGCATAAATTCCGGTGGAGCGGTCAACAGCTCACCCCTCTTTTCAATGGGCAGTTGTCTCCGGTCATCGGCCAATGGATGAATAACCACGGTGGTGTCTTTTCGGGCCTCGACAATCTCGTCGAGATAACAGATAGCGCCGGCCCGGACTGCCATGGTCAGAGGGCCGTCAGTCCACACTGCCTCACCGGAACGGATCAGGTAACGACCGACCAGGTCGCTGGTGGACAAGTCATCGTGACATGAAACCGTAATCAACGGACGCGCAAGCCGCCAGGCCAGATACTGCATAAATCGGGTTTTACCGCATCCTGTCGGCCCTTTGAGCAATAATGGCGCCCCATCCTCGTATGCAGCTTCGGCAATAGCTAACTCATCGCCGGTGGGAAGGTAATAGGGTTCTTCTTCAATTCGGTATTCATCGATTCGAAATTGTCGTCCTGGCATTATTTTTCTCCGAAAGTAGTCTTTCATGCAACAATAAGAATGGCTATTGTAATTGACAACCACGGTTTTCCTGGCAATTTCATTTGGTTATTGCACAAAGGGGAGGCCATGGTTACACTAATCTTTCACATTCAGGATTTTATATCCGATTCCATTCCTCTATTGCTCTCTTGGCCAAAGTGTTTGCATGTGTGTCGATCTGCATACCCATTCTATCTACTCCGACGGTAGCTCGAGCCCGCTAGAACTGATCGAACTGGCCCTTCAAAACGGGTTGCAGGGGCTGGCACTTACGGATCACGATACGGTCGAAGGGGTGGAAGAGGTTCAACGGTTAGGTGAACAGTACGACCTGACTGTTTTTACCGGTGTGGAAATCAGTACGACGCTGCGTCAATACACCCTGCACATTCTCGGTTATGGTATTGATACGACGCATCCGGGATTTCTGCAATGGTTACAGCCGCTTCAAGAGGGACGCGAAAAACGAAACAACCTCATTCTTGAAAAATTACAGGCTCTGGGGATTGAAATAACCGCGGAAGAAATGAGTAAAATTTCCTGTTACGGCCAGACCGGTCGGCCCCACATTGCCAGACTCCTGATCGAGAAAGGAGTGGTCGAAAATTTTGAGGCCGCCTTCCGCCAATATCTTGGCCGTCACCAATCTGCCTGGGCAAGTCGCTTCAGTTACTCCGCCGCCGAAACCATTGACATGATCCATCAAGCTGGTGGTGTGGCGGTGCTGGCTCATCCTGGACAGTTGGATCCGGAAATGCGTGTCCAATCGCTTTTGATCAAAGAACTCACCCTGCGAGGCCTTGACGGGTTAGAGGTGTATTACCCGACGCACAACCGAAAAACCAAAAAAAAACTGAAAGCTATCGCCGCCGCGAACAACCTGATCCTCACCGGCGGCAGCGATTTTCATGGCAAGACCCGTCCCGCCAACCGGCTCGCCGGTACGGCTCATGGATTGTGTCCGCCCTGTTCAATCATTGATGCCCTACGAATCCGGCTCGAGGAACGAAGCCGGTAACCTTATCCTTTATTGAGTTGCCATGCATACCATTCTCATTGTCGATGATGAACCCAACTATCAGATCGTCCTAGCCGAATTGTTGCGAGACGAAGGGTATGAGGTCTTTACCGCAGACAGCGGACTGGCCGGCCTGCCCATTGTCTACAGCACCGATCTTGACCTCGTTCTTTCCGACATGAAAATGCCGGGAATGGACGGCATTGAATTTCTTTCCAAAATTAAAGAGTTCAATAAGGAATTACCGGTCATCCTCATTACTGCTTACGCCGAAGTGGAAAAAGCTGTCGAGGCCATGCGGCTCGGTGCCTTCACCTACCTCGCCAAACCCTTTTCCAACCAGCAATTGCTTGCCAGCACGACAAAAGCAATTGAACATTACGGTTTGATTCGAGAAATCAGGCGATTACGAGATGAGGCAACACCACGGTCCGGTTTTGGAGGGATGATTGGCAAAAGCCCCTCGATGCGCGCTGTTTATCAGTTGATAGAAAAGGTAGCTCCCGCGCCTTCGTCGGTGCTGGTTACGGGTGAGTCAGGAACGGGCAAGGAACTGGTCGCACGGGCTATTCATAATTTCAGCCCCAGGAAAGAGGCTCCTTTTATTTCGGTCAACTGTGCGGCGCTTTCCGAACATCTGCTGGAAAGTGAACTTTTCGGGCATGAAAAAGGTGCGTTCACTGATGCTATAGCCATGCGCAAGGGTCGTTTTGAATTAGCAGATACCGGCACCCTTTTCCTTGATGAAATCGGCGAGATGCCGCCTCAGCTCCAGGCCAAACTGCTGCGGGTTCTTCAGGATAAAAGTTTTGAGAGGGTCGGCGGCAACACCACCCAGCATGTAGATGTCCGTATTCTAGCCGCTACCAACAAGGATCTGAAAGACGAGGTCGAGAAAGGTCATTTCCGAGAAGACCTGTATTACCGTTTAAACGTCATCCACATTCATCTTTCCCCCCTGCGGGAACGTGTTGACGACATTCCAGCCCTAGTGACCCATTTCATCGAAAAAAACAGCAAAAATCTGGGCAGAGATCTGGATATTTCACCCGAGGCCCTGCGTTTACTCATTAGTCTGCCCTGGGAGGGAAATGTCCGGGAATTGGAAAACACCATCGAACGGGCCGCTATTCTCTGCAACGGCAACAAAATCGAGCCCGAGGATGTCCAGCCCGACTCCAGTGAACTCGGTAATGCCCATGAGTGGAGTACCGGGCTTGAGCTTAATCAGTTCATTCCGGAAAATCTAAGCCTGGCTGAGGTGCTCAACGGCATCGAAGAAAAGCTGGTGCGCAAGGCCCTGGAAGATGCCGGTCATGTCCAAGCCAGGGCAGCGGAACAACTGGGAATCACCAAAAGCCTTTTGCAGTACAAAATGAAGAAATACAACCTGCAGCGGCGTAAACGGTAACGTGGATAGTGGTTAACCGACCGCAGCTTGGCCGAACCGATTGACGGAAAGAATATGTTAACTAACAGTGCTTGCAGACTTTTTCCGGAAGCGGCAGATCAACTCCGGCACCGCCCCAATTGAGTTTACTGCGCAGGATATTGAAATAACTTTTCCAGGGCGAGCTGACAATCAACAGCGGGTTTGCCGCCTTTTGCACCAGCAGATAATCGTTTTCCGTAATGGTCCACTGTAGCACCCCGTCGACAATGACTTTAACCTCTCCCGCCGGAGCCAGTAACTGGGTGGTTATTTTATGCTGCGATCCGAGCAGCACCGGTCGTGATTCAAGCATGAACGGGCAAATAGGAGTAACCACGATCGCGTCAAGTTCGGCATGGACGACAGGACCTCCCGCCGATAAATTGTAGGCTGTGGAACCGGTAGGTGTTGACATAATCAAGCCATCAGCCCGATAGGTGGTCACATACTCTTTATCGGCCCAACAACGCAATCGCACCATGGCCTCGGTACTTTTCTTAACGATGACCACCTCGTTGAGGGCTCGCATCGAAGTACTTTTTTCTCCAGTTGAACCGCTGACATACGCAGCGGAAAGCATAATTCGTTTTTCGATACGAATATCATCTTCCAGTAACAAGGTGTTCAGGGCATCATACATCTCATCGGCAGCAACCTCGGTCAAAAAGCCGAGATTGCCGAGATTGACACCAAGCACCGGCAATTGATGTTCGCTGGCCTCATCGGCCACGTGCAACATGGTGCCATCGCCTCCAAGCACGACCAAGATGTCCATTTCAGGATGTATTCTATTGAGGTCCGCTTTGATTTGACGCTTCGCGAACCAGGCAACCATATCCCTTCCGATTTGCTCAACCTCGGGGCTTTCTGGACGAGTGATAATACCGGTATAGCCAATGTTCATGCACCAAGCTCCTTGGAGCGCTCTGTTGCTGCTTCGACCGCCCCCATAACCACACCACGGAGGGCGCCCTCTTCCAGAACCTGTAATCCGGCAATAGTCGTACCTCCGGGTGAAGTAACCTTTCCTTTCAGTACTGCCGGCGGTTCTCCTGTTTCCAAAGCCAGTTTGGCGGAACCGTACACAGTCTGCAACACAAGTTGCTCGGCCACGGGTCTGGGCAAACCAGCAAGCACGCCCCCGTCAATCATGGCCTCGATAAAGGTAAACACATACCCCGGCCCACTACCACTAAGACCGGTGACCGCATCCAGCTGCGACTCGGGCACTTCCACACAGGTTCCTACTGCGGAAAAAAGAGCGTTAGCAATCGCACGATCATCGGCTGTAGCCAGTTGATTCGGACTGAAGGCTGAAGCCCCGGCAAGCACGAGGGCTGGGGTGTTGGGCATAACACGTATCAGTCGAACCGGTTCGGCAAAATAGTTAGTCAACAACCGCAGGGGGATTCCCGCCATGATCGAAATAACGAGATGCTTGGCGGTAATGAACGATCGGTACTGATCAAGCACCGGTTCCGCCATTTGCGGTTTAACCGCCACCACGAGCACATTGCAATTCCGGCATAAAGCTTCGGCATTCTCGGTGCAAACGATGCCGTATTGGCCCTGCAGATACTCGCGCCGCGGAGAGTTAGGTTCGGCAACCATAATGTTGTCCGTGCCAACCAAACCGGCTGAAAGAATACCGCGGATCATTGCTTCGGCCATTTGACCGCCACCAACAAAGCCAAGAGTTTCAAGAGATAAGGTCATATTTTCCCTACAGGGGTAACAAAATGTTCTATGGAATACAGAAGAGCAAATAACTATCTATTATATGCACCTTCACTATGGCCGACAAGCTAGGATCTCCGCAGCTTTACCGCAAGATAAAAAAAAACCGCCGGATTACACCCAGCGGTTTACATTTCCTCAATATTTCAACGAAAAAACAATGTGTCGATCAGAATGTCACAGGTTCTATTTTACAAAAAACTTACTTTACGGATATGGAAGAGCCCCTACCTGGTCATCAAGAGTTAAACGGCACAGGCTGAACGGGATGGAAGAGCATCTCCCGACGGTGAAAAGAAGGGAGAAAAACGATTACCGGCGGATTGGGTCGATTTCACCACCTGGCGAAGCAAGGAATCTCCTTTTTTCTGAAATGTGACATATTCCCAGCAGTCAGGATTTTGTGCAATAGTCTGCATAAGGCCAAGATGCAGGCTATGACCGGAACGGTCGGCAATGACATGCCCCAGAAGTGGCGAACCCAGTAGCGCCAAATCGCCGATGAGGTCGAGAACTTTATGGCGAATAAATTCGTCGTCAAATCGCAGTCCGTCCTCATTGAGGATCGAACGACGGTCCCAGTGAATAGCGATGACATTGTCCAAGGTGCCACCCAAGGCTAGGCCATTCTGCCAGAGGTATTCAACCTGCTCAACAAAGCCAAAAGTTCGCGCCGTAGCGATCTCCTTACTGAAACGATCTTTAGTGACTTCTACCGAATAACACTGTTCGCTAATAAGTTCATCGTCAAATTGAATGCGCCCGGTCACCTTGAATCCATCATAAGGTTCAACCCGAATGGTTTTCTCACCAGCTGTGTAATGAATCGGCCGTGTAATCCGCAAAATCTTACGCAGCGCCTGTTGTCGTTGCCGACCTCCACTTTTCAACAGATGTATAAACGGCCCGGCACTACCGTCCATGATCGGTACTTCGTGGGAATCGAGATCCACAACGGCATTATCTATTCCAGAGCCACGCAGGGCAGCCATCAGGTGCTCAGTAGTCGAAATCTTATGCTGACCATTTCCGATGGTTGTTGCTAACGTGGTATCGACGACTTGGTCAACCCGCGCAGGAATAATCGGTCGATCGAGGAGGTCGGAACGGAGGAATTGAATACCGGTATTGGCCGGTGCAGGCTTGATAGTCAGATTAACGGTTCTGCCGGTATGCAGACCAACTCCGCAACAGCTGACAGTACGTTTTAATGTATATTGATACGGCTCAATTGGTGATGCCATCGTATATGTCCTACCCAAAAAGGATAATTTTGAAAAGAGTACAAAAATTAATATATTTCTTAAACAAGCAAGAAACAAACCACTCTCTTACAACAGACCTTTTTTCAAGCAAAAACATATAATATATAGCAATATAAATCAGTTACCTTTCAATCTCGATTGTTCTCAAGTACACAATAGTGTTTAAGAATTTGTGGCAAAAAGAACACAATATTGAAAACCACCTGGAAATGTTGACATTTAGACACACATTTGCCAGCGGTTCATCACTCTTGCTTTTTCCAGGAGCGCACAGTGTGTATCAGTTTCTGTTGAAACGATGCATCCGTT
>JBFJXW010000046.1:0-21867 GCA_041622895.1 Desulfobulbus sp. | reverse complement strand
CACAGTGGTCGGTGCCGGATCAGGGTTTAATGATCGTGTTGTCCGCCAGCAGTGGCGGCGGGGTTGTTCGCAGGCAGTCCCTGACCTGGTTGTAGACCAGTTCTTTGAGGGAATCGTAGGTGTGATCCTGGGGAAAGACTGGTGGGTGAAATTGCACCAACACGCTACGGAAGGGGCGGGGGAGGAACCTGCCGGCGGGCAAGGCTTCGTAAGCGCCTTTGATGGCCACCGGCACCACCGGTACATTGAGTTCCTTGCTGAGGATAGCAAAGGTTTTTTTGAATTCGCCCAGGGCGCCGTCAAGGGTTCGTGTCCCTTCCGGAAAAATGATGATGTTTTTCCCGTTTCGCAGCAGTGCCGCTACCTTCTGAATCGATTCGCGGACATCAGCATTGATGTCCATGACCACTACATTGTTACGGTCGGCAAAGAGTCGTACCCAGCGGTTTTGCAGATGCTTGGCCTTGGCATAAAAAAAAGTGCGCTGCATTTGTGTGTTTTTCAGACCGGCGGCAACAAAAAGACCGTCAATAAAACTCTGGTGGTTGGGAGCAAGGATGCAGGGCGCTTCCGGGATATTTTCCCGGCCTTCGGTCCGAAAGCGAAAATAGCAGGCAAAGAGTATTCTGCTCAGATTTTTAATCAAATTGGTGGTCCACCATGTTTGGGGCAGGGCTTTATCGATCCGTTCTTGCAGAATTTCCCGCCAGTTGATCAGTTCCACCGCGATTTTTTCTTTCCGCTCCCTAATGAATGCGCTCAGTTGGCGCAGGGTCGGGTGGTGCATCAGTTTATCTTCCGCGATCTCTACGCCAAAGGTCTTTTGAAGAAAGACCAGCAGGCTGACCTTGTCAAGGGAATCCAGGGCTGCATCGATCTCAAAGTGATCGTCCGGGGCAATGCTCCGATCCGCATGGCTCTCGATGAAATTTTTTATAATCATGTAGACTTCACATTTAGGCTGCTCAGTCTGTTCTTTGCGGGTCTGCCTTGCCGCAACCAGGGCTGGGAGCTGGAACCGTTTAAGTTTCGACAGCCTGGTCTTGGGCAGCTCTTCCTCCACCAGGGTAAACTGAAGAATCCGCTTAGAGGGCGTAGCCGACTGGTTATAGCGGTCGATAATCTGCCAACGGAAATACTCGTCTATCCTGGTGATGCCTTTTTCCCTGAGTACTCCCAGGTTGGGGCGGATCACCGCCTGAAGGATATCGTCCTTGAGGAAGACGCCCACCTCGCTGATAGCATTGCTCCTGCTTTCCAAGTCCTGTTCGATCAGCACCGGGTTGATATTTTTTCCGTTTGAAAGAACCAGAATTTCTTTTTTACGCCCGGTAATAAACAGTCGTCCCTGTTGGTCGAGGTGGCCGAGGTCACCGGTATACATCCAACCATCCTTGAGAACGGCGGCAGTTTCCTCTGGCCGGTTCCAATAGCCCTGCATAACGTTTTTTCCGGCCACCACGATTTCACCGTCGCGGATGTCGATGGTTGTGCAGCTCATGGCGGTTCCGGCTGAGCCGATCCGGACCTGGCCGGGGCGGGTGAAACTGATCATGGGTGAGGTTTCGGTCATGCCGTAGCCCTCGAGGATCTCGAAGCCCAAGGTGGTGAAATGGGTTCCTACTGCCGGATCTAGGGCGGCTCCACCGCTGATCAGGTATTTCAGATTACCGCCAAATTTTTCGTGGACCGAGCGGAACAGCAAACGGGAGAGCCGAGGTGAGCGCATTTTTTCAGCCAAGCGAAACAAAAGGGTGGCGATTGTGCTGGCCGCGATTTTGTTTTGGATCGACTTCATGATCAGCCGGTACAGACGCGGCACGCCAATAAGAATAGTGATCCGGTTGTGCTGCAGGGTATGGACGATATCTTCTGCCTGCAGCGAGGGGGACAGCGCCACGGTGGCTCCGACATGGAAAGGAATGACCATGGAGCCGAGCAGGGGAAAAATGTGGTGCAGGGGCAGGAGCATGAGGACGCGTTCATCAGTGCGGTATATGGGGGTGCCGACAGTTACAGCATCGATATTGGCAAGCAGGTTTGCAAAGGAAAGCATGACGCCTTTGGGGGTGCCGGTGGTGCCCGAGGTGTAAATGAGCAGCGCCAGAGCCTGGGAATTAACGGCTTCTATAGGTAGTGTGACTTGTTTTTGTGCAGGCGTGAGTTCTTCAAAGACAAGGAGCTGCGGTGCATAATCGAGCTCGGTCAAAACCTGCTCAAGCAGTGCTTTGCGTTCTTGGGAGCAAAAAAGGACCTCTGGCCGACAATCTTTTATAATAAAGGCTATCTCCTCGGCTGTTGACAGATAATCGACCGGTACTACGGTGCTTTGGTTGTGCCAGGCGGCATAAAAGGCATACACCCATTCCGGCCGGTTTTCAGAAAAGATCAGAACCCGTTCGGTGTCGGCCGGAAAGAGCAATGCGTACCCATGGGCAGCGCTCAGTAATTGGGCGTAGGTGAGGGTTTGATCCGGGAGGATCAGGGCTGTTTTGTGGTGATCGGCAAGAAGCATCGGTGTCGGGCTGGATTGAGGTTGGAAGTTGGTTGAGGAACGGGTCATGCGTAAAAAAGGTTGCATCACTCTGGTCAGAAAATTTTTTACAGAACAGAGATGGACAGGGATCAGTCGTAGATCGCAACCCTGGACCGGCTTTGTATTTTTCTTGGAGGAGTAGTGTTTAAAAGAGAATAATCGATCTTGGAGAGCACCTCGTCCGCGGGCGGGTCGGTGATAGGTTTGTTGGTGCTGGCCCGAATGAACAGCCTGTCTGTCATTTTGGTGACAATTATGGCCCTGAACGCAATGTTTTCCATGTCTTCTTCCTGAAAAGCTGGCCTAATGGCTGCCGACTACCGATAAGTACTGACGCGTGCCAAGTATACGTCGTTTTCGCCGGTTGTTCAAGGAGAGGACACGGTACTGTTTCTTCGCTTGGAGCGAACGGCACGGATTCTCGCGAATAACTGAGCGGTTTGCTTTCCCGTTGACAGGTGGTAAGAAGAAAAGCAGCAGGACAGGGTGGGCAACACGCGCTGTTGTGGCTGTTCCTCGGGGAAAACGATCTGAAAAAATAACCGTCATTACTATTGAGAATGAAATTCACTGCATGATGAACCGGATACTTGTCACCGTTGTCCTGTCGGTTTTTATCGCCCTGTTAGGGGTCGGTATCATCATTCCGGTATTGCCGGTACTGGCAACCAAACTGGGAGCCGGAGGATTCGCGCTGGGGATGATTACCGCTGCTTTTTCGATGAGTCGCGGTATACTGCAACCGGTGGTTGGCAACCTTTCCGATCGTTGGGGGCGCAAAGGCTTTCTGGTGTCCGGTCTGTTCATTTACGGTCTGGTAGGTTTGCTGATTCCCCATGCGACCAGTGTTACTCATCTCGTGCTTATACGCATTTTTCAGGGAGTGGGTTCCGCCATGATTGTTCCGGTTGCCATGGCTTATGCCAGCTTTCTTGCTCCTCCCGGCCAGGAGGGACGCTATATGGGAGTAGTGAATATCGCTATTTTTTGCGGTATCGGCTGCGGACCGATTCTCGGTGGGTTGTTTTCCGATGCCTGGGGGATGGCTTCGGTCTTTTATATGATGGCCACGCTCTGTTTTTTGGCCTTTATTCTAGTAGCGCGGAGTATGCCCGCCTGCTGTCCCATCGATAGGCCGCAGCGAACAGGAGTGTTGGTCAGTATCCAGCGGATGCTGCAAAGGCGACGAACCGTCGGTATTCTTATCGCTCGTTTCGCCACGGTATTGATGATGGTGCCGACCATGGCCTTTTTACCGCTGATGATGTCTCAATGGCCGGGAAGCAATGGCCTGCAGATCGGGGTGGTCATTGCCAGCAGAACCATCATGAATGCCGTGCTCCAGTACCCCATGGGCAAGTTGGCGGATTGTACGGATAAGGTCCGGTTGTTGATCGTCGGCTCTCTGTGCATGAGTACTGCCGTCTTTCTGATACCTTCGATAACAAGTTTTCCGGCAATGGTGGGCCTGTATCTGTTTCTCGGTTTGGGTGAAGCCGTTCTCTGGCCGGTGCTCGGTGCCTATGCCGCTGAGGAAGGGCGGGCACATTTCGGTCACGGAACCATGATGGGAGTGTTCAATCTGGCGATGAGCGGCGGGGTCTTTACCGGGGCCATGCTCGCCGGTACGAGCATGGATTCGTGGGGTATGGCCCAGGCATTTCATATCACAGCTGTTGCCATTTTGACCCTTACTTTAACTGCAGCATTTATGATCCGTTCCGGTGAGGCTGCCGGTGAAACCGCTGCAGAATGGAAACCCCGGATTTCGTCCTGTTAATGCCTTAAATTTGTTGATAATACAACTTTTTCCCTCTATGGATTACTTGACGTGATTCGTTATTCTGGTTATTAGTTACCGTTTAACGCGAGAGTGGCGAAATTGGTAGACGCACTGGACTTAGGATCCAGCGGGCCTGGCTCATGGGGGTTCGACTCCCCCCTCTCGCACCAGCACCTCCAGGTAAATTGCGCACAGCACGCGGATAAGAAATAGGAAAAAAGCGGGCTAGAAAATAATAACTAATGCTGCCGGGGTCATAGCCGCAGGAAACCGAACAAGAGGAACCGCAGTCCATGGAAATCGTCGTCGAAAATCTCTCTGATTTGACAAGAAAACTGACCATCACCCTTCCCCAGGAAACAGTGGGACAAGCCCTTGAAAAGGCGTATGCCAAGATCAATAAAGAGGTTAAGCTGAAAGGGTTCCGTCGCGGCAAAATTCCCCAGACCGTTCTTGAGAAAAACTTCAAGTCTCAAGTTGAGGGTGAAGTCGGCGAGAAACTGGTACAGGACACGTACTTCGAGGCCATCGAAAAAGAGGGGATCGAGCCGGTTGTGCATCCCGAGATTGCCGAGCATACATTTCCGGAAGACGGCACCTTCGTTTATGTCGCTCTGGTCGACATCAAGCCGGAATTCGAGTTGAAAGAGTATAAGGGCCTTGAGGTGGAAAAACCGATCATGGTCGTGAGTGACGAGGAAATCGAAAAAGAAATCAAATTGTTACAGCGGCATCAAGCTGCCCTCCAGACCGCTGAGGAAGGGCATGCAATCGCTGAAGATGATGTGGCAATTGTCGATTTTCAGGGGTTTCATAACGGCAAACCGATGAAAGAAGTCCGCAACGAGAATTTTAGTGTTGATATCGGAATGCATCGCTTGGGCAAAGACTTTGAAGAAAAACTGCTTGGCATGAAAAAAGGCGAGAAGACCCTGTACGAAATCGATTTTCCCGCTGATTATCCAAATCCTGTACTTGCTGGCAAAAAAGTTGAATTCAAAGTTGATGTCAAAGATGTCAAGGTGCGGATTAAACCTGAGATCGATGATGAATTTGCCAAAGACATTAAGCCTGAACTGACCTGCTTGGAAGACCTGAAACAGGATATTCGTAACCGCTTGCAGAAAGCCAAGAACGATTCTCTTCAGGGGGATTTTGACGACAAAATTATGCACAAGCTGATTGAACGCAACCCTCTTGAGGTGCCGCAGCGCCTGGTCAACTATGAGATTCAAGAGATGCTGAAACAAACCGAAGAAAATCTCAAACGCAGTGGATTGTCTTTCGAATCGGCCGGTATTAATCTTGAAGAGCTGGTAGAAAAAAATAAAGAAGTGGCCGTCAAGCGGGTGAAAGGTGATTTCTTGCTGAAAAAAATCGCCGAGGTTGAGGAAATTAAAATTGCCGACGAAGATATTCAGCGGGGATATCAGCGCATCGCTGACCAGTACAACATGACCGTCGATGAAGTGAAAAAATATTTCAAACGCCGTGAAGAGATCTTGCCGTTCATGAATGAGCTGCACAACGAGAAAGTCCTTAATTTTTTGCGGGAACAGGCCAATGTAACGGAAGTAGCCGTTACCGAACCGGCTGCAGAAGCCTCGGCTGAAGAGAAAACGGAAGCCTGATTCCCTGATACCAAAGCTGTATACAATCCGGCAGCGGACGGCCTGTCCGCTGCCATGAAGTGTTTTCGGAGAGAAACGAATGAACTTGGTTCCCATGGTTGTTGAACAAAGTCCGCGCGGTGAACGGGCTTTTGATATCTATTCTCGGCTGCTCAAAGAGCGGATTATTTTTCTTGGCAGCCAGGTCAACGACGACGTTGCCAGTGTAATCGTTGCCCAGCTGCTTTTTCTCGAGGCTGACGACCCGGACAAGGATATTACTTTTTATATCAATTCCCCCGGCGGCTCGGTCACAGCCGGCATGGCCATCTACGATACCATGCAGTACATACGTTGCGATGTGGCTACGCTGTGTATGGGACAGGCGGCTTCCATGGGTGCCTTGCTACTGGCCAGTGGTGCCGCGGGGAAACGTTATGCGCTGCCCAATTCACGGATCATGATTCACCAGCCCATGGGCGGTTTTCAGGGGCAGGCTACGGATATTGATATCCATGCCCGTGAAATTCTGCGGATGCGCCACGATCTCAACACCATTCTGTCCAAACATACTGGCAAATCGCTGAAGAAGGTGCAGTCTGATACTGAACGCGACAATTTCATGAGTGCTCCTGAGGCCTGCCAGTACGGTATTATCGATAAAGTCTTGACCAGCCGCGAGGAATTAGGCGGGGAGAAGTAAAGTGAGTAACGAATTTCATGACGAGCATAGCGTTTCCTGTTCCTGTTCTTTTTGCGGCAAAAATCAGGAAGAAGTCGGCAAATTAATTGCCGGCCCCAATGTCTATATTTGTGACGAGTGTATCGAGCTGTGTAATGAAATAGTAATGGACTCCTCTCAGGACGAGGGCACGGACAGGGAATTCATTCGGCAGGTGCTTAAACCCAAAGAGATCAAGGCCTATCTTGATGAGTATGTAATCGGTCAGGATCAGGCCAAACGCATTCTGTCGGTGGCAGTGCATAACCATTACAAACGAATTGACACGCCGCCCACCAGCAGTGACGACGTTGAGCTGCAAAAATCCAACATCATCCTCATCGGACCGACCGGTAGCGGCAAGACCCTTGTTGCCCAGACTCTGGCCCGATTGCTGAACGTACCGTTTACCATTGCCGATGCAACCACCCTCACGGAAGCCGGATATGTGGGCGAGGATGTTGAAAATATTCTGGTTAGCTTGTTGCAGGCCGCTGATTATGATATCGAAAGGGCCGAGCGGGGCATTATTTATATTGATGAGATCGACAAGATCGCCCGCAAATCAGATTCCGCCTCTCTGACTCGTGACGTTTCCGGTGAAGGGGTACAACAGGCGTTGCTCAAAATTATTGAAGGTACCGTGGCTTCGGTTCCTCCCAAAGGCGGTCGAAAGCATCCCCAGCAAGAACTGGTACGCATCGACACCACCAATATTTTGTTTATCGTCGGCGGGGCTTTTGTTGGCTTGGACGGTGTGATCAAGCGACGGACCGGTACGCAGGCCATGGGCTTCGGTGCTAAGGTGGTCAGCCAGAAAGAGCGCTCCATCGGTGAAGTGCTGGCCTCAATTCAGACTGGAGATCTGCTGAAATTCGGTTTGATCCCCGAGCTGGTCGGGCGTTTGCCGGTAATAGCCACCATGGAGGAATTGGTGGAAGAGGATCTGATCCGAATTCTTAAAGAACCTAAAAATGCACTGAGCAAGCAATACCAGAAGCTGTTCCAATACGAGGGCGTGACCCTGCGGTTCACCGAGAGTGCGTTTAAGGCTATTGCCCAGAAGGCTCTGGCTCGAAAATCCGGTGCACGCGGACTGCGTTCGGTCATGGAGGAATGCATGCTGGACGTTATGTATGAGTTGCCTTCGGACGAACATGCTACGGAGTGCGTCATCAATGAACAGGTTATTACTCATGGGGAATATCCGGTCATCCTCTACGATAATGCTGAAACGAAAAAAATCGCCTAAGATGTCCCTATGAGTGACCTGACTGCTGAAACATATCCATTAATGCCGCTACGGGATATTGTCCTTTTTCCCGGAATGGTAGCGCCGCTCGTAGTGGGAAGAAAAAAATCGATCATGGCGCTGGAAGCTGCCATGGAGAATCGATCCCTCATTTTTCTGGTTACCCAGAAAGACGCCCGAGTTGACGATCCCAAGCAACAGCATTTGTACTCACTGGGTACGCTTGCTTCTGTCATGCAGTTGTTGCGTCTTCCCGACGGTACGATCAAAGCTTTGGTGGAAGGTAAACGGCGAGCTATCATCGTCGGTGCTTTTGAAGACGGCGAGGGCGAGGACGGGTTTTATTCGGTCAGGTTAGTTGAATCTCCTGATGTCGATATCGAGCGCGAGGATGTGCCGGCCTATCTCCGTGAGCTGCGGAAAACCTTTGATCAGTATACCCAGGTTCATAAAAAGCTGCCTCGAGAAGTCCTGAATTCAATTACCACCTTAGAAGATCCTTCCCGTATGGTGGATCTGATCTCTTCCCATATTCAGCTGAAAACCGAAGAAAAACAGTCGATCCTTGAGCTGGTTTCCCTTCCGCAACGTATCACCAAGGTACTCGAGATTTTGTATCGTGAGATGGAACTCTCCGAAATGGAGAAGGATATCCATGCTCAGGTGAAAAAGAAGATGGCCGCTACCCAGCGCAACTACTACCTCTCCGAAAAAATGCGAGTCATTCAGGATGAGATGGGGCAGGGCGAAGGGGGCGACGATTTGACTGAACTGCAGCAGGCCATTGATAAGAAAAGCCTGCCCAAGTCGGTGAAAGAGAAGGTGGCCAAAGAGTTTAAAAAACTCCGTCAGATGCCGCCCATGTCTGCTGAAACAACTGTGGTGCGCAATTATCTCGATGCAATCATCAGTCTGCCCTGGAAAAAGAAATCACGTTCTAAGATTGATATTGAACGAGCGGAAAATGTGCTCAACGAAGATCACTATGGTTTAGAGAAACCCAAGGAACGTATTCTCGAGTATCTGGCGGTGCAGACGCAGGTCAAAAAAATTCGTGGCCCGATTCTCTGTCTGGTTGGACCTCCAGGTGTGGGTAAAACTTCGGTATGCCGATCCATTGCCCGGGCGATGGGACGTGAGTTTATCCGCTTGTCACTGGGCGGTGTTCGTGATGAGGCGGAGATTCGCGGTCACCGGCGGACCTATATTGGCGCCATGCCCGGCAAAATTATTCTGTCTATGCAAAAAGCCGGTGTGATCAACCCGGTATTCTGTCTAGACGAAGTTGATAAGATGAGCGTTGATTTTCGCGGCGATCCTTCTTCCGCGTTGCTCGAAGTATTGGATCCGGAACAGAATTACGCCTTTAACGATCATTACCTCGATGTAGATTATGATCTTTCCGAGGTCTTTTTTATTACCACGGCTAATAATCTCCATGGCATTCCTGTGCCTCTGCAGGATCGTATGGAAATCATTCAGCTCAATGGCTACACGGAAGAGGAAAAACTGCACATCGCCACAGGTTTTCTTTTGCCTAAACAGCTGGAAGCTAACGGTTATAAAAAAGATGAGATTGCCATCAACGAGAAGGGCATTCTTGAGATAATCCGTAAATACACCAGAGAGGCCGGTGTTCGTAGTTTGGAACGGACTATTGCCAGTATCTGCCGCAAGGTTGCTCGTGAACGGCTCAAGAACAAAGAACCCCGGAAAAAATACCGCATTTCATCCCAAGCCATCGAACGATATTTAGGGGTCCCCAAATACCGTTTCGGCCTTGCTGAAGAACGTAATGAAATCGGACTGACAACCGGTATGGCCTGGACCGAGGTCGGCGGAGAATTGCTGCAGATCGAGGCGACTGTTATGCCTGGTGGGGGGAAACTGACCATCACCGGAAAATTAGGCGACGTTATGCAGGAATCGGTTCAAGCGGCCATGTCGTATGTACGTTCACGAGCCATGCGTCTTGGGCTGGATACCGATTTTTACCAGAAGATCGACATCCATGTGCATGTGCCAGAAGGGGCGATTCCCAAGGACGGTCCATCTGCGGGTATTACCATTGCAACCTCCATTGTTTCCGCTATCCTCAAACTGCCAGTGGATCGCAAGCTGGCCATGACCGGGGAAATTACCCTGCGCGGGCGCATTCTCCCCATCGGGGGGCTTACAGAGAAGTTGTTGGCGGCAAAGCGGGGTAATATTACCCATGTATTGATTCCTCGAGAGAATGAACGCAATTTGCGCGATGTACCGCAAAAGATTCGCAACAGTTTGACCATCGAGCTGGTAAACGATGTCGATGAGGTCCTGCAGAAAGCGCTTGTTGTCAAAGAAAGAGACTCTTTGTTTAAAGATGTGTCTCCGGAATCCATTTTTAACGATTTTACAATCTCATCGCACAACACTCCGGCCCAGTGATTTGAACCGCCTGTTGGTGGGACGGGCAACGGTTACGAAATTAAGTAATTCTTTGTAGAGGTTCTGTTTTTTTGCTTGACGGGAATGGGCGATCCTGATAAATACACCGTCAACCTTGGGGCGAATAGCTCAGCTGGGAGAGCATCGGCCTTACAAGCCGAGGGTCACAGGTTCGAGCCCTGTTTCGCCCACCAAAAATACTGGGGTCGTAGTTCAGTTGGTTAGAACGCCGGCCTGTCACGCCGGAGGTCGCGAGTTCGAGTCTCGTCGGCCCCGCCAGTATATGAGGGTAGTTGGAGCAATCCAACTACCCGTTTTTTTTGCCTGGATTCTGCCAGGAAGCTTTTGAGTGCAAAAAGCTAAAAATCGCGACAAGACTTGAGTGGATGAATATTTCACATGGTCGTCGCGATTTTTTTTTGCCGCAGGATCGTTTTTTGATCGATCAAAGAAGCTTTGCATTCAAATAAAATACTTGCTGTCCAATGGCAAATGGAGCGCAGGTCAGAAGACTCTCTCCCGCCAGATGGTTCAGGCCATCAAAATGCAATTGAAGCGATGGGATTAAATGATTTTCATCGGTATCTCGGCAATGCAAAGTTCCTATCCATTCTTTTCCTCGTAAAAATTCGAATTCTCCTTCCTTTCCAAGCTACATCTTTACGTTTGTAACAGGACAACTTGTTTCGCTCTGGCTGCTGGATAATGCAACACGAAAAGATTGTTGTATTCTATTCGTTTTCAGTTTGCTCAAGCACCTGCCATACAGTACTGATGGAGAACATGTAGAGGGCACTTTTTTTCGTCAAGCGATTCGTGGTGAAAGGATCTACCCTGAAGGCGCCTTGAGCAGAAGAATAAGGCCAAGGTCATGCCGGAAGCAGCTTTCATGATCATTGATACACGTATTGGTTAGGTGGACGCCTAATCGGGTAGTGCGGTTAGGTGGAGGGGGAGAAATATTCGTTCAGAGCTCCTGAATGTTGTGGCGTGCCTTCTCGGTTTTTCCGTTTAATAACAGGGCGTTGTCGTTCGTTTGATTGTTTATTTCTCCTTTGTATCTTCACTGCCAGAACCAAAAAGGAAAGCTGGATCAGCCGACGTCGATCTTTCGTATGCTGTGATCAATGAAAATGATTCTATTTTAATGAAAAATAGATTTTTTTTCTGTTGTTCTTTTCGGTATAAACCGAGGCTGTTCAGCGGTGAATTGGTGTTGTTTCTTTTTATTTTTTTCACTGAGTATATTGGTTTGCTGCAAGTGGTTGTGGTCAAACAGGTGGCAAAAGCGTATAATCGAAGGTTATCTGAATCGATTGTTATTCTATACATGTTAAATGTTTTTGATTGTAACAGCTGATTGTTTGCATCAATTTTTCTTAAATGAAAGCGAGAATGACGCCATCGAATAAGAGCTTCGATCCGGCCCCGTGTTTCGCAAAGAGGGATACGTATGAAAGAGACGAAATACAGCATTTGTGGCATGTGCGCTGTCCGCTGTCCTATCGCCGTGCAGGTTGAGGGGGATAAGCCTGTCTGGATCGAAGGGAACAGCAATGACGGCGGTATGGGCAAAAGCCTTTGCGCCAAGGGGGGGGCAGCATTCTCGCAGCGGTTGGATACACAGCGGCCGAGCACGCCTCTTCTTCGTATGGGAAAACGTGGAGAAGGTCAGTGGCGCGAAGCCTCATGGGACGAGGCCTTTGATTTGATCACCACCAAGCTCAAGGGCATCATTGCCGAGCATGGCGGGCGTGCCATCATGTTCTCCGATAGGGGCGGCCCCTTTGCCGACCTGCGTCAGGCCTTTGTCAAAATTCTTGGTTCTCCTAACTATATCAATCACGATTGTACCTGCGGGCGCAATGTGCACCATGCCTCCAAATCGGTGTACGGTCTGGGGCGAAAGGATTTTGCCTATGATTACGAAAATGCCCGCCATATTGTTCTCTTTGGTCGCAACATCACCGAATCTCTGAAGGTAAAAGAGGTCAAAAGCTTTCTGAAAGGCATTAAAAACGGGGCGCGCGTTACCTATATCGACCCACGGGCCTCAGTCACAGCAGGTAAGGCAAGCCGGTATTGGCAGATTAACCCCGGAACCGACTATGCTCTGCTTCTCGGTATTGCCCATTATATTGTCTCAAATAATTTGTACGATCTTGATTTTGCAACCAAATACATAAACGGCCTGTCCGATTTCAAGGCTTTTCTCGAGCCATATACCCCGCAATGGGCAGAGAAGGAAACGGGTATCCGTGCCACCGAGATTGAAGCCTTCTGCCGGGAGTTGAATACGGATCGGCCCAAAGTCATTATTCATCCCGGCTGGATGCTTGCCCGCTACCGGGATTCTTTTTATGCTTCCCGGATCATCCATATCCTTAATGCGCTCATGGGCAGTATCGAACAACCCGGCGGTCTTTTCTATCCCAAGGGGCCAAAGGATGCAGGCCTCTCCGGCCTTAAAAGTCTGGGTGCTTTAGCCCCGGCGGTGGGTGAAGAACGAGCGGACGGTTGTGGCACCCGGTATCCGCAGTTCGATAAAGGAGCCGGTATGCTCCAGACTGCCTACGACGCTATTGATTCCGAGAACCCGTATCCTATCAAGGCCTACTTTATTCACCGCCACAACCCGCTTATAGCCTTGCCGGATCCCAAGGAACAGCAGCGGATTCTCGATAAGCTGGAGTTGATTGTGGCCGTTGACGTGAATTTTAGCGAATCTGCCTGGTTTGCTGATGTTATTTTGCCGGAAAACACTTTTCTTGAGCGCGATGACATTCTCCGCACTGAAAAGGGGCTCAAGCCCGGATTTGGCAGACGCCAGCAATGCGTCAAGCCGTTGAACAACACCAAGGCCGGCTGGGAGATCTATGTTGAATTGGTGAAGCGGCTGGGCAAAGGAGACTGTTTCCCCTTCAAGTCCATCGAAGACATCTGGCAGTATCAGCTGCAGGATACGGGACTGTCTCTGGCAGATTTCGACGCCAAGGGCTTTGTCAAATTGAGTGCCAAACCAATCTGGTTTGACCGTGACCAGCTCAAGTTCGGTACCGAATCAGGTAAAATCGAGATCGTGAATAAAAAATGGGAGGCCATGGGCATTGCCTCGCTGCAGCCTTATGAGACCCCCGAGCAACCACCGGAGGGCAGTTTTCGATTGCTGTTTGGCCGTAACGGCTACCAGGCCCACGGTCAGCATCAGAATAACCCGATCCTTTCGGAGCTGCTGGATGTGAACAAATTGTGGATTAATTCTGCTTCCGCGGCAAAGTTGGGAATCAAGGATGGTGATCAGGTGGTGGTTGCCAACGGCGATGTCCAGGGGACCATTGCCGCCCGGGTTACCGACCTGATTCATCCCCAGGCGGTGTTCATGCTCCACGGGTTCGGCACCGATGTCCCTGCTAAAAAACGTTCTTTTGGCAAGGGCCTCGCCGATCAAAACTTTATGCTGGGTAAACTCAAAGAGTGGGATAAGGCTGGAGGAGGCCTCAATCTCGCGGAAAGTTTTGTCACTGTCACCCCGGCCGCTTCGCAGGAGAAAAAAAGATGAGCAACTATATTATTACTCAGGATGTCGCCGATTGTATCGGCTGCCGGGCCTGCGAGGTCCATTGCAAGGATAAAAACAACATCGGTCCGGGTGCCTTTTATTGCCGAATGATCGAGGTCACGTCCACAACAGAGACGCCGCCGAGCATTGATTTTATCTACCTCTCCTGTTTTCATTGCGAGAAACCCTGGTGTGTCGATGCCTGTCCCACAGGTGCCATGCGTCGGCGTGACAAAGACGGTATTGTCTATGTTGAAGAGAGTGCCTGCGTTGGTTGCAAAGCCTGTATTATCGCCTGTCCCTGGTCTGTTCCTCAGTGGAATCCGCAGACCGGGAAAGTGGGTAAATGCGATCTATGCATGGATCGGATTGATGAAGGATTGGAGCCTGCCTGCGTCACTAAATGCACCACCGGCTGTCTTACCTTTTCTACTCCAGCCGAGGCTTCCGAGACCCGCCGACAGGAATTTGCCGAACAATTGATGCTCAACCGACGCTGAAGGGGGAGCGACTATGGATAGCTCCTCCATCTCACCGGAATACCTCGGTATCTTTCTTTTGTTGCTTTTCGGCATCCTTTTCGGAGTGCTGACGCTTTTTCTCGGACGTTTTTTTCGTTTAAGCCGACCGTACCAGGAAAAACTGGTTGCCTACGAATCGGGAAATGAACCCACGGAAGCACCCCGAATGCGGTTTTCGGTCAAGTTCTATTTGATCGCTATCCTGTTCGTGGTGTTCGATGTCGAGGCCATCTACCTCTATCCTTGGGCCGTGACCTATGACCGTCTCGGCCTGTTTGCCCTGGTGGAGATGCTGCTGTTCATCTTTCTCCTCCTGGTCGGCTATGTCTATGCCTGGAAAAAGGGAGTGCTGCAATGGGAAAAATAACCGAACCGGGTATGATCCGGCTGGAAGAGGGGGTTCGTTATATCCCCGGTGCCAACGCGCTGCTCGGTCCGCTCAACAAACTGGTGAACTGGGGTCGAGCCGGATCCATCTGGCCGGTTACCTTTGGTCTGGCCTGCTGTGCCATTGAAATGATGGATGCCGGGGCTTCGACCAACGACCTGGACCGTTTCGGCATTCTGTTCCGTGCCAGTCCTCGTCAGGCCGACTGCATGGTGGTTGCCGGCACCCTGAGCAAGAAGATGGCACCGGTGCTGCGCCGGGTCTATGACCAGATGCCAGAACCGCGCTACGTCCTGGCCATGGGGAGTTGTGCCTGCAGTGGTGGCGTCTTTGAAACCTATGCGGTAACCCAGGGGGTTGATCAGATTATTCCAGTGGATGTCTATGTTCCCGGTTGTCCGCCCCGGCCGGAAGCGTTGATGGAAGGGTTTCTTAAATTACAGGAAAAGATTCGCAAGGAGCAGTTTCGATGGAGTCAATGGCGATAGCTGACCGTCTGCAGGCGCAGTTTCCTGAGGAAATCCTGAAAAAGGATGAATTTCAGGGGCAGGTTGGGATTTGTATCCGTCCCGGCCGTGTTGTCGATATTCTCCGCTGGCTGCGTGATACCGATGATCTGCGCATGAACCATCTGCGGTCGCTTTGCGGTGTCGACAATGCGCGACGAAAAGACCCGAGTCTTACCCGGTTCGAAGTGGTGTACAACCTCTACTCCATTTTTCATCGTCATGAAATCCGTGTTCGTGCCGCACTAACAGAAGACGCACCCTGTATCGATTCAGTAGTTTGCCTGTGGACCGGGGCCAACTGGTTGGAACGGGAGACCTATGATCTGATGGGCATTCAATTCAACGGGCACCCTGATTTGCGGCGGATTCTGCTGCCTGAGGATTGGGAGGGGCATCCTCTGCGCAAGGAATATCCGTTGAAAGGGCGAGGCGAATGGGTTGGGATGACCGACCTGCTGACTCAGATCAAAGAACTGGATAAATACGCTTTTGACCCGAAAAAGACCGATTCCCGCCAGCGTGGACCACGATTGAGCAACGAGGAGGGGGGATTATGACCGCAACGACCAGGAAAACCATTGAATGTCCGGTGGCTGGCGGTGACGACAATGAGCGCTATTCCCTGCGCATGGGCCCCCAGCATCCAGCCACCCATGGCGTGTTGCGAGTCGATCTTGAGCTTGACGGCGAAACCATTATCGAGTGCACCCCACAGGTCGGCTATCTGCACCGGGGGTTTGAAAAACTGGCGGAAAACCGCACCTACGCTCAAGCCCTGATTCTCACCGACCGGCTCGATTACATCGCGGCCATGTCCAACAATGTCGGCTACTGTGTGGCCGTGGAAAAACTGCTTGGTATCTCGGTACCGATGCGTGCCCAATACATCCGCACCATCGTCGGCGAAATGTCCCGCCTCTGCTCGCATCTGCTCTGGTTGGCCACCCACGCCCTGGATATTGGGGCCATGACTGTTTTTCTGTACTGCTTTCGTGAACGCGAGATTCTAATCGATTTGTTCGAGGAGTTGTGCGGCGCCCGGCTGACGTTTTCCTATCCCCGGATTGGCGGCGTCCGTCAGGATGTTACTGCCCGATTCATCAATGAGCTGGAGCGATTCCTTCATCTCTTTCCCTCAAAGATCGAAGAATACGAAACCCTGATCGACACCAACCGCATCTGGCTCAAGCGGACGGTCGGCGTCGGGGTCGTCTCCGGTGAAGAGGCGCTGGCACTCGGCCTGACCGGTGCCTGTCTGCGCGGCTCCGGCGTTGATTACGATCTGCGCAAGCATCAACCCTACGATGCCTATGATCAGGTGGAATTCGAGGTGCCGCTAGGCAGTGACGGTGATATCTACGCCCGCTACCGCTGCCGCATGGAAGAAATGCACCAGTCGGTGCGTATCATTCAGCAGTGCATCGATCAATTACCGCCTGGTCCGATTGTTGGCGAGGATGCCCCGGACCTGGTCATGCCCAATCGGGCACCTGCACGGGTCGAGGTGGGCAGCAGCCGGTACGGCACCGGCCTGATTCGTCTGATCAAGGAGCGGGAGGTGTATCTGTCCGGCGATACCTATGTGGCTACCGAAGTGCCCAAAGGCGAGCTGGGGTTTTATTTTATCTCGGACGGCAGCAACAAACCCTACCGGATGCACATTCGCTCGCCATCCTTTATCCATATCGGGTCCTTGGCAACCATTGCCAGGGGCGAATTGATTGCCGACCTGATCGCCAATATCGGCAGTCTGGACGTGGTGTTAGGAGAATCCGACCGATGAACACTCTGCGCCTGTCGGCTGCATATCGAGGAACGGTATGACCATTATTATCATGCTTGTACAGATTATTATTCTCTTTGTTCTTGTTATGCTCCATGTGGCCTATGCGACCTATTTCGAACGCAAGATTATCGGTCACATGCAGGTGCGCATGGGGCCGATGCGTGTCGGTTGGCACGGACTGCTCCAGCCTATAGCCGATGGTATCAAGAGCTTTTTTAAAGAGGATATTATCCCGGCACAGGCCGACCGGCCGACCTTTCTCGCCGCCCCGATCATCTGCCTGGTGGCAATGATGACGTCGCTGGCAGTCCTGCCTTTTGCCAAAGGGTGGGTGCTGGCCGATATCAACATCGGCCTGCTGTTCATCTTTGCCATGAGTTCGCTTTCCAGTTATGGCGTGGTGTTGGCCGGATGGGCTTCGAACTCGAAATACAGTTTTCTCGGGGGCATGCGCTCCATGGCGCAGGTCATTAGCTATGAGATCGCCATGGGATTGAGTCTGGTGGGGGTAATGCTCCTGTCCGGTTCGCTCAATCTGAGCCAGATCGTCGAGGCCCAGGGCGATTCCCTGTTCGGCATGTACCTTGTACCTCAATGCATCGGTTTTTTTGTCTTTTTCATCGCCATGCTGGCCGAAACCAACCGGGTACCGTTTGACCTGCCCGAAGCCGAAACCGAGTTGGTTTCCGGTTACTGTACCGAATACAGCGGCATGCGCTACGCTATCTTCTTCATGGCTGAGTACATCGGCATGATGGTCATGGCCTCCATCGGCACCGTTTGCTTTCTTGGCGGCTGGAACGGTCCGTTTTCAGTTCCTTTCTTCCCGCCGCTGTGGTTTGTGCTCAAGGTCTATGCGTTCATGTTCCTTTTTATTTGGATTCGCGCCACCTTGCCGCGCTACCGTTACGATCAGTTGATGGATCTGGGCTGGAAGCTGCTGATTCCCCTGGCACTGATCAATATCGTCCTTACCGCCTGCCTCAAGGCGATGATCGGATAAGGAAAATAAATGCAGATCCAATACAAACCAAAACGATCGTGGCTGGCAACCATCTTCCTGGTAGAGATCCTCCAGGGTATGGCTTTAACACTGCGCCGGTTGTTCTCCAAGCCGATCACTCGCCAGTATCCTGAGGAAAGGCCGCAGATCCGCACCGGATTTCGCGGCCAGCATGCCCTGGTACGCGACCGTGAAACCGGCACCACTCAATGCATCGGCTGCATGCGCTGTGCTGTGGTTTGTCCGTCGCGTTGTATTCGAATTCGTTCTCATAAGGACAAAGAACACTGGAATCGCCGGGTGATCGATGACTACCGGATTGAGGCCCTGCGCTGCGTCTACTGCGGCTATTGCGTGGAGGTCTGCCCGGTCAACGCGATTGTGCTCACCGAGGTGTATGAATATGCGGCGTACGACCGGCAATCGATCTTCTTTGATATGAAACAGCTGCTGGTCCATTGGGATCAGTTTGCCGCGCAGTTGGATCGGCCGGTTGAAGAATATGTCAATCCCTTCTGGCGGCCGCGTGGTTTGCCCGAGCAGACCCTGACCGCGGCAAAACGGTTGCCCGTTTCACCTGAATGGAGCGGTGAGCAGCAGGTCGTGGGCAGAAAATGGCGGCAGCACCACCGGCCGGAACAATCCTGATACGGGGGTATCGATGTTTACCCAGATCTTTTTTGGTTATTGCGCGCTGATGATTATCGCCAGCGGCATCCTGGCCATCAGCCTGCGCAACCCGGTACACTGCGTCCTGATGGTCCTGGTCCTCTTCTTCCACATGGCAGGGCTTTACCTGACGCTGCAGGCCGAATTTCTGGCCGCAGTGCAGATCATCGTCTACGCCGGCGCTGTATTAGTGCTCTATCTCTTTGTCCTTTTTTTGGTCAGCCTGCGTGAGGAACTGCAACTGGATGCCTTTATTCCCGGCGCGTGGCTGGGTCGGATTATCGCCGTCGGTCTGGCCGTGGGACTGATCTCGATTATTCCTGCCTTTACCCTCGGTGAAAAAGGAAACTGGCCGCTGGCTGCGATCCAGGAACTGACGCATACCAAGGCTCTTGGCCAGGAATTGTATACCGTCTACCTGCTGCCGTTTGAGATCGCCGGCCTTATCCTGCTGGTTGCCCTGATCGGGGGTCTGGTACTGGCACGAAGAGAGACCCGCTGCCCCCAGGATGAGACCGTATCGCAAACGACACCGAGCACTGGGACCAGTTGCCCGACGGATACCTGCAAGGAGGTGGAATGGTGATTCCCTTAAGTTGGTACATGGCGCTGGCCATCATTTTGTTTTGTATCGGTGTGTGTGGTTTTCTCACCCGTCGCAACGTGATCATCATGTTTCTTTCCATCGAGCTGATGCTCAACGGGGTCAATCTTAACCTGGTAGCGCTGAGTCATTACCTTGATTCCCTGCGCGGTCAGGCTTTTACTTTTTTCATCATCACGGTAGCCGCGGCCGAGGCCGCTATCGGGCTCGGTATCGCCATTGCCCTGTACCGCAGCAGACGAACTGTTCGCGTCGACACTCTTAACCAATTGAAGGGATAATCATGCCGGCTTCTCTGCTTGCCATACCGTTTCTGCCGCTGGTCTCCTTTATTCTCACTCTGCTTTTGGGTAAACGATGGGGCACCAAGGCCCACTGGTTACCGATAATCACGGTGCTCATTTCCTTCTGCTGTGCCCTGATCGCTTTTTTCCGTGTGCAATCGGGGGAAATCATCAATCAGGACCTCTATACCTGGATTGAGTCCGGTAGTCTGAACGTTTCGGTGGGTTTCCTGGTTGACCAGCTGACCGCGGTTATGCTCATTGTCGTCACCAGTATCAGTTCTCTGGTCCATATCTACTCGGTGGGCTATATGAAAGGGGAAGAGGGGTATTATCGTTTTTTTGCCTATCTGAGCCTTTTTACTTTTTCCATGCTCATGCTGGTGCTGGGCAATAATTTTCTGCAGTTGTTTTTCGGTTGGGAGGCGGTGGGGCTGTCTTCGTACCTGTTGATCGGTTTTTACTATGAAAAACAATCCGCTGCCGATGCCGGAAAAAAAGCTTTTATTGTCAACAGATTTGGCGATTTTGGTTTGATTCTCGGTCTGTTACTCATTTTCACCCAGTTCGGCAGCCTCCATTATCAGGAGGTATTCAGCCAGGTTGCCACCATCAAGGGCGCGACCCTCTCTCTCTTTGGCAGTCAGATCAATCTGGCGACGGTTATCGCCCTGCTGCTGTTTTGCGGGGCAATCGGCAAATCGGCGCAGATTCCACTCCATATCTGGCTGCCTGATGCCATGGAAGGTCCTACGCCGGTCAGTGCGCTGATCCACGCGGCGACCATGGTTACAGCTGGTGTGTTTCTTGTGGCCCGCTGCAATCCGATTTTCGAACTCTCAACGTTTGCCCTCAATCTGATTACGGTTTTGGGCGCCGTTACCGCGCTCTTTGCCGCCACCATCGCTCTGGTACAGACCGATATTAAACGGGTGGTTGCCTATTCAACGGTCAGCCAGTTGGCCTACATGTTTATCGCCTGCGGGGTGGGAGCTTATTCTGCCGGTATCTTCCATCTCTTTACCCACGCCTATTTCAAGGCGTTGCTTTTTCTCGGTTGCGGTTCCGTGATCCTCGGCATGCATCACGAGCAGGATGTTCGCTCCATGGGCGGACTGAAATCCTCGATGCCGATTACCTACTGGACCTTTCTCCTTGCCTCGTTGTCAATATCCGGTGTGCCCGGATTGGCCGGGTTTTTCAGTAAGGATGAGATATTGCTTATGGCCTTCAATACCCCTCTCGGCGCCGGCAAATTTGCCTGGGCCATTGGCACCCTGGTGGCCTTCATGACCGCGTTCTATTCGTTTCGTCTCTTCTTCCTAATCTTTCACGGAGAGTTCCGTGGTAATGAAGAGCAGCGTCATCATCTCCATGAGTCACCCCGGGTGGTCACCATTCCGCTGATGCTGTTGGCGGTAGGGGCTATTGCTGCCGGCTGGTTCGGCATACCAACCATTCTGGGCGGCGATAATCACTGGGCCCGTTTCCTGGCACCGGTGCTCGGTCATCCGCATGTGCAGGTGAGCCATTCAGTGGAGGCGCTGCTTATGGGCGGTTCTATTCTCGCAGGGGCTTGCGGCATTGGTCTGGCCTACTATATGTACCGTCTCAAACCGGAGTTGCCTGCCATTCTGGCCAACCGCCTGAGTTTCTGTCATCGGGTGCTGAGCAACAAGTACTACATTGATGAGCTGTACAACATCGCTATCGTCAAACCAACGCTGGCCTTCAGCCGGCAGGTATTGCTGCGGGTAATCGATCTTGCCTGCATTGAAGCCGTAGTCAACGGAGTACCCCGTGCCATCGGCGGATTGTCCGAAAAAATGCGGCGGCTGCAGGATGGCCAGGTCTCGCATTATCTCGCCTGGATGGGTGGTGGTGCTCTGGTGCTTCTTGTTGTCCTGCTGAGCAGCATTTAACTCGAAATAATAATTCCGGAAGCATCGTCCATGTCGATACCCCTCCTTAGCACCCTCATCTTTTTCCCGGTCCTCGGCGGACTTTCGCTGCTGATCGTACCGCGCCGGCAAACCGCAACCATCAGACTGATGGCTCTTATTATCAGTCTGATCGAGTTCGCACTCTGTCTGCCGATTGTTCTCCTATTTGACAAGACCACCTATGCTATGCAGTTCCAGGAACATTACCCCTGGATCAGGGCGTTGAATGCCAACTATTCCCTCGGTATCGATGGTATCAGTGTACTCTTTCT
>JBFJXW010000045.1:0-21927 GCA_041622895.1 Desulfobulbus sp. | reverse complement strand
TGCTGTACTGACCATACCGAGTCTGCAGGGCGAAAATCTCGAGCAGTACTCTCTGAAAGTTGTGGAAACATGGAAAATCGGGCAAAAGGGGGTCGACAATGGCGCCTTGCTGCTCATTGCCGCCGATGACCGAAAGATTCGCATTGAAACGGGGTATGGCCTGGAGGGTCGCCTGACCGATCTGGTTGCAGGACGCATCATCAGAGAGCAAATCGTTCCCTCCTTCCGGCGAGGCGATTATGACCGGGGTGTGATTAACGGGGTGGCAGCCATGATTGCCGCAGTCAAAGGCGAATATACCGGCTTAGGGACGGGAGAAACGGCACCGGCAAAATCGCGTCCCGACCCCATGAGCCTACTGGTATTTCTTGGTTTTGGTTTGGTTGTTATCGGTAACATATTTCGGCGACGCAAAGTGACGGCAGCGATTGTTGGTGGAGTGTACGCACCGTTCACCGGACTACTTTTCCCCATTATGGCTGGCTGGCTGCTTTTTGTGCTATTGATCCCCGTCGGTATCATCGGTGCACTGGTTATCAGTACGTTGGCAGGGGTCGGCGGCAGTGGTCGTCGCGGCTCTTCCGGTTTGTATCTGGGCGGTGGTGGTTTTGGCGGTGGTAGTTTCGGGGGCGGCGGTTTTAGCGGCGGTGGCGGTGGTTTTGGTGGCGGCGGTGCTTCGGGAGGATGGTAAGGATGCAAACCTTGGCAGATGTTTTTTTCACCATTGAAGAACAACAGAAAATAACCCGAACCGTCCAGCAGGTCGAGCAACAGACCACCGGTGAAATTGTTCCTATGGTGGTCGCGGCAAGCCACTCCTATCCTGAGGCGGAACTCACCGGAGCCATGACCCTGGCCGTGCCCCTTGCCTTGAGTATTGCCTATGGCATCAGCTCCCTGCTGTGGTGGCAGGGGCATTTCCTCTGGGTCTCCCTCCTTGGAATAGCTGTTTTTTTCCCATTAGCCCGATTGATCGTGCGTCGCAGTCCCTGGCTGTTGCGGCTTTTTCTCCGCGAAGATCGGACTGAGGCCGAGGTGGAGCGCGCCGCTTTCATTTCCTTTTACGCCGAGAGGCTCCACGACACCAGGGAGGCGACCGGGGTACTGATCTATATCTCCGTCTTGGAGCGACGGGTCTGGATTTTGGGTGATCGCGGCATCAATGAACACCTTCCTCCGCAAATCTGGCAGGATTTTGTCAGTCGCTTGGTGACAGGGATCAGGGAAAAGCAGCAATGTGCAGCGCTGTGTGCTGTTATTGAAGAAATCGGCAGCCTGTTGCATGCTCATTTCCCGCCGAAAGCTGACGATCGCAATGAACTGAGCGATCTTATGATTAAGGGCCGGCAGGCTTCCCGCGGCAGTCACGGTTTGCGCATCCTATAGTGTCTGGATGCCGGGGATAGAGAAAAAACTGACTGGAACGATGCCGCAGGTTGATTTTTTTCACCAGTTTGGTTCGCAACCACTGATTATTGCTCATCGCGGCTACCGGTCTTGTTATCCGGAAAATACTCTATGCGCTTTTGCCGCAAGCATCGGCCGCAGCCGGATGATTGAGCTGGATGTGCAATTGAGCAGCGATGGGGTGGCCGTAGTTTTTCACGATGCCCATCTCACGAGAACGAGTAACGCCGCTTTAATAGCGGGAGAACTGGGTATAACGAGCCTTGCGCTCTGCGACTGGCACCTTGATCAGTTGCAACGTCTTGATCTTGGTTCCTGGTTTGTCGAGACCGACCCCTTCGGCACGCTGCGGTACGGCACCATCGATCGTGCTCACCTTTTGTCCCTTATGCCCCAGCGGATACTGACCCTGGGCGAGCTGCTCACCTGGGCCGTGGCCTGCCGCATGCCGCTCAATATTGAAATCAAGGATATGCGCGGTACCCGCATGGACAGCATGATTGTGCCTGAGGTGATTCGTGCAATCCGGATGGCTGGAGCTATGGAGCAGGTAGTTCTATCCTCGTTCAATCACTACTATCTTCAATCTTGCCGACAATATGCACCGGAGGTGGCCCTTGCTGCCCTGCAGGAGGGCACGCATCCGCCCGATCTTGTTCCCTACCTGCAGTCCCTGGATGTCTGCGCGTATCATCCGGAAGACATGCTGGTTGACGCGCCTCTGGTCACATCCCTGCAGGCTGCGGGTATACGTGTGAATGTGTTCACGGTCAATGATGCGGCTCGTCAGCGGCAATTGTTCGATTTCGGGGTAACCGGAATTTTTACCGATTTCCCCGCAGGATAGAACCGCACCGGCCTGGTCCCTTTTCTACGAACGGGAACCAATATCCACATACGGTGTGAGCGAGGGGCCCGTGTACTGAGCAGTGGGCCGGATTAACCGGTTGTTTTTCCACTGTTCAAGGATATGGGCGGTCCAACCCACGCATCTGCTGATGGCAAAGATAGGCGTGAACAGTTCTTCGGGGATGCCCATGGCGTGATAGAGGGGGGCGGAATAGAAGTCGACGTTGGGGAACACTTTGGAATTGCCCAGCATCACCTCCTCCACGGCCTTGGCGATTTCGTAATACCGGCTGTCGCCGGTCAGGGCGGTGATTTCCTGCACTGTTGTGCGTAATACCGTGGCCCGCGGATCCTCACAACGATACACCCGATGCCCGAATCCAGGGATTTTTTTCTTCGCCCCCAGTCGCGGCAACACATAATCTGCTGCCTTTTCCGGTGATCCGATCTCCTCCAGCATTTTCATGACTTCGATATTCGCTCCGCCGTGCAGTGGTCCTTTGAGCGCGGCAATTGCACTGGTCACGGCTGAATAGATATCGGTCATGGTGGCGGCCGTGACCCTGGCGGCAAAGGTCGAGGCATTGAGTTCGTGGTCGGCATGGAGAATAAGTGCAATATCCATGGCGTTGACCATGATCGGATCCGGTTCCTTGCCCTGCAGGGTATAGAGAAAATTAAAGGCAATGCCGTAGTTGGAGATCGGTTCCAGAGGTTCCATGTTATCGCGCAGTCGTTGATGAGAGGCAATAATCATGGGGATGCGTTCGGTGAGACGCTGTGCCTTACGCAGGCAGGCATCGAGCCGGGTGTTGCCACTATCCGGATCCCAGTGTCCCATGGAGGAGACTGCGGTTCGCAACACTTCCATGGGGGTTGCCGCATGCGGAAACATGCGCAAAATCATGACAGTTTCCACTGGTAGTTTCATACAACCGGTAAATCCGTCGAGAAAGGCCTGGAATTCGGTGAACCCTGGTAGTCGTCCGTACCAGAGGAGGTAGGCTACCTCTTCAAAGGTAGAGTGTTCAGCGAGATCGACAATATCGTAACCGCGATAGAGCAGGCGGCCGTTTTCACCATCGACCAGGCAGATAGAGGAGTTGCAGGCGACAACGTCTGCCAGGCCTGCTTCGTTTGTCGAGGGACTGTCGATGGATTGTTTTGTCATGTCGATTGTTCCATTTCGGGTGGTTGCGTTGTATGTGATGTAATCATTTTAAATACTCTGCGGAGAGCAGGCCGCAAGGGGTACGTTGCCCAAATCACGTTTCTCGAATCACGTTTTCGACACCGAGTGAGGTTTGCGGGTGAGGAAAGTTTGCATCTTGGCTGTTGGTTGCTGCTGTCTGGCCGCTTGCACAAGACGAAGGTAGGGGGGTGGCATTGACACTGGACCAGGTTTTCAGCACACCGCTGGCGATGATCAGCAAACAGCCTCCAAGTTGCAGTATTGACAGCGATTCACCAAAAAGCACCCAGCCAAAGATAATAACGGCAATGGGTTCGAAGTAGGCCAGGGTACCGAAAGTAGCGGCCGGTAAACGGCTTAAAGCAATCACTGCGCAAAGGATGGCGAGAAAACCCGGAATCAGGCCCGTTCCAGCAAGCCAGGGCCAGGTTTTCGGGGGCATCTGGGGCTGTTGCAGGAGAAAGAAGGGCAGCATCACCAGGGCTCCGGTAAGCAATTGATAAAAAGTTCGGGTGCAGACATGGATCCTCTGATCAATCATCCGGTTGATTAGAATAAAGGCGGCATAGCAGCACATGGACAGTATGCCTAATCCGAGTCCCTGAAGGTGTCGACTGGAGCCGGTAAGGTCGATCCTGAATTCCATCATCATCGCAAAACCGAACAGCGCCAGGCCGATGAGCGCCACACTCAGACGGGTCAGCCGTTCGCCGAGGAAATAATGGGCATAGATCGAGGCGGTGAGCGGCGCCAGATAGACCAGCATGATAGCGTTGGCCATGGTGGTATATTGCATGGCCTGCACGTAAAAGATGATGAAACCGGCCAGCATGGCGCCATTGATGAGAACAGGCCAGGACGGCCAGCGGATGATACGTCCCGCCTGGCCGGAAATGAGGAGGAAAACCATCATAAAGCCGGCACCGAGGAACAGGCGGAAAAAGGTGATCACCTCGGCCCCCAGACCGGTGATTTTGGCGAAAATCCCTATAGTGCCCATGAAGAGGGCAGAAAGAATGGCAGTGATAATTCCAGTCAGTTCCATTGATTGCTCCCCTGGAGCACGCTATTGGTAAAAAATAAGGTTATACTGGAACAATATAACCTTATTTGCTGAAGAATGGAATCGACCGGAAGGTGTCAGACCATGATTTCGGTCAGCCAGAAATCGTGGATATTGCAGAAACTGGTAACACGGATTTTTCCCTTGTAGCCGGCTGGCAGTTCATAGGTCGATTCCGGCTTGTCCGTGGGGACGAAGGTCATGGAACCATGATAGGTGCCATCCTCGAGGATAAGGGTGTGCCTGACGATAAAGTGGGCCTCTGACATGGGGTGCTTGGTGACCACCGTTACAATAGAGCCCTTGACCGTTACTTCTGGAGCGTGACTGGCCACCTTTTCCGCCCATCTGCCGGGATTATCCTTGGTGTAGATAATATTGGTGTACTGGGCTGTTTCAGCGGCAAAGGCCCGCGGAACGGTGCTGATTGCCAAGACAGAGGCTGCTGCTGCGGTTGTTTTGAGAAAATCGCGTCGGTCATGCATGGGAAATCCTCCTGTGAAAGGGTTCATGATGTGTAGTAGTACGTACCTGTTCTTTTCAGTGCAAGTCTTTTTATTAGGGGGCCGCAAAACAGCGGTTCCCTGGTATGCTGCAGCCCTCCTTTTTTTGCATCGCAGGTGTTTTTGGATGGACACGTCAACGTGGAAGAAATGTACGGCTGCACAGGCATCAGCTATCCGCCCCGAACACCTCGCCTCCGGTGTTGTACCAAAGGAACAGCGATGGTCCGACAGAGGGCGTAGATGTTCTCCTGTTGGTGGAACGCCGGCAGACCTTGCAGCGATCCAATGCTCTGGTCAGCTGTCTTTGGTCTGCATTTCGCGGTAGATCGTCCGAGCCATGAAGGCCAGCAGCGCAACGCCAGCCAGCAGTATTGCCCAAAGGAGAATTTTTTTCCATGAAGCAGCGGAAAGGTGAGGTTGGAGAGCCTGTTCACCCCCGAGGATGGTGAGGGGGCCCGGTTCGATGTGCCGGGTAAGGGACTCAAGGCCGGTCTCGCGCATGGTCGCGAGCAACAGATTGTCTTGTGGGATCGTATCCGCCAGTTGGGTACTGCCGAAGGCCAGGGTATAGGGACCGGGTCCCCGGCCGACAAAGATCAACTGATCCTGTCTCCAGCCGAGTTTAAGCTGCGGCGCCTCGGTGCCTGCGGAGAAACCGTTCCCATTGGCTTTAACGCTCAGCCGCCAGAAGCGGTCTGCCGTCGGCGGACAGTGCACCGGCTCATTGACCAGCGTCTTGCCCTGGAGGGTAAGGGCATAAAAGCTCGAACGTGCCTGAATGTGCCAGTCGTCGTCAGTAGTGGGCCGCGACTCTATCACGGCTCGCATCAAAGAGTTGCTTTGCGCAAATCCCAGTTGCAGGGCACTCACCCTGACTTTTGGTTTCAGCAGATAGGTACCAACAATTTTCCCTTTGATTTCCTTGGTTTTTTCCGGTTGCAACGTCAACCATTGCCATGCTTCCGGGCTGGTTGAACCACCGGAGATTGCCTGCACCTCACGCAGTAGCAAGGGTTCCTGACAATCAAGACAGTCAATTCGGATATAGGGCAGCGTTTTTCTCGGCAGCGTTATGCGACGGGCTGTAACAGCATTGCCGTTGTAGCGAAGATCGGCCAGGACGGTCTGTCCGACCAACGGTGACCAGTGACTCAGATCACTGCTGTGAGCAAGCGATACGGTAAAGACCGTTGATGTTTTATCCGTCCATTCTAGTTCCAGAGCGGTAGGTCGCTTGTCCAACGTGCTGGTATCAAGCAGATACCAGGACGCGGGTTGATTTACTGTTGCCCGGTTGCCGGCATCAACGGTGACCACGGCGCCGTCAGCATTACGAATGACCCGTAAGGAAAGATCACTGGTCGATGACGACGGCGCACCTTTGAGGGGGAAAAAAGGCACGGTTTGGCGTGTTTCTTTATGTTTCTCCATCTGTATGGCACTACGGATGGCATGCGGTACGGTTTCGCCGGCTCCGTTAAACACACGAATATCGCTGAGATCACTCTGGCTGATTTTTTCATAGACCATCAACGGCAGGTTTATGGCGTAGACCCCGTCGCCCTTGACCTGAGGCAGCGGATAGCCATAGGCGAAATTTTTCATTTGGGGGGCTGCTGCCTGAGCCATGCCGCTGTTGAGCAGGACAGCAAGAAGAATAATACACATCGATTTCATCGGGAGTTCTCCGCGGTTTTGGGGGGCAGTGGCGCGAAAAACCCGATGATCAGCATTAAGAGACCAACCACAAGAAACGATACGATGCGCCCGATAGTTCCGGTACCGGAAAGATCGATGACGAAAAGCTTGAACACCACCATGGCCAGCAGTACCGAACCGCCAAGCCATATGCGTCGTTTTCCTTTTTTGGCGCCGCCGACGGTCATGGCCATGGCGAGGATTGACCAGAGCGCGGCAATGGCGGTCTGGAATACCGTTGAAGCAAAAAGAGCGTCTGCATTGTAGCTGACACCTGAGAAGAAGTGCGCGCAGCGGGCAGTGATGACATTGAGCAAGAGGAAAAGCAGCACCGCTGGCAACCATCCTGTGAAGAGGCGAGCCAGCAGTTTGGATTCGGTTGCAGGTTGTTGTGCTGCCCTGCGGACGACACGTAGGCCGAGCAAGAGAATAAGGGCCAGCTCCGCCAGTTCCAGTGGATTGAATACCGGAATATAGGCAAGCGGGGCGGGGGAGCCATTCAGGCTGAAAGAGAGCAGGCAGCCGAGCAGCAAGACGAACAAAGGCACACCGGAGCCCAAGCCATGGTAGGTTGCGGCCAATCGGGCCACCGGCCAGGCAAGGCGATTACCGCGAAACTCAAGGGCAAAGAGGAACGCGGTGGGCACCAATCCCCAGCTGGCCATGGTCCAGGCCTCGGCCAAGTGCGGGATAGTATCTACCTGCCAGGCGACCTGGAACGTGAGGACAAAGAGCAGCAGCCAGAGCGTCAGAGCATGCCAGGCAGGCAGGATTCGTCCGGGAAGGTTTGTGGCACAACGAAATAACAGAGCGTACTGCAGGCAGAAGGCAAGGGGCCAGGCGATCCAGCCGTAGTCGGCAAGCAGCGAACCCGCTCCTCGGGCCATCATTTGCGATGGAACGGTGAGGATCATTATCGGCAAGAGCAGTAATAGGGACAGGCTCAGTTGCCGCCAACGCAGGCGCAAGACGGCGATCATGCAGAGTAAGGTCGTGCCGCAGGTGAAAAGAAGGATGGCGACTGGCAGTGCACGGGACAGCAGATGCCGGTCCAAGTCCCGAACCCCGCCGAAATACCACCATATCAGTCCCCAAGTCAGCAGGAACAGGGGCAGTTTTGTTTCCCAGGAGCGGCATTTTTCCTGGTTTGTTGCCAGCTGATAACCGGAGAACAGGGCGGCCGCGGCAATAAGACCACAACCGAGAAAAAATTGATTGCCGAACAGCAGGCTGTCCACGGGGTAGACTGCCTTGTCGACGAAGGTCAGGGCCGCCCCCAGCTGCAGCAACACGCCGAACAGACGTGCCAGTTTGCGCTGCTGGCGCACCCCCACCCAGATCATTGCCGCACCCTCCAGAGCCCAGGCGGCAGTGGTCCATTGGTGATCGAGGCCAAGGGGTATGGCCAGGCTGCCGAAGACCACGCCCAAGGCGAGAAATGCTTCGGTCAGCAACCGCATCTCATGTGCCATCCGGTGCCACAAGAGCCGGGCCAGGCTGAGATAAAAAAGGCCGAGGGTCAGAACGCTCAACGCCATGCCGTAGCGAAAATCGCGCACCAGATAGAATTGCAGGCCGGTGGCAATGATGGGCAGGCCAAAAACCAACGGACCGTCGATAAAACCACGTAGTTGCAACGGCTGCCGCAGGGCGAACAGCACCGAAATAGCAGCATACATCAGAAAGAAGAGCAGGAGGAAGGGCTCAGTGGTGGCGAAAAACTGCGGTTGGTAGGCTGAGGCCCCCCACAGGGCGGCAATGCCGAAGGTAAAGATAAAACCCACCAGATTCAGTTCCCGCCAGGCCTGGAACCAGGCAATGCCAAGAATGCCGCTATTGAGCAGGGCGTAATAGGAAAACAGCATGACATGGCTGCCGCTGCCGGTGGACATCAGCACCGGAGCAAGGAAACCGCCTATGGAACCGGAGACTGCCAGGCTCCGCGATTCCTGGAGCACCGCCAGAGTGCAGGACAGCCCTACCAAGGCGATCATGACCACAAGGGCCAATGGCAGGGGCAGAAGGTGATAGAGTTTAGCCGCGGCAAAGACCACAAGATACAGGATACCGATGCCGCCGCCCTCAAGGCCCAGGCCGTACCCTTGGTGTTTGCGCCGCAAAAACCAGCCGATAGCCAGCAGAGCGATGCCGCCACCGGCCACACCGATCAGGCGGAACTCGATGGGGATTAGGTTGCGCTGGGCCGCATATTTGAGAAGAAAGGCTACCCCGAAAAAGAGCACTACAATCCCGATCTTCAGCACCAGGTTACCACCGCTGAAGTAGGAAAACACCGGTGACATCAGATCGAGCAGACGTTTTTCGGTTACCGTGTGGACAACGGGCACCTTTGGGGAGCGTTGCCCGGTATGGACTGCAGGCCGTTCCCTGGTTGGTGCTGGGGTCACTGACACAGGCGGCATGGAAGGTGCTCCCTGAGAGGGTCGCTCAAGGGACGCAACCCTGGTGGGAGGCGCATCCTCCATTCCTGCGGTTTTACTTGCTTGCCGCTGCTTTTCTTCCAGCGCACTGATTCGGCGGCGTAGCGAGATAACTTCGACGAGGAGGAACGCAGCCACCCCGGCGGCAATGCCGTTGATCGGGTTGTACGGATAGATGCTCATGCCGGCAATCACAGCCAGAACTACCGCCAGAATGGAGAGTGTTTTGCCCATCATTGTGTGTTATTTTTTTAATCTTTATAGAAAATGCAGCCCCAGTAGGAAGGTAGTTCCACGCCGAAGCAACGGTCGGTGACCGCTATCGACCATGGGGCATCGGCGAGGAGATTAACCCAGACACCGTTTTCGGGAAAAGGCAATTCAAGAAATTGGTTTGCGCTGGAAAAATTAAGGGCGATGAGTGCGTGGGTCCAATGGCTGGCTTCATCGATATGGTAGCGGCGATAAACCAGCAGTTGCCGCCGGGTGTCAATACCCAGTCCCTCGAAATTAAACTGGGTCTGCCACTCCTCCCAATAATGGGGTGCAAAACCGCCGCTCCGCAGTACCGGATACTGCTGTCGCAGATGGATCAGCCGGGTGTATACCTGACGCAGGGCCCTGCCGAACCGGTCGGTGCAGTAATCCCAGTGCAAAGGGCGTGACTGCACCCGGCGGCCGCTGCCTTGATCATCCTCCGGTATCCAGTGGTCTTCGGCAAATTCCTGGCCGTTCTGAACCATCACCGCCCCGGGCGCCGTCAGCAACGCAATGACCCAAGGCTGAGTGCGGTACCACTGTAGCGCACCGGCATTGTCTCTGGCCCCGGCCTGCCAGGTTACATGTGAGTGGTCGTGGTTGCTCAAGTACAGGGTTGGTGCTTTGCCGGTTCCCTGTAGGAAACGGTAGTTATTGAGTGCATTGAGCAGACCGGGCATGATGCGGCTATGCCAGAGTCCGTCAAAACAATGACCGTAGAGGGCGTTATCCCAATAGCTGGTGGCATGCGTGTTTTTTGTCACTTCCACCGCATCCATTTGCAGGTGCTCAAGCGTTAGGGAAAAGTTGGCTTCGCCCGTTGCCTGCATGTGGTTGTTGATGTCTTCCATCAGTTGCGGCAACCCTCGGTTGTCCCCCTTTTCATAAAAGTTGACCGTGTTGTCAAAGCGGATACCGTCAATCTGGAATTTTTCGATCCAGTAGCGGCATACATCCCAGATCAGTTCCTGGGTGCAGCGCTGATTGAAATCCAGGTCCTGAAGTCCGTCAAATTCACCGTAGAATTTGCCGGTAAAAGGGCAGTCCTGGTCGTAATATTGGTAAAAAAGTTTATAAGGAAAACCGGTGTAGACGTGGTTGAACACGCCGTCCATAATTACGTGGATACCGTTCTCGTGGCATTCGCTGATGAGTTTTTTCAACCAGGATAATTTTTCCATAGGCTGGTTGAGGTCGTTGGCATATCGATAGCTCACCGAATAGTAAAGCGAGGGTGTATACCCCCAGCTGAACTGCTCATTATTCCATGCGGTCCAGGGCATGAACAGGATAGCGTTGAATCCGGTCTCTTTGAGGTAGCCTATCTTGTCGCGGATGGCATCAAGGGGAGCGCGCAGGCCCCGGTAGCCAGCAGTGAAATCATCGATCATCAACTCGTAGATGACCAGATCGTCCATAGGTTTGCGGCCGCCTGCCAGCGGAGCGATGATATTATCCGCCGGACTGCTGCCGCCGACCACAACCGCGGCGTTCATGTCACTCTTGCCGCCGTAGCGGGCAAAGGGATCGCTTACCCAGCGCGGCGGCTCGTTTGGGTCGTTGTAGGTCAGGTAGTATTTGTATTCGTAGAAACCGGCAGGCAGCGATTTAGGGGTAATGGTGTTCCAGATCTCGCCTTCTGCATGAGCGTTGCGGGTCAGGTGCGGCGCCGTTTCCGGGTCCCAGTCGGCCATACCGTGGCCAAGGTGGTGCTGGAAATCCCCGCAGACCTGGATCGTCTTGATGTTGTGCTGCAAACCGTGTTCTTCATCAGGAAAGAACAGACGGAATTCAATCCGTCCTTTGTGACAATCATTACCGATCTGCCAGGAACCGAGACGCGCTTTCATGTGTTCCATTGTGCTGCCTCCTTGGTGCGCTATTGGAAAAATTGTCGATAAATGACGAGCAAAAAGTATACACGTGGCCACCGGTGCTCTCCGCCCTCGAGCGATGAATTCAACGAATGAAGCCGGGGCGAAAAGTGGATGCGTTGCTCGACTCGTCTGCGGTCAGGACAATGCAGATCGTCAAACAGCAACAAACATCATGTATTAACGGAACCCTGTCACCCTTGTTGCTCACTAGTGACGTGGTTATGCAAGACGGCTCGGACAGGGTGACCATACAATACTGCATGTGGTCTATGCATTACTGCCGTGAAAAATCAGAAGACTCGTTGTTCCTGCCCGCCACCACTTAGATCGATAACCAATTTTTCCTTTTCCGGGGAGTGTAAAGAACAACCTGGTTTCGACCCCGGTTTTTCGCCGTATAGAGGGCTGCATCCGCCATAGCGATGAATTCGTTCTGGTTGAAGGCAGTGGAGGAGGGAAAAGCGCTGGCAACCCCAATGCTGATGGTCACCTGATACTGGTTGACTCCGTCGAAGAAGTCATGTTCGGCAATGATCCGGCAAAGCTTGTTCGCCACATTTAATGCCCCCACGGATGGGGTTTCCGGGAGGACAAAGACAAATTCTTCACCGCCATAGCGCGCCATGACATCATATTCCCGAATGCTTGCCTTGGCGATCCGGCACAACTCTTTAAGGATAAAATCCCCGGTCTGGTGACCGTAGGTATCGTTACATTTTTTAAAGTGATCTATATCGGCGAGGAGCAAAGAGATGGGACCCTCGTTGCCGATAGCCCGATTGATTTCCGTATGCAGGAACTGCTGAAAAAATCGATGATTGTTGATTTCGGTCAGGCCATCAATATGAGCCAGCTGCTCCAGCTGACGGTTTTTTTCGCTGAGCTGTTTTTTCAGCTTTTGCAGCGTTTTTTTTGCATTGATCAGTTCCCGGTTCATTTCCTCATAGCTGAGGTGCAGCAGGCTGAGTCTGATATTGGCTTCCTGGATAATCTCGGTCACGGGACGCACCGGGGTGATGCGCATGTTGAAAAAATGCGCTGCCTTGCTTATCTCCCGGTGGATGTTCTTGAGGATGGTCGTTCTTTGCAGGTCATCGAGATCAAGAAGCTGTTGGGCCTGTTCATGGAACTGCGTATGGTACCGTTCTGGCGTTGGGGAATGGAATATTCTTGCAGCCAGGTCGGCCAGGTACACAATCTTAATGATCAAGAGCTGCTGCTGGTCAGCACCGGGATACGCTGTAGGATCGTGGTGGTAGTGGATGGCTGTTTGCAAAGCCGGCGGCAGCCCCCATACGCGGGCAACCTCAAAGCCAAAGGTGGTGTGGGGAAGTGCCAGAAATTCTTTTTCCAGGGCGATCTCACAGGAGGTCTCGCCAGCAACGGTCAATCGTTGCAGAATCTGATCATATTTCGATGGTACGGTCAGGGAAAAAATCAATTGACCGATGTTTTGCAGCAGACCGATGGTGAACATCTCTTCGGCATTGACGGGTGGCACCTGTTCGGCAATTAATTTTGCCGCTGTAGCGCCCACAAGCGAGGATTCCCAGAACTGATTGAGATTGAACAGACCTTTTTCCTGTTTTTTCCCCAGGGAAAGGAAGGTAAAGCTGAGAACCAGGCTCTGTACGGCATTGATGCCGAGAAGCGAAACGGCTTGATTGATAGAAACAATCTGCCGAGGGAACCCGTAAAAGGCTGAATTGGCAACTTTCAGGATCTTGGCCGACAGAGCCACATCCTGGGAAATGAGGGCAACGATATCGCTGAACGCCGTGTCTTCCTGGGCTGTCAGTTGTAAAAGCCTGGAAGCGACAACCGGCAGTGTTGGCAGCTGCGCTGAGGTGAGGATGGCCTGGAATGCTGCGTTCAGGGGCTTGGACATAACCGATTTCCTGTTTTCACGATACAAAGGGTAGGGAACGCTCCCTGCATTGGGCGTGAAAGAGCATATGCAAATCGATCAGTTCGATGCCCCTGTCCTTCATCTTTTCGGTCGATACCTATACTGTTTGTTCTTCTGGTCGAGCATCTGGGCCACCAGGAACGCATCGTTTTTCTTGTTGAATACCTCGTATCCTTCCCGCTCACAAGCCGGGCAGCAGTCAATCGGCAATTCCACGCCCAGGCAGGGCAGGATGCGGTCGGTGCTGGTATGGATGATGCGCAGTCCCCGGCAGTGCTCGCAGTCTTTCAGTTCTTCACGCTGTTTTTCAAGAATACCGTCGGTGTCGTAGAAGACCTTGCGTTCACGAATGAAATATTCTCCCTGCTTCTCGAAGTCGCCTCGTTCCGGGTGGAAATACACGTCACGCAGGTGGCCGCTCATTTGTTTGATATAGTCCATGGTATCCGGGTCCTCGCGGAGTGCGGCCGCATTATAATCCGGTTCGCGTACCGCCGAGTAATCGCAGCCGGCCATGGCCAGGCAGATGCCAAGGTTAACGTAGGGGAGGGCGCCCTTGATCGAATACCCCCCTTCGAGAACGGCGATATCAGGCTTGAGCAGCTCATTGAGCCGGGCATAGCCTTGAGCCGAAAATTGCATGTTGGTGATAGGGTCCGAGTAGTGGTTATCCTGTCCGGCGGAATTGATCACCAGGTCGGGTTTGAAATCGGCCAGGATCGGCAGGACAATATTTTCCAGGGCATAGAGATAGCCTTCGTCGGATGTGCGCGGCGGCAGAGGGATGTTAATGGTCCGGCCGAGCGCCCTGGGGCCGCCGTTTTCATGGGGAAAGCCCGATCCCGGATACAACGTGCGCCCGTCCTGATGGATGGAAATGAAAAGCACGTCCGGGTCGTGCCAGTAGACATCCTGGGTGCCGTCGCCATGGTGGCAGTCGGTGTCAACAATGGCAATGCGTTTTCGACCGTAATGCTCGCGAATCCACTCGATCATCACTGCCTCGATGTTGATATTACAGAAGCCGCGGTTGCCATGCACCACCTTCATGGCATGGTGGCCGGGCGGGCGGACCAAGGCGAAGGCTCGCTTGGTTTCCTCTTCCAGCACCAGTCGGGCCGCCTGGATAGCGCCGCCCGCCGAGATGCGGTGCGATTCGGTGCAAATATGGTCCACCGAGGGAAAACAGAAGTGAGCGCGCATGATATCCTGATCGGTAGCGAACAGGGGGCGGTACTCGCTGATGCCATCGATATCGAACAGCCCCTCTTCGCGAAACTGATCCTGGGTGTACAGCAGCCGTTCCTCACGTTCGGGATGGGTGGGAGAAATCGCCCAGTCATAGGCGGGGAAAAAGATAACACCGAGAGATGATTGTGCTTTGAGCATGGTATCGGGCCTCAGAGTCTGAAGATTGATCAATGGATGCGAGTGCGAGGCATCAAGGCTGACCGGTGATGGATATTTCAGCCGCACTGGCATCCAGTTGAGCGACGACAGCAGGCTGCACCTGGGCGACGACCCGGATATTCTTGCCGCTGGTGTAGGAACCCTCCACCATGTTAAAGCTATCGGCCTGCGTGATCTGCATTTCGTCCGGTGGAATCAGGATGCCAGCCTGTTTCAGGTCAGCAGCCAATAGGGATTGAGCCTCTTCAATGGCAGCATCCAGGTTGAAATCTCTGGGAATTGTGCGGAAGATACCGAGCATAGGTACCGAGAGCTGACGTCTGGCGGTGTTTGCGCTCAGCGACAGATGGCTGGTGGAACGGGTCAAGGCGGCACCGATGGCGTTGGCCACGCCGTGCAGGGGCGGAATGATCACTTCCATGTTCAAGCGATCTTGGAGCAGTTTCTTGAATACGGATGCCGGGCCGCCGATAACGATAATTTTTTTGGGAGCTATCTCCCGATCTTCGAGTATTTCTTGAATGGTGTAGACCGGTTTTGCGTTGACCTGGGCAATAAGGGCTTTGATTTTGCCGCTGATGGCAGAAAGAGCCGCGTCTACCGCATCCTGGGCCAATTGATGAGGGCTTAGGTCGTGTTTTGATGCCAACTCTTCCATCCCCTCACGCGAGCGTTGCACCGAACCGAAATCGGCCAGATCGAGGACATTAAGTGCATCCATCAAGGTGGGCGCGGATCCGCCGGTGGCCATGCAGGGACCGAGTCGCTGTGGTCCGGTCTGCACGCCGTTTGCATCGATGCTGATCAGCGAATCACCGCCGATACCAATGGACTCGACCCGGATAGCCCGGACCAGGGTGTGATGGCCGTCGATGGCAATACCCTCACGTTCCAGCAACGGCTGGCCCGAGGCAAAGAGGGCGATATCTGAAGTGGTGCCGCCGATATCGAGCATAAGCAGATCGGTATCCGCCGGGGTGGTGGCCAAAATGCCCATGACCGAGGCCGCGGGGCCGGAAAAAATCGATTGCACCGGCGTTTCCAGGGCCCGGGTCAGAGGCATGGTACCGCCGTCCGCCTTGAGGATATTGACCTCGGCCTGCAACGCAAAGCCTTTGAGGCTGGCGGAAAGGGCCGTGGAAAAGGAACGGAAGGTCCTGTTGACCGCAGAGTTGTAGTAGGCGGTATGGATGCGGCGGCCGAAATTAAGCTGACCTGAGATCAGGTGGCCCGAGGAGACGAAATCGGCCCGTTCACGCAGTTGTTCGAGCATTCGGTCTTCAAAAACCGGATTACGCGGCGAGAATTTGGAAGCCACGGCAAAGCAGGTGACACCCTGGTCACAACAGGAATTGATGGCTTCCTCCAGTTCTTCCTCGTCCAATTCGGATGTTGGGGTGCCGAGGTGATCGAGGCTGCCGGAGATCAAATGGAAATGGTTCCCGATACGATAGGTTTCCGGTGCGATACCCGGCCCGCCGACCACCAGCATGCCAACGGCATCGATTTTGCCGGTGACGATGGCATTGGTGCTCAAGGTGGTACTTAGGTTGAGGGTTTGTACGCTGGTTGGGTCCTGGGTTGCGAGAATCGAATGCAGCACCTGACTGATCGATTCCAGCAGATTGTCATGATTGGTGGGGGTTTTGGCAGCGGCAACCAGCCGGGTTCCGTCAATAAGAACACCGTCGGTATGGGTGCCGCCGATATCGATTCCTATACGCATGGCAACTCCTAGCCTGAAGGAATATGGGGGAGGACCGGTTGTGCTGGCCTCTGTTCCGTTGTGTATCTGGTGCCGTGCTAACACTCGGTTGCACAGTGTGCACTCGGTAAACCGGTGAACAGCAACCCTGAGCTGTCAGGTCGATCAAGTGCATCATCGAGTCGTCGGCTGTCCACCCTTGGGGTACGGCTTTTTGATCTGAGCGATTTGACTAGCGGTCAATCGCTTTAAATCCGCAATATTGGTTTTGAAAAATCTTCTTGCCGCGGTCGAGAAAGGCCGCGTAGTCCCACTCCGTTGTAGTCAACCGGTGATGGAATTCGGGTTTGAAAACATAGCAGTAGACCACTGTTTCGGTGCCATCTACACTACGTACGGTCACAAGGATCCGATCGTACATCTTTCCCTCGAAACGATCCAGCCGCGACCAGCCATCCTCAGAAATGTCGTAATAGAGCATACCGGACACGGAGCTGTTTTCAGTAACGACTACCCCGGGATACTGTTCATCCTGAACGAGAAAGCGACGGTAGCCGGGCAGGGTAGCCGGGGTGGAGCGCAGGCGGGAACCGACTACTTCAGCCATGATATCCTCACACATCAGTGAGCCATAGGTAAAAAGGTTTTGGTTGGATACATGTAGGGGTGTCATGGGTACGGTACACCTTTGTAAACAGAGAACGGATAGAGGGAAAGAATCGAGTCAACCCAATCCGTGCATGGCCTGGGCAAAGGCAAGCTTGGCCCGCGATTGGAAACAGACAATGAATATTTCCTTGGGTTTGCCATTCCGGTCAAGAAAGGATTGGATCGTGTCTACGGCTATATCTGCCGCCTCATCCAGTGGGAAACCATAGGCCCCACAACTGATTGCCGGAAAGGCGATGGATTGAATGTTGTTTTTTACTGCTATTTCCAGGCAGTTGCGATAACAACTCGCTAGAAGGGCCGGTTCGTTGTTGTTGCCGCCCCGCCAAATAGGTCCAACGGTATGGATAACATATTTTGCCGGGAGGTTGTAGCCTTTGGTAAGCACGGCCTGCCCGGTTTTGCAACCGCCGATGGTGCGGCATTCTTTCAGTAACTCAGGACCTGCGGCCCGGTGAATGGCGCCATCGACACCGCCTCCGCCGAGCAGGCTCTCGTTGGCTGCATTGACGATGGCATCGACTTTTAGAGTGGTGATATCGGTTTCAACCAGATTGATCATTGCGATCTCCTTATGGGTTGTGTTCGGACGACATCGAACGGCAGGATACGGCCGGCTGCGGTGCGGAAAGCCGCTGGGTAAGCAACCATTGTTTCGGCATTGTAGCATAAGATTGATGCTGCGGTAGGTAAAAAAATGCAGCAAACACACTCCTGGAAGAGCGGAGATTGCAATCGTTACCGGGGGAAAGTAAAGAAAATTTACGCAATATTCGAGGAAACGTCAACGTATTCAATGGAGTAGAAACGAATGAAACCTCTATGCAGAAACATTGGCCACAGATTTTGCCCAACAATGTAATACGGCTAAACATGAACCAGGTCGGCAACGTGGAGCGGTCTCATCAATGGTTGTGTACTTTTCGCCTGATAAAACGTTCCAATATAATAGAATTATTGAGGGGGAAGAATTGAGGGGGAAGAGCCGCACAACGACATGCGCTCCTTGAACTTTCCAATGTTTTTCTTGCCTGCTTACCAGAACTTGTATGCGACGCTTTCTTGTCGTGATTTTTTTTTGTTTCTGTCACTGAAAGCGCTGTGAATCTGCACAATGCCTACCTTTTTTTGACGAACGGTTTGAATCCATGATATCTTGAGCCTGAATGTTCGACACACCGCAGGCTACCTTGAACAAGATAGGGATCGCTTGGTTTTTTTCGTACCCTTATAAACAGTGAGGAAGCGTATGAAGCATATGGGTGAAATGCTGTTAACGCAGGGGCCGTTTTCAGAAATCGTTATGGGGAATACGGCGCTAGTGCGGGCAATGATTGAAACCGGAACCCGGGTGGCGACCTCGTATCCCGGCTCCCCAACTCCTGAGATCGCCACGGCGATTCAGTCCATTCCGCTTGAACAGCGGCCCTTTTATTTCGAATTTTCCACGAATGAAAAGGTGGCCACCGAGGTGGCCTTGGGTGCTTCGTTAAATGGGCATCTGGCAACGGTGTTTTTTAAAAGCGTCGGGCTCAATGTGGCCGCGGATTCCTTTGTTCAGCTCAGCCTGCTGCATCTCGTTGGCGGCATGGTCATTGTTCTCGGCGATGACCCCGGAGCGAACTCATCACAGAATGAGCAGGACAATCGTCACTATGCCGCCATGAGTTATACACCGATCCTGGAGCCGGCTAATCCGACCGAGGTGTATGCTTATTATAAAGAGGCCGCAAAGCTGGCCCAAACCATGAATAAAGCTGTTATCTTGAGGCTCACCACCCATGTGTGCCACGCCAAGGAGCGGGTCGCTTTTGCTGGCTGGAACCCGATTGAACCGGATAACACCCCTCGGTTCGACCCGGGTAATGGATTGTATATCCCGCTGGTATCAATGGTCTTTCCCAAAAAAAGGAAGGCACTGGAGGATCTGCAGCGTGTTGAGCAATGGGTGGATGAACGTGGCCTGCATCGTACCATCGATAACGGCAGTACTCGCGGCATCGTCGTTTCCGGAATGGTGTATCTCTCCACCGAAGATGTTCTGGCTTCGCTGGACGAGAAACCGGACATTCTCAAGCTTGCCATGCCCTATCCGCTGCCCACCAGGGCTCTTGTCGATTTTCTTGCCGCGCACAAGGAGGTCAAGGTCCTTGAAGAGCTTGATGATACTCTGGAAAAAGAGGTAAAGGCACTTGCATATGACCGTCAGTTGACCACCAAAGTACTAGGCAAGGCTGACGTGGAGGATTGGATAGGAGAATACACCCCTGATAAGGTGCACGATATTCTGCACCGCACCTGGCCTGAAAGTATTCCAGCCAGACAGACCGTTACAGAAGAAGCAACCGTTTCGGCCCCTGCGAGACCAGCTCAGATGTGCCCGGGATGCGGCCATCGGAGTGCCTTTCACGCCATCAAGCAGGCGCTCTCAGGTGACGAGACCATTACTGTTGCTGATATAGGCTGCCATACCCTGGGATTTCAGGAACCGTATAAAATGGGCGGCGTGCTGCTCTGTATGGGTGCTTCCACCGGTATCGGTTCGGGATTGACCCTGTTCAACGATTCGCGGAAGGTTGTTGCTTTTCTCGGTGATTCCACCTTCTTCCATGCCGGCATTCCCGGCATCATCAATGCCCTGTTCAATAAACACCACTTGACCCTGGTGCTCATGGAAAATATGACGACTGCCATGACCGGGCACCAGGATCATGCCGCATCCGGGAAAAATTTCAATGAGGTAACCGAGGCAATCCCTATTCGACAGGTATTGGAGGGGATCGGGGTCAAGCATATCTTTGAAACCGATACCTACCGCCAGCAGGAGTTGACGGATATAATGCGACAGGCTGTTGCACTCGATGCCTTCAGTGTGGTGATAGCCCGTCATCCCTGTATGCTCCTTTTTGCCCGTAAGCAGAGAAGAAAGAGCGGTTTCACTCCGCATACCGTCAGGATTGATCAAGACAAGTGCTCTCGGATCCATGCCTGCATCCAGGAATTCGCCTGCCCCAGTTTTTCCAGGGGCTCGGATGGTACGATTACAGTCAACCGGGAACTGTGCATCGGTGACGGTTCCTGTATCCAGACCTGTCCGAAAAAAGCCATCACCCGGTAACGGCCTGAAAGGAGAATAGCATGCAATCTTTTAATATATATCTATGCGGTGTCGGCGGTCAGGGTATTGGCCTTCTCAGTGAAATTCTGCTCCGAGCCTCCGATTATGCCGGATATACCGCCAAGGCGGTGGATACTCATGGCCTGGCTCAACGCGGCGGGACAGTGGTTTCTCAGATTCGTCTCGGCGATACCGTCTATACGCCGCTGATCCCTGAACGAACGGCCGATCTCGTGGTTGGCCTTGAGCGGCATGAGGCATTGCGAGGTATGCAGTTTGCTCTGCGGGATAACGGTACCCTTGTTTATTACAAGACAGTACTTCAACCATTGGGGGTTCGTCTGGGGACAGACGCTGAAATCAGCGAAGAGGATATCGACAAAGCGTGCGGCCAACGAGGGATTACCGTATACGGCGTTTCGCAACCGGATATTCCTGATCCCAGAATGCAGAATATCGCTGTGCTATCCGATATACACCGTCACGGCCTGATTCCCGGCCTGCAAGCCGAACATTTCCTGCAGGCCATGGATGACTTGCTTGCGGGGCCGATGCTTGCGGCGAATCTCCAACTCTTCCAGAAGGTTTGAAACTCTGGTTGCCGGAGAGCAGAACGTTAACAATAAGATGTTGGTGGTAAAAGGATTGCGGCCAATGATCCGCTGGACCGAGACAGGAATGCCTCTTTATCACTACTGATTTGCATATCGACCAGCTGTCAAGGCTGGTCGATGAGTGATTGGCGGGATTCGATAGCTTTGGCCAGGGTGTGTTCGTCAGCATACTTGATATCCATTCCCATGGGAATACCACAAGCCAGGCGGCTGAGCCGGATTTTTGACCCCTGAAGCATATTGGCGATAAAAGAGGCCGTTGCTTCACCCGGAACCGTGGAACTGGTGGCGATCAATACTTCATCAACGCTTCCGGAGGTAACACGATGTCGCAGTTCCCGGATTTTCAATTCGTCAGGTCCAATACCGTCCATCGGTGCAATGACGCCATGGAGAATGTGATAGGTACCCCGGAAAGCCCCAGTCTTTTCGATGGCAATCTGGTCGCCGGGTTCCTCCACCACGCAGACCAGCCGGGGATTACGGTTGGGGTTGCCGCAGATAACGCAGGGATCGGTTTCGGAAAAGGTGAAACACTGGTGGCAGAGGTGGATGGTTTCGTGCAGCACCATCAGGTCGGCAGCCAGGTTTTTGGCCTCGGCAGCGGGTCTTCGCAGCATAAAAAGGGCCAGCCGGGTCGCTGTTTTACGGCCGATGCCGGGTAATTTAGTCAGATCGGCGATCAGCCGTTCCAGAGCCGGCGGGATAACCTGCATTTAAAAAAGACCGGGAATGTTGAGACCTCCGGTCAGGCGGCCCATTTCGGCTTTGCCTAGATCCTTGGCCTTGGTCAGGCCGTCGTTTACCGCCGCTACAATCAGATCCTGCAGCATTTGGGTGTTTTCCGGCTGCACTATTGTCTGCTCAATAGCAATGTTGAGCAACTCGCCTTTACCGTTGAGGGTCGCTGTCACCATGCCGGCTCCGGCGGTTCCGGTAACCTGTTTGTTGGCCAGTTCGTTTTGCACAGTGGCCATTTTTTCCTGGAACTGTTGTGCCTGTTTCATCAAATCGCCCATATTCATACAATCTACCTCAGAAAAAAAGTTGGTCTTTATTGAAACCCTTGGAAGATAACACCGACGAGCAGAAGGGACGGAACAGTTTGCCCAGTTTCCTTTTCGCTGAGGCGTGGACGGATACGACCGCTATTCTTCCGCGGGTTGGTCTTCTTCCGTGGGCTCTTCCACGGATTTTTTGGTGCTGGTTCG
>JBFJXW010000044.1:0-21990 GCA_041622895.1 Desulfobulbus sp. | reverse complement strand
GGGGGGGAACCCGACGCTTCGCAGAAGTAAAACGAAGCGTCGGGTATTGTTCATGTGTTATGCGAGTTGGGGGAGCTTTCTGCTTTGTCTTCGGCTAACTGAAGCCAGACCGATCAGTCCGGCTCCGAAGAGCAGAAGTGTTGAAGGCTCAGGTACTGGTGCTGTGCCACTCGGCCTGTCCATCCACAAACCATTTGCCTGGGTCTGCGCCCGTATCGTTAAGGTGTTATATGCATTACCCGTCAGATACAGAGATCTTCCAGAGACCGGGCCGGTCAGGGGGGAGGATGGGATAGCGTTTAGCTGGCTATGATTCATGACATAGCCATTTACCAGAACATCGATGAGCATATTATCCGGTCCGCCAAAGATAGCATCTGGTATTGCGTACGGCAACGCGGTAAATTCCCAGAAATAATCAATATCGACATCCAGTTCCCCTGAGCCAGTCGAGCTGAAATGCCAGGTTTTTTCGACGGTTGTCCATCTTGATGGATCACCTGCTCTGTAATTGTAGACAATACCGGGAGAGCCACCTCCACCGAAACTGCCTGCCATTACATCCTCTTGCATGATTTCATCCCGGGAGGTCAACGTTCCACGGGGCGTGCCGTATTGGAAATCAAGGGATAGATCTCCCGTTGTGGTGTAGCTAAATGTATCGAGAAAAACTTGAGCCTCACTCCACAAGATAGCATCAGCCCGTGATGTTGCGGGGGCGCCAATCAATAGTGCCCCCATGATAACTACTGCCAGTTGATAGTTGAACCACGTATTACTTTTCATCTCCTCTCTCTCCTTATTTCCTAGTAACAGGGTATAACCGTAAATAGTATAATAAGATAAGCAAGAAAGGTGCCATTTTTATATTTTGATAAACCGTTTCATTCTAATAAGTTAAGAGGCTTTGCACGATAAGGGGAAGCATTCGACGGTATTTTTTCCGATTTTGCGGAAATAACCACAGAGGGAAGGAATCGGGTGACTGCAATACGCTCACCGCGAATTACGATAATTTTTCCTGATTATCGAACAAGTATGAATAAATAATTCCTGATTAACGGAATTTTTTTTATTGTGGGATCTTCAACGGCCAATAACAGATTTTTGGGTGTACTTGTGTTGCAGATGTGGGCGAACAGGGACCCTTTGTATCAGGTATGCGGGTGGGATGGTGCCACTCACTCCTTTTCGCTATCAGAAAATCCCGGCAGTCCTAACGGGCTGACCGGCGATTTTTTCGGGGTGCCGGTAATATTGGTGACCCGGCGCACCGAACGATTGGAGATTCGTTTACCTTTGGCGGCCGCACCTTTGATCAGGTAGTCGTCCAGGTCAAGTTCCAGGGCGTTGTACTTGGCCCGCGACGAGGGCGCGAGGCTGACCCGGACCCGCAAACCTTCCTTGCCGATAAGCAGCAGGAGAATGGTGGAGCGCTTATCCGGTTCGAACAGGCGGTATTCGCGGTTCAGAATGAATTTCGGCGCAGCGAACCGCTTGACATAGGCCAGGTTTTCCGGGCCATGGCGATAAATGAGGTTGAACACCAGATCGTTGCGCACAATGCCCATCCAGTACAAATCGGGACCGACAAAGAGCTTGTCCGGTACCGGCACCACCTTGTACAGGCCGTCTTTGAAAATGAGCAGCAGCCGGTCGTATTCCGAACAGCAGAATTCGATATCCTGGGACTGATTCTCGGCTTTGATTTTATGACCGATGAAGCCGCTTTCCCGATGATAACCGACATTGAGATTGGACAGCGCCGCCGCACGCGCATCAACCTCGTCAAAGGCACGCAATTCACTCTTTCGGGGGAACAGCGGTCCGTATTTGGCGATCAGCGCTTCGATATAATCGATGGTGAATTTGACCATATCGGTGAGGTGTTTCTTGATCTGGCGGATGCCCTTTTCGATCTCACGGATCTCTTTTTCCTGGCGGTTGATATCGTAGCGGGAAATACGGCGGATCTTAATTTCCAACAGGCGTTCCACATCCTCTGTGGTGATCGCGCGCAGCAGTTCGTCGGCAAAAGGGACCAAGGATTGGAGGACGGCACTGACCACCTCCTTGTACTGGACCTTTTCTTCAATCTGTTTATACAACCGCTCTTCAATAAAGATCTGCTCCAGCTTGCGGGCGTGCAGCTTTTCTTCCAGTCTGCCGAGTTCAATGGTCAGTTCGGTCTGCAGGTTTTTGAGCAGCCGGTCGGTATTGCGGCATAAAACCTCTTCGACCTCCATCTGCCGCGGCATGTTCTCCCTGATGGTCACCAGACTTGGGGAAACGCTCAGTTCGCAATCGGTGAAGGCATAGAGGGCATCAATGGTCTCGTCCGCCAGGACGCCGCGGGCCAGTTTGATTTCGACTTCGACACTCTCGGCGGTGTAGTCATTGATCGAGGCGATTTTCAGTTTATTCGCCTTGGCGGCCTTCTCGATGGATTCGATCAGCGACTGGGTGGTGATGTTGTAGGGCAGCTCAGTGATAACAATGGTTTTTGCGTCCGGCTGTTCCAGTTTCGCACGGCAGCGGATGCGGCCGTTCCCATGGTCGTAATTGGTGACATCGATGATGCCGCCTCGAGGAAAATCGGGATAGAGCGTGAATTCCTCGCCGCGCAGATACGCGATTTGCGCCTGCAGCAGTTCGGTAAAGTTGTGCGGCATGATCTTGGTGGCCATGCCCACAGCAATGCCTTCGGCGCCAAGCAGCAGCAGCAGCGGGATTTTGGCCGGCAGGTTCACCGGTTCCTGCATGCGGCCGTCGTACGAGTCAATGAATTCCGTCAGGTCTTTGTTGAACAGGGTCTCCCGTGCCAGGGGCGAAAGGCGGCATTCGATATAACGGGCCGCGGAGGCCTGATCGCCGGTGAAGATATTGCCGAAATTTCCCTGGCGGTCGATAAGGAACCCCTTGTTGGCCAGGTTGACCAGGGCGGCAAAGATCGACTGATCGCCGTGCGGGTGCAGTTTCATGGTCTCGCCGACCACGTTGGCTACCTTATGATAGCGGCCATCGTCCATGTTGAACAGGGTCTGCAGAATTCGCCGCTGCACTGGTTTGAGACCGTCATCCACGTCGGGAATAGCCCGGTCGCGGATAACATACGAGGTGTAATCGAGAAAATTGGTATCAAACAGCTGGTGCAGTTTGCCCCGTTTCAGTTCATCCGCTTCGTTCATACCGGCCTCACTATCAGATGATCCATGATGTATTGCCGCCGTTCCGGGGTATTCTTGCCCATGTAGAACTTCAGCACTCGGCTGACTTCGCTGAGTGAATCGATTCGCACCTGTTTCAGCCGCATCTCGGCCCCGATGAACTGCTTGAACTCGGGCGGGGAGATTTCCCCCAGGCCTTTGAAGCGGGTCATCTCAATACTGCGGTCCGCCTTGCTTTTGCCCTTCAGGGTGGTGATGGCCGCTTCCATGTCCTTGTCCGAATAGCAGTAGATGGTTTCCTGCTTGTTGCGCACGCGGTATATGGGGGTCTCCAGGATGTAGACGTGCTCCTGTTTAACCAGCGGTTCGAAGTAGTGGAGGAAGAACGTGAGCAGCAGGTTGCGGATGTGGAGGCCGTCGACATCCGCGTCGGTGGCGAGGATAACCTTGTCGAAGCGGAGGTTGCCGATCGAATCTTCGATGTTGAGGGCCTGCATCAGCGAATACATTTCTTCGTTTTTGTAGAGCACATCCAGCCGTTGCCCCAGGACATTCATCGGCTTGCCCTTGAGGGAGAAGACCGCCTGCGTCATAGGGTCGCGGGAGCTGACGATGGAGCCCGCTGCAGACTGGCCCTCGGTGATAAACAGCATGTTCTCGCGTCCCTCTTTGGAGGCATTGCCGCGGGAGGGATGATACTTGCAGTCCTTGAGCTGGGGGATCTTGAAGGCGATTTTCTTGGCCTTGGCCTTGGCATCGCGGCGGACCGACTGCAGTTCGCGCCGGATTCGCTCGTTGCGTTGCGTCTTGTCGACCAAAACCTCGGCGCTCTCCGGATACATATACAAATGGGTGGCCACCGCGTCCTTGACCGTATTGACGATGCCGGCACGAATGTCCGTGTTGCCGAGTTTGTTTTTGGTCTGCGATTCGAAAACCGGTTCCTGCACTTTAACCGAGAGGATGCCGACAATACCGTCGCGTACATCCTGGCCATTGTATTTTTTACCGGTGAATTCGTTCACGCCCTTGAGAATGCCCTCGCGGAAAGCGGAAAGATGAGTGCCGCCTTCGCTGGTATAGGTGCCGTTGACAAAGGAAAAATACGATTCACCGTAATCGTCGGTATGGGTAAAGGCGAATTCCAGGGCCTTGTCGGCAAAGTGGACCGGCGGATAGATACGTTCACTGCTCACCTCTCGATCCAGCAGGTCGAGCAGGCCGTTTTTCGAGAAATAAAGCGCACCGTCGAGGTAGAGGCTCAGGCCGGCGTTAAGATAGGCATAGCGCCATAGCCGCTGTTCCACATACTGCGGATCGAAATGGTATCCGGGAAAAATTCCTTCGTCGGGAAGAAATTCCACCAGGGTACCATTTTTTTCCTTGGTATCGCCTTCTTCCTCTTCCTGGAGCACGCCTTGAACAAACAGTGCTTTTTTGTAGCTGCCATCGCGGAATGCAGTGACCGTGAATTCGTTTGAGAGCGCGTTGACTGCTTTGGTGCCGACACCGTTAAGACCCACCGAGAACTGGAACACCTCGGTGTTGTATTTCGCGCCGGTGTTGATTACCGATACACATTCCACCACCTTGCCTAAAGGAATACCGCGGCCGTAATCGCGGACTCGACAGCAACCGCCTTCCGCAATGGAGATATCAATCCGTTTGCCGCAACCCATGATGAACTCGTCGACGGCGTTGTCCAGGATCTCCTTGAGCAGGATATAGATACCGTCGTCCGGATGCGATCCGTCGCCCAGGCGGCCGATATACATTCCCGGACGCTTGCGGATATGTTCCAGCGAACTGAGGGTTTTAATCTTGGATTCGTCGTACTGATGGGTGGTCATGAAGGGTAGTCTGCGTTAGGAGAAAAATATGGTGTTAAAGGTTCCGTGCACAACATATGCGAATGGCGGCTGCACTCTACCTGTCTCTGCCCGGCAAGTCAATTCGTTCGGCTTGGAAGAAAAGGGTCACTCCATCATGTGGACACGCTCGCAGTCCGGGCAGATCCAGGTCGGACCATTACTCATGCCCCATTTGTTCTCCTCGAAACAATCGGGACAGATCTGAAAGCCGCAACCGCAATTCCAGCAGAAAGGTTTTTCCTGTTTGCAACAATGGCAGCGGAATATTTTTTTGGGCCGACGGCGGCGCGCCGGTTTGTTTTCCTGTTGGCTCATCAGTCAGGCCTCTTTGGGCGGCACCAGTTCCTGTTCCAGCCAGTTCAGATAGCTCTCTGCACCGGCAACCACCGGTGTGGCCAGGATTTCGGGTACCTCGTACGGGTGGATTTTCTGGATCGTCCGACAGAGTTCGGGAAACAGATCGCGCCGCGATTTAATGGTGCAGACCTGCTCGTTGCTCTGTTCGATGGCTCCCTGCCAGCGGTACCAGGAAGCGCAGGGGGCAATTTGTACACAGGCTGCCAGTCGCTGTTCCAAGAGACTTGCCGCCAGTTGTTCTGCCTGGGTTGTATCGGCTACAGTGGTAACCACCTGGATGTAGGGTGTCATGAGGGCTCCTTGCGTGTCAGGCGATAAATATTCCTTCCAGCTCGGGCTGGAATATTTTTGCAAATTGGAATATCTTACCAGCGATGTTATGAAAAAACAAACCTCTGCTTAACCTCTTCTTTGCTTCAGACAGGTGATGCTATGCTCTTTTGTGTTGATGTCGGCAACTCGCATACCGTGAGCGGCATTTTTGATAATGGCCAGCTGATCGGCAATTGGCGACTCCAGTCGCGACAGGACCGCACTGCCGATGAACTGGCGATCCGCTACCACGGTTTGTTCCAGATGGTCGGCATCAACCCGGGACGGATCACCGGTTTTATCATTGCCTCCGTGGTGCCGACCCTGGAAACCAGTTGGTTGCAGTTTGCCCGCAGTTACCTGGTCAAATTGCGCCAGCCGCCGCTTGCCGTTTCTCATACCCTTGCATTCGGTATGAAGATCGCCACCGAAAATCCCGCCGAAGTCGGAGCCGACCGCATCGTCAACGCCGTGGCTGCCTGGGAACGGTTTCATTCGCCGCTGATCGTTATCGATTTCGGCACGGCCATTACGTTTGACTGCGTCAACGGTGAGCCCGCTTATGTCGGCGGCACCATTCATCCAGGGATCGGTATCTCCCTGGATGCCCTGGCTACCCGTACGGCCAAACTGCCTCGGCTCGATATCGATGTAACCCCGGATCATCCCATCGGAACCACCACAGTCAAAGCGATCCATTCCGGAATGCTGTACGGTTTCGGCGGGCTGGTGGACCGGATGGTGGAGGTCTTGAGCAAACAGCTGACTCCGGATAGGGATCGGGCCACAACCATCGCTACCGGCGGCATGGCCGAACTGATCAAGCCCTACAGTCAGACTATTGACGCGATCGACCCGCAGCTCACCCTTACCGGCCTGCATCTCATCTATAAGCTGAACAGTGAGAACAATGGCTGAACGGCCGATTTTACCACCACGCCTGAAAAAAGGCGATACCATCGGTCTGCTCTGTCCGGCAGGACCGGTTCGGGAAATACGTAAACTGCAGGCGGGTATGCGCCTGATCACCGACATGGGGTTTGTGGTCAAAGTGCGGGGTGCGATCGAGGTCCAGGATGGGTATCTGGCCGACAGCGATGCGCAACGGGCCGATACCCTGCACGCGCTCTGGACGGACGAAACCGTCAAGGCGGTGCTGGCGATCCGCGGCGGCTTTGGCTGTCTGCGCCTCATCGACCGGCTCGACATGGAGCTGTTTCGACGGCATCCTAAATACCTCATCGGCTTTAGTGATATCACCGTACTGCTCAATAGCCTGTTGCACCAGGCGGGGCTGGTTTCCCTGCACGGGCCGGTGGCTACTTCCCTGGCCGCAAGTGATGAACAGAGCGTGACTTCCCTTTTTTCCCAGCTCACCGGTAATTTCAGTGATCAGATCAGGCCCAAGGGGATGGAAATGCTGCGCGGTGGCACGGGCCGGGGCCGGTTGGTCGGCGGTAACCTGACAACCTTGGTCCATCTGCTGGGGACCCCCTGGGACCGCACGTGGGAAAACTGCATTCTGCTTGTGGAAGATACCGGTGAATCCCTGTACCGGCTGGACCGGATGTTGACCCAACTTGCCCTTGGCGGACGGTTGGAGCGGCTGGCCGGCCTGCTGCTCGGCACCTTTGACTCGGGCAATGGCGACCGAATGGCGACTCTTCGTCTCCAGGAAGCGGTGTGGACACGAGTCCTGGAACTGGTTGGGCCGGGTTTCCCGGTGTGGGCCGATTTTCCCGTGGGGCATCAGGGGAAAAACCTAACGCTGCCCATCGGGATGGAGGCCATTATGGAATCCGCAACCGGAACCCTGCGGTTGGTACCCGATTCCGTTGTCCCGGTTTGACGAGCGACTGGCCATGTTGAAACGATATTTTCTTACCTGCTTTTGGTCGCTCCTGCTGCTGGCTGCCTATCTGGTCAGCCTGTTATTGCTTTTCGTGGTCAAGGGCAAAGTGGATTCATCGACCTTTCTGCTGGCCGGGTGCATCTGGGTAGCGTTGGCCGCTGCGTCATTCATACCTCTACTGAGCATACTGATCAAAAAGATCTGGTTTTTTCAGGGGGAGGGGGTGCCGGTAACCCAGGAGGTGCTGGAGGAGCGACTACTGGCGGTCAATGCCACCGCAAATCCTGTGCGGGTGATAACCAGGCGGAAGAAACTTATCATTACCTGGCGGTACAAGGAGACCGAATGGTGTGAACTGTTCAGCCGCTTGGGCATGAGCAGGATATATGAACTGCATTGCCGTTTTGATCGTTCCACCGGCACGGTCCTGTTGGCCGATCGGATACGCAGCGCCGATTTCCTCATCTGTCCAGATAACGTCAAGATAGGATTTCCCCGTATTCCCCTCCCTTTTCTCTGGGGGCAAACAGGGCGGCATGCTACGGTCGAGCAGTATGCGACCACCGAGGCGTTCGAATACAACTTTCATCCCAAAGAGATCAAGTCGCCGGTTATGGGAACCATTCTGGCCAGCGGCTGGAATGTCCGCTTTACTCTGTTCTGAAATTGCACGCGGCAGGTGCGTTCCCCTCTCCCTGCCGGTATCGTCTTACCCTCTGTCCGTATCCACGGTTACATTAAATTCATCCAGCTGAATGACAGCGTCTTTACCTTCACCGACCAGGTGGAAGGAAAACGACTGTCGGGCCTCGGGATTATCGAAATCAAACTCGACCGAACCTTCCTGGCCGGCATGAAGGACAGGAAATTCCGGAAGGGCTATGTCCTTAAGGGCATGTTCCCACTGTTTCAATGATAATTTCAGTTGAATACCGTGTGCCGGTGCTTCAATAGCCTTGACCCGAATGGTGACATGCACCTTGGAATCGGCGGGGAAGTCCAGATACTGGGCACCAACCAGGTTGTCGCCCCATTCGCTGATTATTTTTTCAGGCAGTTTGCGGAGTTCACCGTTGGCAAATTTCAGGACCCTCGATCCCTGTGCGGACAGCAGTTTGTGATCGAGCGTGGAGGCAATGGTGAAGATTTGCGCCCCCCTGCCTTCCTTGTCCTGCATGAAATCAGCCGGCGGTGCTCCCAACAGGCTTTCGGCCTTGCCCACCCGGCAGCGGCCATCATCGGAGCACTCGTAGCGAAGGTTGTCGGCGGTGAGCCAGCGGCGTTTTGAAGTGGTATAGGATACCATCTCCCTGGGTGTGGTGTACTCGCGGAAAAAGCTTCTGCCGATGAGTGTCGACGGTTGCTGCAGACCGAAATAATCAAGAACGGAACCGGTGATATCCACCAGGCCGTACTCGCCTTTTTTAATCCGTGGCAGCAACGGCTGCTCAGGGGCCAGAACTACGCCCAGTCCCCAACTGCTGATCCAGTCGGCAATATCCGAGCCATGGGATTCGTCGGAGGTGACGATAACCAGGGTGTCGTCCAGTACGCCGGTTGTTCGTAATTTATCAATAAAGGTTGCCACGGCCTGATCAAGCAGGGCCACGGTCGCGATTCTTCTTGACGGATAGCGGGCTGCGATATCGTCCGGGACCGCGTAGGGTTGATGGGTGCCCACGGTCAGCAGCGTGAGCATCCACGGTTGCTTCTTGGCCTGGAGGTCGGCAATATAGGTGCCGGCACCGCGAAAGAATATTTCGTCGGTCACGCCCCACTCAAAGGGGTAGGGGTTGGGTTCGGTGAACCATTCGTTTCCGTGTACCTGTTGGAATCCGATCATCGGCATGACTCTGTCCTTTCCCATGAATCCGAGACCGGCCGCTTGCAGGTAATGGGTGGACCAGCCGTTTTTCGCCATCTGGGCGGGAAGGCAATCCTGGGCACGGGCCGGATCCTGCTGCAGTTCAAAGGCCTTCGGTGTATCCCAGGACTGTTTGCTGAAATCGCCGCAGAGCATGGAATACAGACCGCGGATCGTTTGATGGCTGTGAACGACAAAATTAGGGATCAGCATGGCGTCCGGTGTGCTGTCGGCCAGTTTGTTCATAGATACTTCTTTGGATTGGGTGCCTATGGTCTTGCCTATTTCCGGGTAGTACATGCCGGGGATACCTTCGAGTACCACAAGAAGGACATTTTTCGCTTTTCCCTTGGCCGTGAGCGTGTTGCCGCTGAGATCCAATTCATTGAGTCCCTTGGGGAGCGATGCCGTAGTTTTGGCAGTTCCATCGATCAAAGGGGTGCTGAAGGCATCGACGACAAACCATTGTAACGGGTTATAGCGGGCGATAACACTCTGGTTGTCATAGGCCCGGCTGAAAAATCCCTGGGCCAGCATCAGGCAAACGCTGACAGCAAGTCCTTTGCGTAGCAATCCCCAGGCAGGCCGTTGTACGGGAAGAACGCAGGCCACCAGTGCCGAGATCACCAGCATGCCCACCAGATACGGCGAAGACAGGTTGAAACCAGCGGTGCTGTTTTCGACAAAAGCGGGGTCAGTGAGGTAGTGAAGGTCCTGCCAGGTGGGCAAACGCTGCATGGCAGCCACCAATTCATGGGCGATCGCCTGAAATAGGGCCCAGAAGCTCACCAGGATCACGCGCAGCCAGTGCGGGCTATACAGAGCCAGCAGTAAGAGCAAGAGGCCGAGACCGCAGTCGGAAAGCAGGCCGATGGGTTCGCTTACGTGTTGGGAAGCTAACCGCCAGACAACAGGCGCAAAACTGGCAAGAGCCAGAAAAAGTAGAGCTACTTTGTTTTTCAAGGGTATGACTCCAGGAGAAAAAAGGGCAGGGCGCTGTAGTGTTCCACAGCACTTTGCTGATAAAATACGAACGAAATACTAACAAAACAAGAGGGGGACCGTCAATGTTCATCGTTGGTCCGGTGGGGAAAGGGTAAAGAACGTCTGATGTGTAATTCCCTGCTATCAGGCTGATGTTGTGTTACGTGCCTGCCAAAATCGAACAGGACGGGTACTTCCGGCCGGGGCCAAAAGGGAGAGCATTAAACCTTCTGTCACATCGTGCTGAGAACTTGAATCCTGCCTGTTTGGAGGTGTTCGGCGTTTTTCATTGTACTGATTGTTGTATTGAAACAGGGTCAGGTCGGTCACGTACAATGGGGCGGTGCCGCTAATGGCATCGCCCCATTGTTGCTTAGATGCGAAGTCGTTCGCCGCAGGTTAGAGGCAGCCGTCCACCACCTCGGCGGGAAGGACGTTTTTTACGTCATAGATAACAGCATTGGGTTTACAGAGCTTGCGCAGATCCTGAGCGGAAAGCGCTTGAAATTCCCTGTGGGCAACGGCAAGGACCATAGCGTCATATCGATTTTCCGGCAAATGGTCGATTATCGTGACGCCGTAGTGGCGGCCTGCTTCCTCCTGGTCGATCCAGGGGTCGTACACCTCGATTTGAGCGCCAAAGCTCTTGAGTTCCTTGATAATGTCGATGACCCTGGTGTTACGCAGGTCAGGGCAGTTTTCCTTGAACGTCAGCCCCAGGATAAGGATATGGGACTCGGCGACGTGGATGCGTTTTTTCAGCATCAGTTTAACGGTTTCCGAGGCAATATAACGACCCATATCATCGTTTAGGCGGCGTCCGGCCAGAATCATTTCCGGATGATAGCCGACCTCCTGAGCCTTGTGGGTCAGGTAATACGGATCAACTCCAATACAGTGGCCACCGACCAGACCGGGGCGGAAGGGCAGGAAGTTCCATTTGGTACCAGCGGCTTCGAGAACCTCCAGGGTATTGATGCCCAGGCGGTTGAAGATCAGCGCCAGTTCGTTGATCAGGGCAATATTGACATCGCGCTGGGTGTTTTCGATTACCTTGGCAGCTTCGGCTACACGGATCGAGCTGGCCTTGAAGGTGCCGGCAGTAATCACCAGCCCATAGAGCGCATCGACAAAGTCGGCGATTTCCGGGGTGGATCCGGAGGTGACCTTCATGATCGTGGGCAAACGGTGTTCATGGTCACCGGGATTGATCCGTTCCGGACTGTAGCCGGCAAAAAAATCCTGGTTAAAGGTGAGGCCCGAGTCACGTTCAAGGATCGGCATGCAGATTTCCTCGGTCGCACCGGGATAGACCGTGGATTCGTAAATCACCACATCATCTTTTTTCAGGATCCTGGCTACGGTTTCCGAGGCACTGATCAGCGGAGTGAAATCCGGCTGCTTGTTGCTGTCAATGGGGGTGGGGACGGCAACGATAAAAACGTTGCAGCCGCGCAGGTCCTCGATGGCACTGGTAAACTGCAGGTCGCCGGCCTGACGGAGTTCCTCGGTGGAAACCTCGCGAGTGAGGTCGCGATGCTGGCGCAATTCCTCGATGCGTTGGGTTTTGAGGTCAAAACCTATGGTCGGTTTTTTTTTGCTGAATTCCACGGCCAACGGCAAGCCGACATAGCCAAGTCCGATGATACCGATACGGGTTGTTTGCAAATCGGGCATATTTGAATCCTTTGCGGGTAAATGAGGAGCAGATATTTGGTTGATATATTTCAAAGAGTATAGGGCGAAGTGAGGATGCTGAGAAGCTTTTTTTTGCGCCGGAACGGATATCTCAAGGCAATCGGAGCGGGGATGTGCTGCAAGGGGGATTGCCGGCTCGATGTGATTTTGCGGAGCACTCTGATCGTGGTGGTGACGCGCCAGCCCGCACATCGATACGAACAGAGGATTGTTGCGCCTGCACCGTTCCTCTGGAAACGACAGCAGTGCAAGGCGGTATGCTAGGCGAAAAGAATATTCATTGACGCATAACTCGTTGTTTTGTTACTTGTAATGCATTGTTTTGTAACGTGAAGCTATGGAAGTGAGCCAGAACATGACGGACCGGGCTGCCCCAGGCGCACTTTGAGACCCTGCTGGGCCATCGCACAAGGCGGTGGAAAGTAGGACCTGTACCTGAAGCGTCACGTTCACAGCCAACTCTTCTCTTCTTTGTATCACGATCAACATGTGTCGCCGTCTCTACTGAGCCGGGCATGATCTTTTTGCGCAGGGTGCCTTGCGCCCTTGCTGTTTCCTCTGCCAGAAAAAGTATAATGAACTGATAGTGCTAAACTGTAGGCTTGCATGGAACCTTTAGTCACGAAATTGCCCCAAGACGGCTGGATCGTCTCCTGTTGTGTGATCCCGTTCGTTTGTGGCGACAAGGAACGAGGTGGGCAATGCCGGCGGGACGGGCGATGTCGATCTTGTCAATCAACAAGAGGAGGGTGATGATGAAAACCGCCGGAATGTGTGGCATGCTCGTTGGGCTGCTGCTTATGGCAGCAGGCACGGCCTGGGGTGTTGAGGCGCAACGAATCACGCAACTTGCGAACAAGGTGCATGTTGACCTGCAGAGTCTGGTCAAGGTCGGAAACGTGCAATTGTCCGATGCGGTCAAGCGGCAGAAGGCTTTCCTGTTGCAACAGGCCGATGTGCGAGAAGTGCAGGAGTTGAAGGGCAGCAATCTTATGGTGCGCTTTAAAGATGGCAACGAACTGCTCATGTTCTTGGGAGAAGATCGCCTTGGTTCTCCTCAGGATATGATAGATGTGAAAGAAAAAATTCGTGTCAAGCCTACCGACCAGGTGATCACAAACCATCCTTTGCGTCCTGATGCATTGCTCCGGGTGCTGCCCTGTGCTCCGCAGAGCAATAAAGCCCTGCTTTTCGATTGTTTGGAAGACGATGCCAACGTGATTTCGCCAAAGATCTGGATGCAGGTCAAGTCGGATCTGGAGTCGCTTGGTTATATGGTGACAACAAAATTGAACAATAACGCAAATTTGGCCAATGCCGCTCGTATTGATGACGGTGAATACGGGGTCGTCTTTCTCCGCGGTCACGGCGGCGATCTTGGCGGTGATTTTGGTTTTATGGTCCGGCCCTGGTATACCAGCTACCCGTCGGCCAGCAGTGGTTATACCGGGACGATCCGTGCCAGTGCCTTCAACCATGCCTCCGGCACCACACAGTTCGGCTATGTTATCACCGGCGGTTTCAGTACCGCCTATTGGGCCGATAAACCCTTTCCTTCGACGCTGTTTTTCCTGGAAAGCTGCCACGGAGCAGATCCCGGAGCACTGCCCGGTATGCCTACCTGGACCACCACTCATGGGGCATCGGCATGGGTCAGCTGGAATGAGTCGGTTTCGTTTAACTGCGGCGACAATGGCACGGATCTTTTTTTCCAGGAAATGAAAGAGCAGAAATCCGTTGAAGAGGGTGTTGCCGCAGTATACGAAACCGGTTGCCGCCCTCCGGAGCTAGTCGTTTTTCCCGCCAACAAAAACAAATGCCAGCTGGCCGTCTGGAAAACCGATGCCAACGAGGCCTTTGCGCCCAATGAGCGCGATTACAAGTTGCTCCGCCTCGTTTCCGACGGGACCCGGCTCCATGCCACCATCAGTTTCTATGCTGTCCCGGTCAGTAACGAGTTCTTTTTTTATGCCGACACCGGCGGCAGTACTGCTGCCGAAGTACTGGTAAAATGCCGTCCGAACACTTTTGAGGTCTACAAACAAACCCAACCGGGATTATTCAACAACAAGGTCTATGCCGGAAAGCCGAGCAAGAGCGGAAACGATTACAGCATCACTGTTCCGTGGAGTACCAGCTTCGGAACGGCACATCTGGTGCGACTGTGGTTGTACGATATGACAAGCAGAGACAGGCTGCCCGACAGCGGCAGTGTGACGTTGATAAAGTAGGCAGTGCTGCGTATGTTACCTGAGTAACCTGCGACCAGGATGCCCTTGGAATACACCATTCCGCGTATTTTTCAGAGGGAGAGGCATGAGAAAAATATTTTCACTCTGTTTCGTGCTCTTGCTGCTCGCTTCGGCGACCGGTGTTGCTGGGACGGAAGGAAATGAACCACGGACAGCAGATACCCTGCATCAGCAGCTGACGGCAGAGACGCTGGTCCTGGAGGCGGAGGCAAAATACGCCGAGTACCTGGGCGCTCAAGGCGGTAGCCGGAAAAAGGCCACGGAACAAACAGCCGTCTACCTGAAAACCCGGCCCGGCATACAAGAAGTCACGGTCCGCGGCAGTGACAGCCTGATGGTGCTGTTCACGGACGGTAACGAATTGTTGCTCATGCTCGGCACCAACCGCCTCTGATCATGAAGCTGCGTTGGCGGCTTGCCGATATCTTTTATCCCCTGCTCATTGCGGTACTTATCGGCGCCCTGGCCGGGCTCGGGGCGGTTTTTTTCCGTTGGCTGATTGCTGCTCTTTTTTCCCTGTTGCAGATAGCCGGCGATTTTTTTCGTGATGTAAGCGGTGAGCCGCACTGGCTGTGGCGGGTGTTGCTGCCAGCCCTGGGCGGGCTGGTGGTCGGGCCTGTTATCGCCTTTTGGGCCCCGGAAATACGAGGGCCAGGGGTTCCGGAGGTGATGGAGGCTTTGGCGCTGAAAGGCGGACACATTCGCCACCGGGTCACCCTTATCAAAACCGGCGCCACCGCCCTGCTGATAGCTGCCGGCGCTTCCGTGGGACGGGAAGGGCCGATTGTCCAGATCGGGGCCTCCATCGGTTCAACCGTAATGCAGCTCTTGCGGTTTGACCGTGATCAGCGTCGCATGGCCGTGGCCTGTGGAGCTGCCGCCGGCATTGCTGCCACCTTTCAGGCTCCCATGGCCGGCACCCTTTTTGCCGTGGAGATTCTTCTTCTGGAGATGGGGACTGCCGCCCTGAGTAATATCGTTATTGCCGCGGTAACCGGCACGCTGGTTTCCCGCTACTGCTGGCAGGGTGCTGCAGTTTTTCACATCCCCTCATTTGTCATGCAGTCCCCCGCTGAATTGTTGTTGTATCTTGCCATGGGGCTGGCTTGCGGTTTTTTGAGCCTGGTGCTCATGGCGGTGGTCTTCGGTCTGCCCCGATTGTATGAACGGTGTCATCTGCCCCTCTGGTGTACGCCGGCCCTGGGCGGACTGGTGGTGGGAATTGTTGGTCTGGCTTTTCCGCAGGTTCTGGGGCTGGGCTATCTGACCATCAACGAGGCGCTGGGCGATGCGCTTCCCCTTGGGGTGGCCGCGATCCTGGTTGCCGCAAAGATATTGGCCACCGGTTTGTCCATCGGCAGCGGCATGAGCGGCGGTATTTTTGCGCCGTCGCTTTTTATCGGTGCCATGGCGGGTGCTGTTTTCGGTCATTGGGCCCAGTTTCTTTGGCCCACCATGCTTAATTCCACCGCCTGTTTCAGCCTGATCGGCATGGGTGCCATGGTCAGCGGCACCACGCTTGCGCCGATAACCGCCATCATGACCATTTTCGAGCTGACCTACAACTACGAGGTAATCCTGCCGCTGATGGTGGCCTGCATTCCCAGCCTACTTGTGGTCAAAATTCTGCACGGTTATTCGGTGTATGAGACCAATTTGTTGCGCCGGGGCATCAATATTGTCCGCGGTCATGATGTCAACCGATTGCGCAATATGGTGGTCGGTAAATACATGTGCCGGGAACCGGAGTTTGTCGAGGTGACGACACCGTTATGCCGCATCGGCGAGTTGATGGAGCAAAGCAGCTTTCCCCATTTTATTGTGGTTGATCTGCAGGGGGCATTGGCGGGTGTGCTGACTCTGCGTGATCTGCGTTGCATGCTGACCCGGCCGGAGCAGTATTCCGGTTCGGCCACGGCCGCCGCTTTGATGCAGCGCGAGGTGGTCACCGTAACCGAGGAGGATGATCTGGAAAAAGCCTTCCATATCTTTGCCAACCATGAATTTTCTTTTCTGCCGGTGGTGGCACAGGACGCACCGCGCAAGGTGGTCGGTTGTCTGAAAAAATCGGATCTGGTGGCGGCTTATGACCAACAGGTCTTGAAAGAACGTATTCTTCCGCCTCTTTCCTGGGTCTGTTCCATCGATAAAAAGCGTTGAATGCAGCGGTGCGGCAAAGGCTCAGACGCCCCGGTTCTGGCCGGGCCAGAGCAGGGTGTGGAGCTGCAGCTGCAGACGGACGTTGAGCCGATGATCGAGCAATAACCGGGCGAGGGTCTGTGGGGCGAGCAGGGGGCGCACCGGCGAGAACAGCACGGGCGCCACCTGGTCAAGACGTTCGTCTTCCACCAGGGTCCGTGCCCAGTGAAAGTCGTCGACGGAGCTGAGTACGAATTTGATTTCATCCCGGCATTGCCGTCGGCTGCGTTCCTTGAGGAGGGCGATGTTTTCCGGCAAATTACGGGCGGCCATGCCCGAGTCCGGGCATTTAATATCCATGATGATGGCTACGGCATCCGGCACCCCGCTCACCGGCAGACTGCCATTGGTTTCCAGCAGCACCTGGCGTCCGCATGCAAGCAGATGTTCCATCAGCGGATAGACTCCCGGTTGATGGAGTGGTTCACCGCCAGTGATTTCCACCAGGATGCCGGGATATTGTGCCACCCAGGCAAGCAGGTCTTCCATGGTCATGGGCACGGCGGCATCTTCCCAGGTGTAGCGGGCGTCACAGTAGGCGCAGCGCAGATTGCAGCCGGCCAGCCTGATGAAGAGGCAGGGCAAACCCGCCCGGGTGGATTCGCCCTGGATGGAATAAAACAACTCCGAGGTATGCAGGATTTCAGTCACCGTAATAAACCACGCCGCTGGAATCGGTTTCCCGCACTTCAACCGAATACAGGTCATAGCGATCGGTGTGCAGCGGTTCCTTCAGGCTGTGAAAAAGGAACATGGAGATATGCTCGGAAGAAGGATTTTTATCGAGAAATGCCGGATGCTCGTTGAGGTTGCGGTGATCCAGTTCATCAACCACCTTGTTGACGGTCTGTTTGAGCTGCTTGAAATCGATTCCCATGCCAAGATGGTCGAGTTGGGTGGCCCGCACGGTCACCTTGACCTTCCAGTTGTGGCCATGGGGATTCTCGCAGTTGCCCGGATAGGCGCGGAGGTGATGCCCCCCGGAAAAATGGGTTTTGATAAATATATCCATCAATGACTCCTGTGAATGAAGCGGACGTGTTGTTGCGTCAGGCTGGGGCGGGCTGGCGAAAAGCGGCTTGCGCACCGTTATGGTAAAATGGTAAACAGAATAGCGGAACTGTCCAGATCTTTGCTGAAAGCCGCTGATTGTAGCAGGAAAATCCTCGATTCGCCAGCACCTCGGCCTTTTCTTTTCAACTTCTTTATCCCAGCGGAACCCTCTTGTGCCGGAAACTGATCACCCTCTACCGACCTTTACTGACGATACCCTTTTTCAGGGCAATCTAATTTGCCGGCAAAGCCGCGACGGCTACCGTTTTTCCGTGGATGCGGTACTGGCAGCGCATTTTCCTATTCCTAGACCGGGACAGCGAGTGTTAGATCTGGGCGGCGGTTGCGGGGTAATCGGTCTCGTCTTGGCCTACCGCCATCCCGAGATAACGGTCTGCAGTCTGGAACTGCAGCACCAGCTGGCTGCCCTGGCGGAGGAGAATGGCAGGCGCAATGGTTTTGCTGATCGCTTTCGCGTGATCAGGGCCGATGTCTGTGCCATTGCCACCGTGCTGGTAGCTGAATCTTTTGATCTTGTGGTCTGCAACCCACCGTACCACAAAAAAAACAGCGGCCGCATCAACCCTGACGATCAGGCCGCCCGCGCTCGCCATGAACTTACCGCTGAAGTGGCCGATTTTGTGCGCGCCGCCGCCTTTAGCGTCAAGAACCGAGGACGAGTGGTGTTCGTCTATCCAGCGGAGCGCTGCAATACCCTGCTGTCCGCTCTGCACAGCCATCGGCTGACACCCAAACGGCTGCAACCGGTTTATTCCTATCCGGAGGCTGCCAGTGCCCGCCTGGTGCTCATTGAAGCCATTAAAAATGGAGGCGAACAGTGTGAAATTCTGGCGCCGTTGTATATCTACAAACACAAGAATGGCGATTATGCTCCGGCAATGGCCGCCCTCTACAGGTAACAAATAATGCTGGCTACGGTGATAAGCTGCTCGGTGACCGGGGTCGATGGCCTCCTTATTCAGGTGGAAGTGGATCTAGCCCAGGGATTGCCCTCTTTTTCCACGGTGGGACTGCCCGAGGGGGCAGTGCGGGAAGCCAAAGACCGGGTGCGGGCGGCCATCAAGAATTCGGGCTATGATTTTCCGCCGCGCCGGATCACAGTTAACCTGGCGCCTGCCGCCGTGAAAAAAGAAGGCACCGGCTATGACCTGCCCATTGCTCTGGGCATTCTGTCGGCGGCCGGCGTACTGCACAGCGATGTGCTGGAACAGACCGCCATTACCGGCGAACTGTCGCTCGATGGATCGGTACGGCCGGTACCCGGCGTACTGCCTATGGCCCTTGCCGCCCGAGAGAATGGCATCCGCCGCTTTCTCGTGCCCGAGGCAAACGCTGCCGAAGCCGCTATTGTCCAAGGCCTGGAGGTCTACGGCATAGGACGCCTGGACCTGGCCGTGGAATTTCTAGCCGGCAAGACCACGCTGAAGCCTCAGGTTATCGATCCTGCCGACCTCTTTGCCCGTCACGATCACTATCCGGTTGATTTTGCCGATGTCAAAGGCCAGGAATACGCCAAACGGGCCATGGAAATTGCCGCGGCCGGGGGGCATAATCTCCTGCTTACCGGCATCCCGGGTACCGGTAAGACCATGATGGCCCGGCGGCTGCCGACCATCCTGCCGGACCTGACCCTGGACGAAGCCATTGAAACCACCAAGGTTTTTTCCACTGCCGGACTGCTGCCGGAGAAAACGCCCCTGATGGTGACCCGGCCCTTCCGCTCACCGCATCACACGGTCTCCGATGCCGGGCTCATTGGTGGCGGTCAGGTGCCGCGGCCGGGGGAAGTCTCTCTGGCGCATAACGGCGTTCTTTTCCTCGACGAACTGCCGGAGTTCAAGAAACATGTGCTCGAGGTTCTGCGCCAGCCCCTTGAAGACGGCACGGTCACCATTGCCCGGGCAGCCACCAGTCTGAGTTTTCCGGCTCGATTTATGATGGTGTCTGCGATGAATCCTTGTCCTTGCGGGCACCTGGGTGACCAGGTCCGTCCCTGCACCTGCACGCCGCTGCAGGTGCAGCGCTACCGTAGCCGTCTGTCTGGACCGCTGCTCGACCGAATCGATATGCATATTGAGGTTCCGGCGGTCCAGGTGAAAGAGTTGATCGGGCAACCCGCCGGAGAATCGTCCGCCGCTATTCGGCAGCGGGTCAACCGGGCACGAGCCAAACAGCGGCAGCGGTTTGCGCGTGCGAGCCGGATCTACTGCAATGCGCAGATGAGCGCCAGGGACGTGAAAAAATACTGCCGCCTGGACACCGCCTCCGCCGATCTGCTCAATCAGTCCATCACCCGCCTGGGACTCTCGGCCCGGGCCTACCACCGTATCCTCAAAATTGCCCTGACCATCGCCGACCTTGCCGACGCTGAATCCCTGAGTGTGGCCCATGTGGCCGAAGCCGTCCAGTACCGCAGAACGCAGTACGACCTCTGATACAGTCCCATGCAAAAGCAGCTGTACTCCATACCGGGTCAGGGTGCTGCGAAGATATGGGTCGATTTCCGAATGGTTACGGAAACCATTGATTGCCGCTCTGCATAGAGGCGTTGGAAGCGAAAAACAGTGCCGCCAGAACACAGCAGTTGAGAACGACTGTCATGGCGTATATGATCAGGAAGGAGCGTTTTATCGACTTATGGCGGAGCAGACGCTGCGCCAGCAGGGCCCCGGGCCAGCCGCCGAGCAGGCTGAACAGGTGCAGACTGTTTTCCGAGATCCGCCATCCCTTGTTTTCAGCAGCGCTTTTATCCCTCCAGTAGGCCAGAAAAGTCAGGGTGCTTGCGCCTAGATAGGCACCAAATACCGGAAGCGGCAATTGGGCGAACCAAACCATACCCGCCAGCAAAAGGAGAAAACCAAGGGCCGGTAAGACCCGCAGCAATTCGCCGATCCACGCCGTCGCGGTGACCAGGCTTTGTCCTCGAATAGCCACATCTTCAGCGCAATATTGCCCTTTGCCGGTGGTCATCAGTTCGTAGGTTACGGTTTTCCCGCCGGTGGGTCGTCGTGAATGCCTGACAAAGGATCGAATATGGACAAACACCCGGGCGCCGCCGTCCTTGGGAGTGATAAAGCCAAAGCCTCTTTCGTCTTTCCATTGGGTGATTTTCCCTTGATGTCGCATACAGGCTCTCTGTGTACGGTGTTTTTGGTTGCCGTGGTCCGTTCCTTCAAACGACCATTTCTGCTGCAGGTGATGCGAATGCGCTGGTGAACAGGGTGCCGCCTGTTCGTGTATGTATCGAACAGTGCGACTCTTACTCACGCCGTTTTTTTTTATTGCTCGGATCGGGTGCGTTTCCTGTTGCGCAGCCACTGCTGCAGGTGCTCCATGTACAGATAGAAGACCGGGGTGACATAGAGCGTCAGCGTCTGGGAAAAGAGCAGGCCGCCGACCACCGCCAGACCCAGCGGACGCCGTGATTCGGCCCCGGCACCGTAGCCCAGAGCAATCGGCAATCCGGCCATCAGGGCGGACATGGTGGTCATCATGATGGGCCGAAAGCGGATGACGCAGGCCTGGTGGATGGCGTCTTGGGCGTTTTTTCCCGCCTCCTGAGCGGCAACGGCGAAGTCGATCATCATGATGCCGTTTTTCTTGACCAGGCCGATGAGCATGATGATGCCGACAAAGGCATAAATCGACAGCTCGGTATTGAACAGCATCAGGGTGATCAGCGCACCGAAGCCGGCAAAGGGCAGGGCGGTGAGGATGGTGAACGGGTGGATGAAGCTCTCGTACAGGATGCCGAGCACAATGTAGATGACGAGGATGGCCAGGGCGAGCAGCCACCCCATGTTGGCCTGGGAGGCCTGGAACTGCTGGGCATTGCCCTGGAAAGAAGAGCTGATTCCGGTGGGCAGCAGCGAGGTGGTCAGCTGCTGCAGGTCAGTCAGGGCCTTGCCCAGGGCAACGCCGGGCTTGATGTTGAACGACAGGGTGACCGAGGGCAGCTGCCCGCTGTGGTTGATCGAGAGCGGGCCCAGCCCCTCGCGCAGCTCAGCGACCGTGGAGAGCGGCACCAGTTTTCCCTGGCTGGAGCGGATGTGCAGCAGGTCCAGCGCCGTGGCGTCCTGCTGAAACTGCGGTTGGAATTCGACGATAACACTGTACTGGTCGTTGGCACCGAAGATGGTCGAGACATCGCGTTCGCCATAGGCGGTGTACAGTGCATTTTCGATCTGTTCCGGCGAGACGCCGAGCAGCAGCGACCGGTTGCGATCGATCTCGACATTCAACTCGGGGTTGTCCATCTGCAGGTCGCTGGAAACATCAATCAGATCCGGCGCGTCCAGCATGGCATGTTCGAGTTTTCTCGATACCGCATACAACTGATCGGTGTCAATGCCCTGCAGGG